>NZ_JCALCV010000003.1:0-355900 GCF_059812525.1 Mycobacterium sp. NGS51
TGCGTGTCGCTGGGTCCACGCACGCTCGCTATCCACAGGCGTGGCTACCGTCGCCGCCGCATGGGCTGCACAATCCGCCGATGGTCAACGATCTGGATAGCCTCCTGGCCGAGCACGGCGGCGTCGCGACCACCGCTGAGCTGATCGAGCGACTCGGCCGCGCCGGATTCGAAACCGGCGTCGCCCGTGGGGAACTCGTCTCGGTGTGGACGGGCGTCTACGCTCGGACAGAACCCGACATGCTGCTGCGACTGCGCGGGCTGGACTTGCGCGCCGGTGAGCCCGTTGCCATCTGTCTGGGAACCGCTGCCGCCGCTTATGGCTTCGACACAGAGAACGGCGACGACCTGCACGTGCTGAACCCATGCGGGCATCAGTTGCGCAACTCCGACGGACTGGTCGTGCACCGTCGCGAGGGCGCGCCGCTGGGCATCGTCGATGGCAGACCGGCCACCGAACCGGCTTGGACGGCAGTCGAAGTCGCACGCAGCCTGCGTCGGCCCCGGGCGTTGGCAACGCTGGACGCCGCGCTGCGCAGCGCGACGTGCAGTCGACGCCAGCTACGCGCGGCAGCTGCCCGTCAGGCCGGTCGGCGTGGAATCGTCCATGTGCGGGAGTTGATTCCACTGGCCGCAGCCGAAGCGGAATCGCCGATGGAAAGCGAGGCGCGGCTGGCGATGCTGGATGGCGGACTGCCGGCGCCCGCACTTCAGTACGAGATCGTCGACCGCAACTGGCAGACGTGGCGCGTCGACTTCGCCTGGCCCGACCGCCTGGTTGCCGTCGAGTACGACGGGTTCGACTGGCACAGCGGTCCCGACGACCTGCGCCGTGACCGGCAAAAACGTGCTGCACTGCGCGAGATTGGCTGGACGGTGCTCTCGATTGTGGCCGATGACGTGCGGCGTCGCTCCTGGGACATGGTGCGCCGCATCGACATCGAGTTGACCGCCTCACGTGCTGCGTGAGCGTGCGTAAACCCGGAAATCACCCCGGCGTGTCGACCGGGGACACGCACGCTCGCGGCAAACGGAACTTAAAACCTGCCGCCGCCGCCGAAGAAGCCGCCGTCGGAGCCGCCGAACGAGGTTGGACCCCAGCCACCGCCGCCGCCCCAACCTCCGCCGAAGCCGCCACGCATTCCGCCGCCGAGCATGTCGCCGATGATGATCCCGCCGAGCATCGCGCCCATCTGGTTGCCGCCGCCGTAACGCCCGGCGTAGGCGCGCTGCGCGGACTCGAGATCTGCGTTGGCCAGCGCCTGCGCCTGCGCGGCCAGCGTCGCCGCGCCGTTGGCGTACGAGATCGCCTCGTCGACGTTGGTCGCGCGCTGGTCGAGGGCGGCTTGCAGTTGCCGCCTCGCCTCGGCAAGTCGGGTCCGCGCCTCCGGGCCGATGCTGCCGCGACGGGTGTCGATGTAGTCGGACACCGCCCGCACCCGCGACTGCGCGGTGAACAATGCCTGTTCCAGCGTGCGGTTGAGGCGCTCGGCGGTGGCCTGCTCCTCGGCGAGAACAGCCAGCAGCCGGTCCAGATCCGCGTCGGCCTTGGTCAATCGGGTGAACGCCCCGAGCGGATCGGCCGCGCCGCCCGCTTGCGCGACGTCGACCGCCTTGGCAGCCGCATCACGCGTGGTGGCCAGTTGGCGGGTGTGCTGGCCTGGCCCCTTGCCCAGCAAGACGTTGGCGTGCTCGATCCCCGAACGGATGTCGGCGATCAGCTCCGGCAGGGTGGCGGCGGCGTGGCGGATGTCGCTGGCCGCACTGTCCACGGCGTCGAGCAGCGCGCGGACTTGGCCCAGGGCCGACTCGGCGGCGCGTACGGCATCCACCAGGCCACTGAGCTGCCCGCTGACCGGCCGCGCCGCCAGTTCACGGGCATGGCCGATGTTCTGTTCTGCGAAAGCCAGCCGCTCCTTGGCCGTTTCACAGTTGCCGGACACCGAAGTCAGGGCCGCGGCATCGAATTCGTCGCGCAGCGCTGCCAGCCGCTGTTCGCACGGTTCCACCCGCGCGGTGAGCTCGACGAACTGCTGGGTCAGTCCGTCCACCCGAGACGGCGCATTGATCACCAAGTCCCGCAGCTGCTCGAAGGCCTCCCGCTGCGCTTCGAGCTCACGGTCGGCCCGCGCTGCCGACACCACTACACTGGTGAGCAGCTCGCGCCGCTGCGCCGGGGTCTCAGGGATGGCGTCATCGAGCTGCTGACGTACGTTAAATGCCTGAGCGAGAGTCTGTTTGGCGTTTTCCACCGCACGGCGGAACGGTTCGGTGCGTTGCGGGCCGAACTCGTCGATCGCCAGCGCCAGCTCATTGGTGCTGGTGCGCAATGCGTTGTCGACGTCGACCACCTTGGACCGCGACAGGTCGTCGAGGGCGTGCAGTGGCACCGCGGCCAACGCCTCCGAATCGGTGGGGTCGATGCGTCGCGCCGCGGCCACCTCGGTCGCCCGCCGGCGCCGCTGCCGGTAACGCATGATCAGCCACAAGGCCAGCACCGCGGCCGCGATCACGCCCAGCGCGATCGCCAGCGGCGCCCAATTTGTTGACCCGGGCGCTCGGTTGAGCCCGTTGGCGGCCGCGATGGCCGCACCGCTCCACCCGCCGCGACGCAGCGCGGGTTCGATCTGGTTGTGCCGCAGGTCATCGACCTGCTGCGAATTGATGCTCTTCACCGTCGAGGGCACCAGGAACGCATAGGAACGGTCGACGGTGGCCACCGCGAGCAACGCGTCCTCGGAGCCCAAGTCGCTGGCCCGCCAGGTGCTTTGCGCCCAGTCCATGGCGCCCTGTCCGGAGAAGCTGTCGACGTAGACCACCCACAGCCGGATTTTGCGGTCGGTGTAGAGCTTGTCGACCGCCGACTCGACCGCGCCCTGGCCCGACCCGCTCAATGCGCCGGCGTTGTCGACAACGTAGTTGGGCAGTCGGAAGGGTGGTTGCGCGCCCGCGCTCGGCGCCAGCAGCAGTGCGGCGCCCAAGGCCGCCAAAACCAGGCCGAGCAGGCGAACGGTGCGCATGGTCGACAATGTAATCCGCCGACGGAACGTACTGGCAGACTGAGCGGCGATGACCCAGCACGATCCCTACGACGAGCACGACCGTGAGCGGTTGGTGCCCGAAGCGCCCAAGACGGCGGGCTTGCCGGGCAGCGAGGGCCAGCACCGCACCGATTTCGCCCGCGACCGCGCCCGAGTGCTGCACAGCGCCGCGCTGCGCCGCCTGGCCGACAAGACCCAGGTCGTCGGGCCCCGCGAAAGCGACACTCCGCGCACCCGGCTGACGCACTCGTTGGAGGTCGCCCAGATCGGGCGGGGCATGGCGATCGGGTTGGGCTGTGATCCCGACCTAGTCGACATGGCCGGATTGGCCCACGACATCGGGCATCCGCCGTACGGCCATAACGGGGAGCAGGCCCTCGATGAGGTCGCCGCAGCCTATGGCGGCTTCGAGGGCAACGCGCAGAATTTCCGTATTCTCACCAGTCTGGAGCCCAAAGCCCTTGACCCACAAGGACTTAGCGCTGGGCTGAATCTGACCCGGGCGGCGCTGGACGCGGTCACCAAATATCCTTGGACGCGCACGGCGAACAGGCGCAAATTCGGCTTTTATCACGCCGACGCCGACGCTGCCGCCTGGGTGCGTCAGGGGGCGCCACCGGACCGGGCCTGTCTGGAAGCGCAAGTGATGGACTGGGCCGACGACGTCGCGTATTCGGTGCACGACGTCGAGGACGGTGTCGTCTCCGGGCGCATTGACCTACGGGTGCTGGCCGACGACGACGAGGCCGCCGCGCTGGCCAAACTGGGGGAAACCGAGTTCACCTATGTGGGCGCCGACGACCTGGTTGGCGCCGCCAAGCGCCTCTCCGGGCTGCCGGTGGTCGCCGCGGTCGGCAAGTACGACGCCACGCTCGCGGCGTCGGTGGCGCTCAAGCGCCTCACCAGCGAGCTGGTGGGCCGGTTCGCCTCGGCGGCGATCGCGGCCACCCGCGCGGCCGCCGGGTCCGGGCCGCTGGTGCGATACGCCGTCAACCTGCAGGTGCCCGAGTTGGTCCGCGGCGAGGTTGCGGTCCTGAAGATCCTGGCGCTGCAGTTCATCATGTCCGACCCGCGGCACCGGGAAATCCAAGCCCGGCAGCGCGAACGCATTCACCGGGTCGCGCAGTGGCTGCTGGCCGGCGCCCCGCGGACCCTCGACCCGATCTTCGTCCCGGCGTTCAACACCGCCGCCGACGACGGCGCCCGGCTGCGCGTCATCGTCGACCAGATCGCGTCCTACACCGAGGGCCGATTGGAACGCATCGAGGCAAGTTAGTCGTCCGCTGGCTCTACACTGTGCCGATGGCCGGCCGTATCTCCGATCGCGATATCGCCGCCATCCGCGAACGAGTCCGCATCGACGAGGTCGTCGGCGACTACGTCCAACTCCGCCGCGCCGGCGCCGATTCGATGAAGGGCCTGTGCCCCTTCCACGACGAGAAGTCGCCGTCGTTCCACGTGCGGCCCAACCACGGCCACTTCCACTGCTTCGGCTGCGGCGAGGGCGGCGACGTGTACGCGTTCGTCCAGAAGATCGAGCACGTCAACTTCGTCGAGGCCGTCGAAGTGCTCGCCGACCGGATTGGCTACACGATCACCTACAGCGGCGCGGCCACCAGCGTGCAGCGTGACCGCGGCAGTCGCAGCAGGCTGGTTGCCGCCACTGCCGCTGCCCAGCAGTTCTACGCAGAAGCACTGGAATCCGCCGAGGCCGCGCCGGCTCGCCAGTATCTGACCGAGCGCAGTTTCGACGCCGAAACGGCCCGTCATTTCGGTTGCGGGTTCGCCCCGTCGGGATGGGATTCGCTGACAAAACACTTGCTGCGCAAGGGCTTCGAATTCAAGGAGCTGGAGGCCGCCGGTCTGTCCAGAGAGGGCAGGCGCGGTCCGATCGACCGGTTCCACCGGCGCCTGCTGTGGCCGATCCGCTCGTCGGCCGGTGAGGTGATCGGATTCGGCGCCCGGCGGCTGTTCGACGACGACCCGATGGAAGCCAAGTACGTCAACACTCCCGAGACGCTGCTGTACAAGAAGTCTTCGGTGTTGTTCGGTATCGACCTGGCCAAGCGGGACATCGCCAAGGGCCATCAGGCCGTCGTCGTCGAGGGCTACACCGATGTGATGGCGATGCATCAGGCCGGAGTGACCACGGCAGTCGCCTCCTGCGGCACCGCCTTCGGCGACGAGCACCTGGCGATGCTGCGGCGATTGATGATGGACGACAACTTCTTTCGCGGTGAGCTGATCTACGTGTTCGACGGCGACGAAGCGGGCCGAAACGCTGCCCTCAAGGCGTTCGGCGGCGAACAGCATTTGGCCGGGCAGTCGTTTGTCGCAGTGGCCGCCGATGGCATGGATCCTTGCGATCTGCGGCTGGCGTCCGGTGACGGTGCGCTGCGCGACCTGGTGGCGCGGCGAACGCCGTTGTTCGAGTTCGCGATTCGCAGCGCGCTGGCCGAGACCGACCTGGACAGCGCCGAGGGTCGGGTGGCCGCACTGCGCCGCTGCGTGCCGATGGTCGCCCAGATCAAGGACCCCACGCTGCGCGACGAGTACGCGCGCCAACTTGCCGGCTGGGTTGGTTGGTCGGACGTCGCCCAGGTCGTCGGCCGGGTGCGTGATCAAGCCAAAGGCCGGGGCCGGCCGCAGCGCAGCGCCGTGGCGCCCGCTGAGAAGATGTCCGGGCCCGCCGCGTTGCGTCCCGATCCGCGGGATCCGACGCTGTGGCCGCAACGCGAGGCGCTCAAGTCGGCGCTGCAATATCCGGCATTGTCGGGACCGGTGTTCGACGCGCTGACGGTGGACAGCTTCACCCATCCCGGTTATGCCGCCGTACGCGCCGCGATCGAGGCGGCCGGCGGCACCAACGCCGGCATCAGCGGCGGCCAGTGGCTCGACGCGGTGCGCCAACAGGCTCCGTCGCCGGCCGCGGCAGGACTGATCAGCGAATTGGGCGTCGAGGGAATCCGGGTCGACGACGACGAGAAGTTGCCGCGCTACATCGCCGGGGTGCTGGCCCGGCTGCAGGAAGTCTGGGTGGGCCGGCAGATCGCCGAGGTCAAGTCCAAGCTGCAGCGCATGTCACCGGTTGAGCAAGGCGACGAGTATCATGCGCTGTTCGGTGACCTGGTCGCGATGGAGGCGTATCGACGCAGCCTGCTCGAGCAGGCCAGCGGCGACGATCTGACAGCCTGAGCGGCGATCGCAAACTCGGCGAAGCCGAGTGCAGCGGGTCGCCGCCAACAGCCTCAGCGGTTACCTCGCGACGTTCCGATTTTGCGGCTCGACGACGCTGGTCCCATCCTCGATCTCGGTCAACGTCACCATCCGCGCGTCGGGCGAGACCCGATTGGCGACCTTGCGTCGCCCCGCTTCGATCAGCGATTTGGTGGCAGGACTGCCGGTCAGCGCGCGATAGGTGCCGACGATCTGTTCATAGCGGCGGCGGCCCGCCTTCGCGCCCAAGATGTAACCCAGTCCCAGCACGACGACATACCGGATCAATGCGGTCCCCTCCAAACAACGGTGCGTGGTTACATCCTGCCTCACATCGGCAGGCGGCGGCGGGCGGCAGCGGTGACTTGGCGCCGCCGCGGGCCCGTAAGCTAGAGTCATCCCTCGTCGCGCGGTTATGTCCGCGTGGACCGGGCAGTCCCCTGTAGCTCAACTGGCAGAGCATTCGGCTGTTAACCGAACGGTTGAAGGTTCGAGTCCTTCCGGGGGAGCCATTAGTTGCGACGGCGCCAGGCCTTGCACCGCTGCCATGTCCCCGCAGCTGTGCTCACCGTTGCGGGCTCTCTCACGCGAGGAACCACGCCATCTAGGTACTCCGTTGTTCGGTGGTCGGGCGCGGGAGCGTGCCGGTCAGTAGACGTCGCGCTGGTACCGCTTGGCCAGGGAAAGGTCCCGCACGTAGGATTTCGCCGCTTCGCGGTCGAGGCCACCGTGTTGTTGGGCGATCTCGTGCAATGCGCGGTCAACCTCCTTGGCCATCAGATGAGCATCGCCGCAGACGTAGAAGTGTGCGCCGTCTTGTAGCCATTGCCACATTTCGGCGCCGCGCTGTCGCATGAGGTCTTGCACGTAGATTTTTTCGGGCTGATCCCGGGAGAACGCCAGGTCAAGCGCACTGAGAAACCCGTCGGCGCGCATCGTCTCGATCTCGTCGCGGTAATAGAAATCGGTCGCGGAGTTGCGTTCGCCAAAGAACAACCAGTTAGGACCGCGGTGCCCGAGGACACGGCGTCGATGCAAAAAACTGCGGAACGGTGCGACCCCGGTGCCGGGACCGATCATGATCATCGGCGTGTTCGGATCGGCCGGTGGGCGGAAGTGGTTGGCCTTCTGAACGAAAATGCCGATGTCGTCGCCGTCGGCATGGTCGGCCAGATACGTCGAGCAAACCCCGCCTCGGTGGGTCCCATCGAAGTCGTAGCGCACCGTACTGACCGTCAGGTGCACCTCATGGGGGTTGTCGATCGATGCCGACGAGATCGAATACAGCCGCGGCGCAATTGGTTTGAGTACTGATAGCCATTCGTCAATGGAGGCCGTGACAGGTGATTTCGCAAGCACATCCACCGTCTGGCGGCCCCACATCCACTCAGTCAGCGCCGCTTTGTTATCCGGTTTGACCAACGCGGACAACTCGCGGTCACGGGTGCGTTCGGCGACGAAGCGCAGCAGATCGCCGGTGATACGAGCAATCTCGAACCTTTCGGTCAGGGCGGTACGCAATCGTGTCGGCCCGTGGTCGGGGACGTCAACGGTGGTCTCACCGTCGAGTCCGGTGATGTCCAGCCATTCGTCTACCAGCGCGGGGCTGTTGCGTGGCCACACACCCAGGGCGTCACCCGAATGGAAGCTCAGTGTGCCCTCGGGCAGACCGAATGCGAATTGCCGCACCTCCTTGGTCGAACCCGGACCGCTGAGAAGCCTGTTCCGTACCAGACAGGTGATGAGCGGCCGCTTGCGGCTGTATAGCTGCGATTCCGGCTTGGTCGGCGCAGCTTTGGGTGCGCCCGCAAGACCGGCTGGGACCGGGCCGGCGGCGGGAGCGCCAGCAGCACCACCGCCGACGAGCACCGGCGTCTTGGTCAGCGCGTCGCGTACCGCCTCCAGCCATCCGGCGGCAGCATCCTCGTAGTCAGGCTCGCAGTCAACGCGGTCCAGGATGCGGGTGGCGCCCAGATCCGACAGCCGGTCGTCAAGCTTGCGGCCGTGGCCGCAGAAGTCGGCGTAGCTGGAATCGCCGAACGCCAGGACCGCGTAACGGGTGTGGACGAGTCGGGGAGCGTCCCTCGCGGAGAGTTCCTCCCACAGTGCGGCGCCGTTGTCTGGCGGCTCGCCGTCGCCCGTGGTGCTGGTGATGATCAACAGTTCTCGTGCCGCCGTCAACTCGGCCGCTGGGAACTCATCCATCGCATGCAATTCCACCGGCAATCCTGCCGCACCGAGCTGCGCAGCGCACTCGGTGGCGAACTCCTCGGCGTTGCCGGTCTGCGACGCCCACAACACCGTGATCGGGGCAAGCGTTGGTCCGGCTGGTACAACGTCCGGGACAGGGTCATCCGGCACGGCCTTGCGCAGCGCGTCAGGCACTGGTCCGCGCGAGAATAGCCCGGCGAGCACACCGTCGACCCACATCCTGGTCTCCGGCTCGAACGGGGCGTTGACAGGCAGGATCGGCACCCCGGCCGCGCGGTGACCGGCTTCCGAGCGCAACGCGCTCACCAGCCCGGAAAGGTAGCTGCGGCCCAGCGGATCGAAATCTGGCACGGGTTGGTCTGCGACACCGAGCAATTGGGCCAACGCATCGACTTGGGCCGAGCCGATCACCGCAGCTTCGGCGGCCGGTGCGGAGGTCTCGGGAGCGGCGGGTTCGGTGACGGCGACCTTGGTCAGGGTGACCGCGCAGGCCTTGTATTCCGGCTGCTGCGAGGTGGGGTCGACGGCGTCGTTGGTGACGGCGTTGATGGACAGGTATTCGCCGAATGCGTCGTTCCAATGAAACGGAGCAAAGCAGTCGCCCGGCCGCACCCGGTCGGTGACCACGGCGGGTAGTACGGCGCGCCCGCGACGCGAGGCGATCTCGACAGGATCGTCGTCGACGATCTGCAACGGCGTCGCGTCGTCGGGGTGGATCTCCACGAACGGCCCCGGGTTGAGCTTGTTGAGCTTGGCCACCTTGCCGGTCTTGGTCATCGTGTGCCACTGGTGCGGCAGACGACCGGTGTTGAGCAGGAACGGGTAGTCGTCGTCGGGCATCTCATCCGGCAACAGGTGAGGCCGAGCGAAGAACACCGCGCGACGGCTGGCAGTCGCGAACGCCAGCCGCGGGATGCTGCCGTCCTCACTAACCAATGGGTTCTGGCTCACCCCGTCGTTGAGGTAGCGGATCGGGTTGCGGTCGCGCGTGCTACCGGGTGGGCACGGCCACTGAACCGGGGTCTCGCGCAGCCATTCATAGCTGATTCCGCGTAAGTCGTAACCGGTATCGGGGTTGGCGAACTGCTTGATCTCCTCGAAGACGTCCTCGGCACTGCGGTAGTCGAATGCGTTGGCGTATCCCATCTCGGCAGCGACCCGGGCGATGATCTGCCAATCCGGCAATGCTTGACCGGGTGAGTCGACCGCCTGCTGGAACAGGGTGAGATTGCGCTCGGAATTGACCATCACGCCGTCAAACTCGGTCCACAACGCCGCCGGCAGCAACACGTCGGCGTACTCGTTGGTCTCCGTGTCGAGAAAGGCATCTTGAGCGATCACCATTTCGGCCCGCTCCAGACCGGCCAGCACCGTCTTACGATTGGCCACTGTGGCAACGGGGTTGGTGCAGATGATCCAGCATGCCTTAATCTGGCCGTCAGCCATCCGGCTGAACATGTCGATGGTTCCGCCGCCGACGTCGGTGCGCAGCGCGCCACGCGGGATGCCCCAGGCGTCCTCGACGAAGTCGCGGTCCTCCTCAGAGGTCACCGAACGCTGGCCGGGCAAACCCGGCCCCATGTAACCCATTTCACGGCCGCCCATCGCATTGGGCTGACCGGTCAGCGAAAAAGGTCCGCTTCCGGGTTTGCAGATCGCGCCGGTGGCCAGGTGCAGGTTGCAAACCGCGTTGGTGTTCCAGGTGCCGTGGGTACTCTGGTTGAGTCCCATTGTCCAGCAGCTCATCCAGTTCACAGCCTCGCCGATCCACTGGGCGGCGGTGCGGATATCTGCTTCGGCGATGCCGGTGATCTCGCTGACGGTACCGGGCGGAAACTGCTGCAGAAAGCTCGGCATAACTTCCCAGCCCTCGGTGAACTCGGCGATGAATTCGGAATCAGCGTGGCCGTTTTCGACGATCAAATGCAGCAGGCCGTTCAGCAGCGCCAGGTCGGTGCCCGGGTTGATTTGCAAAAACAGATCAGCATTTTCGGCGGTTGCGGTACGGCGCGGGTCGACGACGACCAGTTTGGCGCCGGCGCCCTTGACCCGGTCCATCATCCGCAGGAACAAAATGGGATGACAGTCAGCCATATTGGCGCCGATGACGAAGAAGACGTCGGCTGCCTCGAAGTCCTGGTAAGAGCCGGGCGGGCCATCTGCGCCCAGGGATTGTTTGTAACCGGAACCGGCGCTGGCCATACACAGCCGAGAGTTCGACTCGATCTGGTTGGTGCCGATGAACCCTCTGGTCAGTTTGTTCGCCAGATACTGAGCCTCGAGCGACATCTGGCCAGAAACATACAACGCGACGGCGTCCGGCCCATGCTCGTCGATGATGGCGCGTAGCCGCTGGGCGCAGTGCGTGATCACGGTGTCCATGTCAGTGGCCTCGACGGGTTCACCGCGCTCGGGCCGCAAGTATGCCGACTCCATGCGGCCCGGTGCGGTAAGCATTTCCGCGGTGGTTGCACCTTTGGTGCACAACCGGCCGAAGTTGGTCGGATGAGTCCGCTGCCCAGTCGATTTCGTCACCCGTCGATGACTGGTCTGCGGATCCGTGTCAACCTCGAGGAGCATGCCGCATCCCACACCGCAGTAGGCGCACAGCGTGTTGATGCTGTCGGTGTCCGGATCGGCAGCCACGCGCATTTCCTCCTCGGTCCGCAGGCGACATTGAGCACAAGCATGCGATGGCGTTGTTTCCAGGTCAGTAAGGCAAGGTTGCGGGCGTTTTACCGCTTCATCGCCGCGGCCTACCGCGGTGAGGTGCGTGAAACAGCGGGTTAACTCCGGCCGTACACGATCACCATTGATCAAGAAATCCCTTGTCAGGCTAGCGTCGTCGTGCCTCCAACGCTGGAATTAATCCAGCGGTTTCACCAAATCGGGGGCAGATTCCCAGCTTTCGCCAAGCGTGGGAACGTGAGCCTGGTCACATCTGGGTGGGGCGACGTCGGCGAGATTGCGGTGAAGGTTGCGCTCGGTGCTGAAACCACAGCCATGCACGCAATCTCGGCGAAGGTCCCGGCGTCATACGGGCAGGTTCTCCGGGTGCAGCATCTCGGCGTACCGCAATTCTTCCGGAATCCCGAACCCGCCGACCAATGTCTCGGCGTGTGGTCGCAACTGTCGGCACCGCTCGTTGATCCCGCGGGTGACCGCCTTGGCCCGTTCGGTGGACAGATACCGGTGCTCGATGTACCAGGCTTTGTCGTCCTCGATGACCGAGAGCGCGTAGAGGTCGCACACCAACTCGAGGATCTCGCGAGCCTGCTCGTCCTCACACGAGTCGATGCCCGCGACGAACGCCTCCAGCACCACCCGGTCGATGTGCGCGGTCGCCGCGTGCAGCACATGATCCTGCACGGCGTTGAACGCGTCGAACTCCGACATCTCGTTGGACTTGGACTGCAGCCGGCGCGCCACCGAGGAGAGCAGGTACTCCTCGCGGTCTTCGAACATGGTGACCTGGGTGCCGCGGTTGAACAGGCTGCCCTCTTCCTCGCTGTCCTGGCGGGCATCGACGATCCTTTGCATAATCGTCTCTGCCGCAGTGCGTTTCATCACCCGCTCTCCGACGGCGTTGGCCGCGAAGCGAACCCATTCGACCGGGTTCATGCTGCGGATGTCGTCGGCGTAAGCGGTCAGCAACTCCTTGGCCACCAACTGGGTCAGCACATGGTTGTCACCCTCGAAGGTGGTGAAGACGTCGGTGTCGGCCCGCAGCGCGATCAGCCGGTTCTCAGCCATGTAACCCGCTCCGCCGCACGCCTCGCGGGCCTCCTGGATGGTCCGGCTGGCATGCCAGGTATTGGCCGCCTTGAGTCCGGCCGCCCGCGATTCCAGCTCACGCTGCTCCTCGGCGTCCGGCTCGTCCGCGGTCTGTAGATCGTGGCATTTGGACACCAGCTCGTTCTGCGCGAACTGCAGTGCGTACGACTTGGCGATCAGCGGGAACAGCCGGCGCTGATGCACCAGGTAATCCATGATCACCACCTCGGCGTCGTCATCGGGTGCGCTGAATTGTCTGCGCTGCAACGCATACCGGGTGGCGATGTCCAGTGCCAGCCGCGCCGCGTTGCCCGCGCTGCCGCCCACGCAAACGCGTCCGCGGATCAGCGTGCCGATCATCGTGAAGAATCGGCGGCCCGGGTTTTCGATCGGCGAGGTGTAGGTGCCGTCCGCCGCGACGTCGCCGAACTTGTTCAGCAGGTTGTTCCGCGGAACACGGACCTGATCGAACACAATGCGCCCGTTGTCCACACCGGGCAGCCCGCCTTTGTAGTGGTTGTCCGACGTCGTCACACCGGGCAGGTCGTTGCCGTCGGCGTCGCGGATCGGCACCAGAAAACAGTGCACGCCGTGATTGACCGGCTTGCCGTCCTCAGTGGTGATCAACTGTGCGAATACTGCTGCGATAGTGGCGGTTTCAGCGGCCCCGCCGATGTAGTCCTTGCGGGCCGTCGGGGTGGCGGAGTCGATGACGAACTCTTCGGTATCCGCGTCGTAGGTCGCGGTCGTCTCCAGCGACTGCACATCGCTGCCATGTCCGGTCTCGGTCATCGCGAAGCAACCCCGCAGCTCGAGGTTGATGATCTTCTTGACGTAGGCCTCGTGGTGGCGTTCGGTGCCCAGATTCTCCACGGCACCACCGAACAGACCCCACTGCACGCCGGCCTTCACCATCAGCGACAGGTCCGACATCGCGAGCATCTCGATCATCGTGATCGCCGCCCCGACGTTGCCGGTGCCGCCGTGTTCCTTGCGGAAACCATCGTCTGCCGCACCCGCAGCGGCCATGATCGTCATCTGTTCGACCACCTTGGTGCGGGCGATCACGGTGTTGGGTGTGTGGTGTGGGCGGAAGACCTCGTCGGTCAACCTGTCCCGCATCTGGTTCTTCACATCGCGCCAGCGCCCGTCCAGGGTGTTGCGCAGGTGTTCGGCAGTCGTGGTCATACCTGACCGTAACGCGCCGTGCCCGCATCCGGCAGCCCGGTGGCCGCCGTTTCGCTGACGGCCGTGCCGGGTTCAGCACGACGCCGCAACCGCCAATACAGGAACGCGGCGCACACCGCGCCGAGGCCGATCAGCATCGCCACGTCGAACAGCCACCAACCCACCGAGTGTGTCCACAACTCATCGCTGGTCGCCAGCACATTGACCGCAGCCAGGTCGACGGTGGACGCTGACGCTGCATAACCCCACCGGGACGGCAGCAGCCAGGAGATCTGTTCCAAACCGAACCGCCCGGCCAGCGGAAACGCTGCGCCGGAAAACAGAAACGACAGCAGGATCACCAAGACGGCCATCAGCAACAGTTGCTCTCGGTACTTCGCCAGCGACGACAGCGCCATTGCGACGATCGCCGAGACGACGGCGGTGACCGCCAGCGTGAGATAGAGCTCAAACACCGGGCTGCCCAGCAGAACCGCGCCCCGGGCCGGCGCGCCTTTACCGGCGACGGCGACGGTGGTGATGATGCCGGTCTGGACGAGGGCGACCAGGCTGTAGACCACGAGTTTGGCCGCGAGATAGGCAGGCGTCGACAACCCGCCGGATTGCTCACGCCGGAAGATGCGGCGTTCACTTAACAGGTCGCGGATCGCCAACGCGGTACCCATGAAGACGGCGCCCAGATTCAGCACAACCAAAATTTCGAGAGCCTCGTCGGGACCGTTTCCGTAGGGGTCGGCCTGTCCCAGGCCGGCCTGCCCGGGCACCACCAGCGTCAGGGCACCGAACAACACCGGCAGGATCGTCAAGAAGATGAAGTAGCGCTGATCGCCGACCAATAGCCAGGCCTGCCGACGGACCGCGACCCCGATTTGGCGCCACAGCCCGAGGTGTTCGGGTGGGGCCAGTGATTCGACGCCGATCTGTGAAACATGGGGGCTGCGCGGTGAAAGGCGGTGCTGGACTGCACCAGCCCGTTCGAGAGTCTCATCCCAGTTGGCGCTGCGCAACGCGTCGTCGATTTCGGCGGGCGGCCCCACGAACGCCGGAGTTCCTTGCGGAGCAAGTAGCAACACCTGGTCGCACATGTCGACGTGGTCCGGCGAGGCTGTCGACACCACGACGACGCGTCCGGCGTCGGCGAGCCGGCGCAGCAGCCCCATCGTCTGCGGGTCGGAGCCCGCCACAGGTTCATCGATGACCAGCAGCGACGGTGCGGTGATCAGTTCGGATGCCAACGCGGCGCGTTGACGCTGCTCGTCAGAAAGCTTGCCGACCTGGATGGTACGCAGCGAGTTCAACTGCAGCTCGGTGATGACCCGGTTGACTGCCTGGCGACGTTCGTCGACGGAAGTGCTTGGCGGTAGCCGCAATTCAGCGAGGTAACCCAACGCCTGTTCGATGGTGAGTTGCGGATGCACCACGTCGTACGGACCCACCACGCCGATGCGGGCTCGCAGCGACGCGTATTCGTCGTGCACGTCGTGACCGCCGATGGTGACTTCGCCCAGACTGGGCCGCATCTCACCGGCGAGTAGGTGGACCAGAGCCGAGCGGCCCGCCTTCGACGGTCCGATGACCGCGGTCAGCGTGCCCGGCTGGGCGGTGAAGGAAACGTCGACAAGTACCGGTTGCCCATCGACGTTGAGGCCCAACTGTTCGGTCTCCAATGTGCCCAGCGCCGCAGGCTTTTGCGGCGGAGCCGCACTGTGAGCGACGTCGGCGTGGGGCAATGGGCTGGTCGGCGCCATCTCGTGTGGCCGAGGTTCGGGCCGGTGTGGGATCAGCCGTTGCATCGCTCCGGTTATCCGCTCGACCAGATCGGGCGCCTCGCTCTGGGTCGTCGGTGGCGGTTCCGGTGGGGCTTCGAACGGTGGCGGTTCCGGCGTCGGCTGAGGCGAGCGAAATCGTCGGGTCGACGCCTCCGACGGCGGCGTTGGTCCGACCGGTCGCTGGTCAGCTGATGGCGCGGACTCAGCGGGCGGCGGCGCAGGCTGCGGCTCGGGTGCCGGCGGCCGGAATCGCTGAGTAGGCAATTGAGAAGGCGGCGCGGGCGGATTCGGTCGGCGCCCCGGCGGCCCCGGCGGTCCCGGCGGCGCAAACGCCGGCGGTTCCGGCGGTCTCTGCGGCGGGGGCGGACGTTTGGGTGGGCCCGGCCGTGGTGGCAGTTGACTGGGAGGCGGCGCCGGGCGGCCGCGCCGGCCGGGTTCGCGACCCGCCGCCGCTGGCGGGGGGCGTGGCCCGCGGGGTGGCGGCGGCCGGGGCGGGCCCGCGGGGGCAGCGCTGAGCTGAAACACCAGCCGCGGTCCATGCCGCGGGTCTCCGATGGTAAGGGCCCGGCCGTCTCGGATGAACACAGTGGACATGCGCACGCCGTCGACATAGATCCCGTGTTGGCTGCGGTCGAGGGCTACCCACTGCTTACCGTCGTGGTGCAGTATCACGTGGGTGGGCGACGTCGATGTGTCGGCGCCGTCGAGGCGGATATCCGAGCGGGTGTCGCGGCCCACGGTGACGTCGCGGCCGGCGGGAAATGTGTACCTTCTCGATCCGACCCAGACGGTCAACGGGGCACCCAGCGCCTCCGTCCGCATGGTCACCACCTTCCGCGCGCATCAGCCGGGTTCGATCACCGCTTGTCTACCCGCCATGATGCGCCGACAACCTGACGGCCACCGCGCACGAGCCGTCACCTGGGCCGTTACCGCTGCGTGCCGGGTCGTGGAACGGGTGGGGAGTCCTCGAGCAACCGGCGCAGAACCGTGACGGCCTCAGCCAGGGTTCGGCGATCCGCGACCCCCAACCGGTCGAGTTGCGGCTCGATAGCAGCGGCTCGGTCGGCTCGGACGCGGTCGAGCGCGCGCACGCCGTCCGCTGTGATGCGGATGCGGACCGCGCGGGCATCGCCTGGATCGGCGGTCCGGGTCACCAGGCCCGCGTCTTCCAGCCGCCGCACCTGGGTGGTCATCGTCGGCTGCGAGCAGTGGTCTACCGCGGCCAGATCGCAGATCCGCGCTTCGCCTTGCGCCTCGATGGTCGACAGCAGCCGAGCTTGCGCCGCCGGCAACGCCATCTGGATGCGCTGGGTGGCATACCGATTGAGCCGGGCGACCACCGCCAGTAGATCCGCCCCGAGGCCGGGTCCGAATCTGTCGCCGCCGCGGGCAGCAGCAGGCGGGGAAGTGGCCGAGGTCGTCATCCCCTAATAATTCCATAGCTTGGCTATACACACCACTTGTTGGGCATCTTTGCGGTCTCACCGCACGGCGTGCGGAAGTGGGATACGCGTCAACGGCTGGCAGAATCAATGAAATGACCGCGACCGGCTCAGCGACTCCGCCCGGGCGGGCGCATTCGCTGCGGCCCGGCGAACTTGCGCAGGCATCGGTGATGGCCGCGCTGTGCGCTGCGATCGCCATCATCTCGATCGTGGTTCCGTTCGCCGGCGCGTTGGCGCTGGTCGGGACCGTTCCGATGGGACTGCTGGCCTACCGCTACCGGTTACGGGTGCTGATCGCCGCGACCGTCGCTGCCGGGATCATCGCCTTCCTGATCGCCGGGATGGGCGGCTTTATGACCGTCGTCAATAGTGCCTACATCGGCGGGCTGACCGGGATCGTCAAGCGCAGGCGCCGCGGAACGCCCACGGTGATCGCCGCATCGTTGGTGGCCGGCGCGGTCTTCGGTGCGGGGATGGCGGCCGCTCTGACCGTGCTCGCCCGGCTGCGGCATTTGATCTTCGACACACTCAAAGCCAACGTCGAGGGCATCGCGACGGTGCTGGCGCGGGGAGGGTTGCAGCAATCCGCCGACGACCTCAGGCGGTTCATCGCCGTGGCGCTGCAGTACTGGCCCTGGCTGATCCTCGGTACCAGCGTTATCTCCGTCACGGTCGTGTCGTTGATCGGGTGGTGGGCGCTGGCGCGAGTATTGGAACGGATGCGCGGTATCCCCGATGTCCACAAGCTCGACGCGCTGGCCGAAAGCGGGCCGATCGAACCGGTTCCGGTGCGGCTGGATCAGGTGCGCTACCGCTACCCGCGCACTAACCAGGACGCATTGCGTCCGGTCAGCTTGGATGTCCACGTCGGCGAACACGTGGCGGTCACCGGTGCCAACGGCTCGGGAAAATCCACCTTGATGTTGGTCCTGGCCGGCCGGGAACCGACCTCGGGCAGTGTCGTGCGGCCCGGCGCGGTTGGGCTGGGGCGGCCCGGCGGCACCGCGGTTATCCTGCAGCACCCGGAAAGCCAGGTGTTGGGCACGCGGGTCGGCGACGACGTGGTGTGGGGGCTTCCGCCCGGCACCAGCACCGACGTCGATCGATTACTCAGCGAAGTCGGGCTCGACGGGTTCGCCGAACGCGACACCGGAAACTTGTCCGGCGGTGAGCTGCAACGGTTGGCGATGGCGGCCGCGCTGGCGCGCAAGCCGGCGCTGCTGATCGCCGACGAGGTCACCAGCATGGTCGACCAGGAGGGCCGCGAGGCGCTGTTGCGCATCATGTCCGGCCTGTCCGAACGGCATCGCACCGCTCTGGTTCACATCACGCACTACAACGATGAGGCCCAGTCCGCCGACCGCACAATCAATCTCAGTGATTCGCCGGACAACACCGCGATGGTCGAGACGACGGCGGCGCCGATGGCTACCGTCGCGGTCCACCAACACGAGGACACGCCGGTGCTCGAGCTCGCGGGTGTGGGCCACGAATACGGCAGCGGCACGCCGTGGCAGAAGACCGCGCTGCGCGACGTCAGCTTCGCGGTCTATCCGGGCGACGGAGTGTTGATCCACGGCGGCAACGGCTCAGGCAAGTCCACCTTGGCCTGGATCATGGCCGGGCTGACGGTGCCGACCACCGGCAGCTGCCTGCTCGACGGCCGGCCGACCCATGAGCAGGTCGGCGCGGTGGCGTTGTCGTTTCAAGCCGCGCGATTGCAGTTGATGCGCAGCCGGGTGAACCTGGAAGTCGCGTCGGCGGCCGGGTTTTCGCCCCATGACAAAGACCGAGTGGCGACGGCGCTGGCCGTCGTGGGACTGGACAGCGCACTGGCTGAACGGCGAATCGACCAACTCAGCGGTGGACAGATGCGCCGCGTGGTCCTTGCCGGGTTGTTGGCCCGCGCGCCGCGGGCGTTGATCCTCGACGAGCCGCTGGCCGGCTTGGACGCCGTCAGTCAGCAGGGATTATTGCGGTTGCTGGAGGATCTGCGCCGTGAGCAAGGTCTGACCGTGGTGGTGATTTCGCACGACTTCACCGGCCTCGAGGAATTGTGCCCGCGCATACTGCATCTGCGCGGCGGCGTGCTCGAGCCGGCGTCGACAGCGGCGGGAGGCGTCGCGTGAGTACGCCTGCACCCCCGCGTCGCTCGACCCGGCGACCGCCTCGGCCAGTCGTGCTGCTGCGTCCGATACCGCGAGGGTCAGTTGTCCACGACCTGTGGGCCGGCACCAAACTGGTGGTGGTTTTCGCTATTTCGGTGTTGCTGACCTTCTACCCGGGTTGGGTGGCGATCGGGCTGGTGGCCGCGCTGATATTGGTGGCGGCGCGGATAGCGCACATACCTCGTGGTGCGCTGCCCTCGGTGCCGCGCTGGCTATGGATCATGGTCGCAATCGGTGGTCTCACCGCGGCTTTGGCCGGCGGCCATCCGGTGATTCAGGTGGGCACGACGTCCCTAGGGCTGGGCGGGTTGCTGAACTTTCTGCGCATCACCGCGTTGTCGATCGTTCTGCTGGGCCTGGGGGGCATGGTCTCGTGGACCACCAATGTCGCCGAGATCGCGCCTGCCGTAGCGACTTTGGGCCGGCCGTTGCGGTGGCTGCGGATTCCGGTCGACGAATGGGCGGTGGCGTTGGCGCTCGCGTTGCGCGCCTTCCCGATGTTGATCGAGGAGTTCCGGGTGCTCTATGCCGCGCGTCGGTTGCGGCCCAGACAGATACCGCACAGCCGTCGAGCCCGGCGCAGGCGCCGCGCATTGGAGTTGATCGATCTGCTCGCGACGGCGATCACGGTGACGTTGCGCCGGGCCGACGAGATGGGCGACGCGATCACCGCCCGCGGCGGAACCGGTCAGATCTCGGCCGCACCCACGCGACCCAAGCTTTCTGACTGGGTGGCGCTGTCGATCGCCCTGGTGGTCTGCGGCGCTGCGCTGGCCGCGGAGTTGGTGCTGGGCGCCTAGCCCTACCGACGGGCAGCCGTGTTGGCCGCGTCCTGCGCCCGGCGCAGAGTCGTCGCCACGTCGCTTCTGCCCAGGAACATTTCGTCGAAGTACGGTTTGAGTGCCTGGAATCCGGCAGCGAAGCCCGTCCCGCCGGGGGCAGGGATGCGCGGACCGCGCAGCACGGCGAAAAACGGTGTGACGTCCACGCCCTTGTCGGCCCAGTAATCGAAATACACCTGCTGCGACGGCACCACTGCCGGAATGGCCGAACCGCGGCGGCCCAGATAGTCATTGCCTTGCTTGCTGCCCATCCAGCCCAGGACCTGTTGCACCGCAGCTGGGTGGGGTGTCGCTGAACTGCCCGCGGCGGCAATGCCGTTCGTGACGCTGACGCGACCCTTCGGTCCGGACGGCAGCATCGCCACACCCCAGCGAAATCTGGCGTGCTCGGCCACGCCGGCCAAGTTGTAGGTGCCGGACTGGAAGAGTGCCATCCTGCCGGCCAGGAACTGATTGCGGGAGAAGTCGGTGTTGTCGTTGGTGTCCGACGCCGGGGGAGCCACGTGCTCGTCGTTGATCAACGTGACCAGATAGCTGAAAGCGGTGGCCGCATCCGGGTTGTCGAACGCGAACCGATCGCCGGCCTGGAACACTCCGCCCGCCGAGCCGATGTAGTTCAAGTAGATACCCTGCGGATCGTTGGCGGCGTTGTAGCCCCACTGCCTGACCCGCCGCGGGTCGAAACCCGGTGTGGCGGCGGTATGCCCGTCGGCGTCGACCGTGAGCTGTGCCAGCAGCGCACGCAGCGTGTCGTCGCGGTCGGGGCTCCAGCGCAGCGTCGCCAACCGGGCGGGATCAATCCCCGCCGCCGCCAGCAGATCCGCGTTGTAATACACCGCGATTCCCGCGTCGGTCAGCTGCGGCACGCCCCACAACACGCCATCGCGGGTGAACTGCTCGACCACCGCAGGCTCCCAGTCCCCGGCGTTGTCGATATGCATCAGCCGTCCGCTGTCGGCATAGGCAGCGAGATAGGCGTTGGACAGCCAGAAGATGTCGTCGGCGCTGCCACCGGCCACGTCGGTGCGCAACGTGTCGAAGTAAGTCGAATAGGCCACCACATTGGTGCGCACCTCGATATCCGGATGCGCGCGCGTGAACGCCGCGAAGGACTCCCGGTAGGCCGTCGCGACCTGTTCATCCCACAACCGCACGGTCACCACGGTCTTGCCGCCGCGTGGTGTGGCCGTGAGGTCCAGCAGCACGGCCGTCATTGCCAGCAGCGCCGCCACTGCCACCACCGCCGCAGCGACCAGCGTCGAAACGCGGGGCCGCCTCATTGAGATTGCGTCCAGGGTCGTGAGTCAACGAAAATCACAGCCCTGCGCGCAATCTCAATGCAGTTCATTTCAGCCCCGAGATCACGATCGAGCGCACAATGTGCCGCTGGAATACCACGAACAGCATGACCAGCGGAACGATCGCCACCGTGGTGGCCGCCATCACCAGCGTCCACTGGGCGTTGTAGCGGGACTGCAACGCGGCCGTGGCCACCGTCAGCACCCGCCATTTGGCGCCACTGGTGATCACCAGCGGCCACATGAAGTTGTTCCATTGCGAGACAACGGTGATCAGCATCAAGGTGACCAGAACGGGCCGGCTCGAGGGCACCACCACGTGCACGATCACATCCAGCGTGTTGGCGCCGTCGAGGCGGGCAGCATTGACCAGGTCATCGGGGATGGCCCGGAAGTACTCCCGCAGCAAGAAGATCGCATACGGCGAGCCGAACACGAATGGCAACACCAACGCCCAGAACGTGTTGCGCAGTCCGAGCTGCGCCATCATCAGATACAGCGGCACCACGGTCACCGTCGCCGGCACCATCAACGTCGCGATGTAGACCCAGAACAGCACGTCACGCCCGGGAAACTGCAACCGTGCGAAGGCATACGCTGCGAGCACCGAAAAGCTCAGCTGCCCAAGCAGAATCACGGCAGTCATCAACGCGGTGACCACAAGCGCGCGGCCAAAACCCGCACCGCCCAGATCCGTGTAGTTGGCCAGCGTGAACGGCTGCGGCCAGGCCAGCGGCGTGCCGGTCGCGAACTGCCGAGCCGAGGTGAACGACGTCAACAAGCCAAGCGCAAACGGCGTCAGGATGACGATCGCACCGACCGCCAGGCCGGCGTAAATTGCGGACGCCCTAGGTGAGGTCATAGCTGATCCGCCGCCGAAAGTACAGGTGCTGAGCGATGGTGACGCCGACCAAGATGACGAATAACACCAGGGCCATCACCGCGGCGCGCCCGATTGCCGCCGACCCGAAGGCCTCGACGTAGATGCGGTGTGCCACCAGATCGGTGCGGCCGGCCGGCCCGCCGCCGGTCAGCGCATACACCGTATCGAAAACCTGCGCGGCGCTGACAATTCCGGTGACCAGCACGAAGAACATGGTGGGACGCAGCATCGGTAGAGTGATGCGCCAAAACCGCTGCCAGGCGCTCGCCCCGTCGGTCAGGGCCGCGGCGTGGATCTCGGCGGGAATCGCCAGAATGCCCGCAACGAAGAACAGCGCCACATAACCGACGTTTGTCCACACGATCACCGCCGAGACCACCGGCAACGCCAGGCCTGGATCGGTGAGCCATTCGATGCGGTGCCCCAACACGGTGCTCACCGCACCATCGGTAGGGGCCAGAATCCAGCGCCACAACACCGCGATCGCCAGCGGAGCGCAAATCCACGGCAGCACATAGACGGTGCGAAACACGCCACTACCGGGGAGCTCTCGCGCGAGCAACGCCGCCGCGGCCAGCCCCAGCACCGTCTGCGCCGGCACCACGATCGCGACGAACACCAGCGTCACTGCCAGGGAATTGCCAAACGTCGAATCAGTCAAAACCGAGTGCCAATTGGCCAGCCCGACATACTCGATCGGACCAAGCAGATCCCAGCGGTGCAGGCTCAGCCACACCACCACCAGCATCGGCAGCAGCAGGAAGGCGACCACCCCGAACAGGCTGGGCGCCAGCAGCGCATAGCCCAGCGCTGTGGAGCGGCGTCCTTTCGCCAGCCCAGGATCGGCCATGGCTGTATTAAAGCCGGTCGTTACGGTGTAGCGGTGACGCCGAACCGGGGGATCGATGCTGACTTTCTTCACCTGCCCCGCCACCAACTGGCCGAAGCCGCGCTGTCCGCGGCGACCGCCGCCGGCGCCAGCAACGCTGACCTGCGGATTCACCGCATCACCACCGAGGTCATTCGGCTGCGCGACGGCGAGTTGGAGACGACGGTCGTCAACCGCGAACTCGGATTAGCCGTCCGGGTGATCGTCGACGGCACCTGGGGGTTCGCATCGCACGCCGAGCTCTCCGTCCCGGTCGCCGTCGACACCGCGCAGCGGGCCGTGTCGGTGGCCACCGCATTGGCCGCGCTGAACGACGAACGCATCGAACTGGCACCCGAGCCGGTCTACACCGACGCCAAGTGGGTGTCGAACTATCGCATCGACCCCTTCACCGTGCCGACCGCCGACAAGGTCGCCGCGCTGGCGGACTACTCCGGCAGGCTGCTGGCCGCCGACGGGGTGGACCACGTGTCGGCCGGAATGACGGCGGTCAAGGAGCAGACCTTTTATGCCGACACCTTCGGCTCGACGATCACCCAGCAGCGAGTCCGGCTGATGGCCGGCCTGGAGGCGGTCAACGTCGATGCCGCCGCAGGTGGTTTCGACACCATGCGCACGCTGGCGCCGCCGACCGCCCGCGGCTGGGAAGCGGTCGCTGGCGACGAGATCTGGCATTGGAGCGAGGAGCTGGCTGAGCTGCCGTCGCTGCTGGCCGAGAAGGTCAAGGCACCCAGCGTGACGGCCGGGCCGACCGACCTGGTGATCGACCCGACCAACCTGTGGCTGACCATCCACGAATCCATCGGGCACGCCACCGAATACGACCGCGCGATCGGCTACGAAGCCGCCTACGCCGGGACGTCATTCGCCACACCCGACAAGCTGCACAGCTTGCGTTACGGCTCACCGGTGATGAACGTGACTGCCGATCGCACCGCCGAATTCGGTTTGGCCAGCATCGGTTACGACGACGAAGGAGTGGCCGCGCAAAGCTGGGATCTGGTGCGCGACGGGATCTTCGTCGGCTACCAACTCGACCGCGTGTTCGCGCCGCGACTGGGGCAGCCCCGCTCCAACGGCTGCTCGTATGCCGATTCGCCGCATCACGTGCCGATTCAGCGAATGGCCAACGTGTCACTGCAACCGGGCCGCGACGAGCTGTCCACCGCCGACCTGATCGCACGGGTCGACGACGGCATCTACGTCATCGGCGACAAATCCTGGTCGATTGACATGCAGCGCTACAACTTTCAGTTCACCGGGCAGCGGTTCTTCCGGATCCGCGACGGCCGGCTGGACGGCCAGCTGCGCGACGTCGCCTATCAGGCAACCACCACCGACTTCTGGAATGCGATGGAGGCCGTCGGCGGGCCGTCGACGTGGCGACTGGGCGGGGCGTTCAACTGTGGCAAGGCTCAGCCCGGGCAGGTGGCCGCCGTCAGCCACGGATGCCCCTCGGCCTTATTTCGCGGCATCAATGTGCTCAACACCCGGGCGGAGGCCGGCCGATGATCAGCCCGCAGCAGGTGGTCGACGTCGCGCTGGCGGCGGCGCGTGCCGACGAGACCATCGTGATCGTCACTGACCGCAGCGAGGCGTCGCTGCGCTGGGCCAACAACTCGATGACCACCAACGGCGTGTCAACAAGCCGCAGTACCACAGTGATTTCGATTGTGCGGCAAGGTGGTAGCGCCCGCGTCGGTTCGCTGCGCTCCGCGGAGGTGGATCCGTCGCTGATCCCGGCTCTGGTCGAAGCGTCGGCGGAGGCGGCCCGGTCCGCGCCGGAGGCCCGCGACGTCGCGCCGTTGCTGCCCGGCACGGACGTGCCGGAGAACTGGGACGCGCCGGTACCGGGAACGGGCGCGGAGGTATTCGGCGATGTCGCAGGCTCGTTGAATCAGGGTTTTCGCGGCGTAGATCTGTTGTACGGCTTTGCGCGCCACGAGTTACAGACGACGTTGCTGGCGACGTCGACGGGGCTGCGGCGGCGCTACACCCAGCCCACCGGTTCGGTGGAGATCAACGCCAAGCGGGGCGGCGCCAGCGCCTGGGCTGGCCTCGGCACACCGGATTTCGCCGGTGTGCCAACGGATCTGCTGTTGGAACAATTGTCCACGCGATTGGATTGGGCCGGCCAGACCATCGAGTTGCCCGCGGGGCGGTACGAGACGATCATGTCGCCGTCGACGGTCGCCGACATGATGATCTACCTGGGCTGGACGATGTCCGGTCGCGGCGCACAGGAGGGCCGCACGGCGCTGTCGGTTCCCGGCGGGGGAACCCGGGTGGGGGAGCGGCTCACCGATTTGCCGCTGACGTTGTACTCCAATCCGGCTGCCGCGGGCCTGGGCTGTTCGCCGTTCGTCGCGGCCACCAGTTCATCGGAAACGGTGTCGGTCTTCGACAACGGGATGGACATCGAGCGGGTGGACTGGGTGCGCGACGGCCTGATCAACGCGCTGGCCTACCCGCGGGCGGCGGCCACCGAGTTCAACGCGCCGTACGCCGTCGCCGCGGACAACCTGCTGATGACGGGTGGTCAGGCGCCGCTGGCCGACATGATTGCCGAGACTGAGAGCGGCCTGCTGCTGACCACGCTGTGGTACATCCGCGAGGTCGACCCGACCACCCTGCTGCTGACCGGGCTCACCCGCGACGGGGTCTACCTCGTCGCCGACGGGGAGGTCACAGCGGCGGTCAACAACTTCCGGTTCAACGAGAGCCCGCTGGACCTGTTGCGCCGGGCCACCCAGGTCGGTGCCAGCGAGGTCACCTTGCCCCGGGAATGGGGTGATTGGGCCACCCGGGCGGCAATGCCGTCGCTGCGGATACCCGACTTCCATATGTCCTCGGTGAGCCAGGCGCAATAATCCTCAGCTCAGGCGGCCAATCCGAAGCCACCGTGGGGCGCGGACGGTGACGAATGTTCGCTGTTGCCGACAAACACGACGTGGCAAACTCGGCGCGGTTTGCTCGGAGCTGCATCTCGCTGGGCGCCACGAACGCGCCCGATCATCCGTCCGAGATAGTCGGCGGCGATCCACCACGCGCCGCACATCGCCAACGCAAGACCGAACTCAAACGGTGTCCCGACGGCCAGCTCTGCCAGCGCATATGCGCCAGAGACGATAGCGCTGGCGACTGCGCCGAGGTGAAGTGCGGTAATGCGTGGATCCCGGGTTTGCGACGGGTTAGCAATCGTCGCCATGGCTTCTCCTGCTCACTCGACAATGTGGCTCTGACCTGTCAAATACCCAGCATGTAATTTCCTCAAACTGTGACCTCGATGTTTCGCTGCCGAGACGAGGCAACCTAGGGCCAGGGTGTAAGCGATTCGGGGTCTCGGTAAATTTGTGTCCGATGTCGTGGAGGAGAATGTGATGAGCACAAACGTCGAGCAGTTGGAGTTTCAGGCCGAGGCACGGCAACTGCTGGATTTGATGGTCCACTCCGTCTACTCCAACAAGGATGCGTTCCTGCGGGAGTTGATCTCGAACGCCTCCGACGCGCTGGACAAGCTGCGACTGGAAGCGTTCCGCAACAAGGACCTGGACGTCGATACCTCCGATCTGCACATCGAGGTCGACGCGAACAAACACGCCCGCACCCTGACTGTCCGCGACAACGGCATCGGGATGACGCGGCCGGAGGTCGTGGATCTGATCGGCACGCTGGCCAAATCGGGGACCGCGGAGCTGCGTCAGCAGTTACGCGAGGCCAAGAACGCAGATGCCTCCGAGGAGCTGATCGGCCAGTTCGGCATCGGGTTCTATTCGGTGTTCATGGTCGCCGACAAGGTCGAGTTGCTGACGCGCAAGGCCGGCGAGAGCGAGGCCACCAAGTGGGAGTCCAGTGGCGAGGGCACCTACACCATCGAATCGGTCGACGATGCCCCGCAGGGAACGTCGGTGACAATGCACCTCAAGCCGGAAGACGCCGAGGATGAGCTGCACGACTACACCGCGGAATACACGATCAGAAGCCTGGTCAAGAAGTACTCCGACTTCATCGCCTGGCCCATCCGGATGCAGGTCGAGCGGACTACCCCGGCCACCGAGGAAGGTGGCGCAGAGACCGTCACCATCGAAACGCAGACCCTCAACTCGATGAAGGCGCTGTGGGCCCGGCCGAAAGACGAGGTCTCCGAAGAGGAGTACAAAGAGTTTTACAAGCACATCGCGCACGCCTGGGATGACCCGCTCGAAGTCATCGCGATGCGGGCCGAGGGCACCTTCGAATACCAAGCCTTGCTGTTCATCCCGTCGCACGCGCCGTTCGACCTTTTCAACCGCGACGCCAGTGTCGGCATACAGCTGTACGTCAAGCGGGTGTTCATCATGGGCGATTGCGATCAGCTCATGCCGATGTACCTGCGATTCGTCAAGGGTGTCGTCGACGCACAGGACATGTCGCTCAACGTTTCCCGCGAGATCCTGCAACAGGACCGCCAAATCAACGCCATCCGGCGTCGCCTGACCAAAAAGGTTCTCTCGACCATCAAAGAACTACAGGCTGAGCGGCCGGCGGACTACCGCACCTTCTGGACGCAGTTCGGCAGAGTCCTCAAAGAGGGCCTGATGTCGGACTTCGACAACCAGGACGCGCTGCTGCGCATCTGCTCGTTCGCGTCGACGCACAGCGACGAGGAACCCACCACGCTGGTCGAGTACATCGAGCGCATGAAAGATGGCCAGGAGCAGATCTTTTACGCCACCGGTGAGAGTCGTGAGCAGCTGCTCAAGTCACCGCATCTCGAGGCATTCAAGGCCAAGGGTTACGAGGTGCTGTTGCTCACCGACCCGGTTGACGAGGTGTGGGTGGGCTCGGTGACCGAGTTCGACGGCAAACCGCTGCAGTCGGTGGCCAAGGGCGAGGTGGACCTTGACTCCGAGGAGGACAAGGAGGCCCACAAGGCCGAGCGCGAGGAGCAGGAAAAGGATTTCGCCGACCTGCTGACGTGGTTGCAGGAGACTCTGGCCGATCATGTCAAGGAGGTGCGGCTCTCCAGTCGGCTGACCGACTCGCCGGCCTGCCTGATCACCGACGCCTTCGGAATGACACCGGCGCTCGCGCGGATCTATCAGGCTTCCGGACAGGCGGTTCCGGTCGGGAAGCGAATTCTCGAACTGAACCCGGAGCATCCGCTCGTCACTGGCCTGCAGCAGGCCCACAAGGATCGGGCCGACGATCCCTCGGTTGCCGAGACCGCGGAATTGCTCTACGGCACCGCACTTCTCGCTGAAGGCGGTGCACTGGAAGACCCCGCACGATTCGCCGAACTGCTTGCGCATCGGCTGGCCCGCACGGTGTGACGTCAGCCGGTGTCGGCATGCCGGGCGAGGAAGCCCAGCACCGCGTCGGCGAACACGTCGTTGCGGTCACCGGCGACCATGTGGCCGGCTCCGCGGACGTCGACGAACTCGACTTGCGGGAAGCGCGACAGGAATTTGTCAGCACGCTCCTGACTGACGAGGTCACTCATCTGGCCGCGCACCAAAAGCATCGGCACGCCGTCGGCCAAGATCGCGGCGACCGCCGTGTGCAGGCGATCGACGTCGGTGACTTCAATCGGGGGACGCGACGCGGTGCCGCTGATGAACTGCGGGTCCCAGTGCCAATACCAGCGATCGCCGCGGCGGCGCAGGTTGGTGGTCAGGCCTTCCAGGTCAGATGGGCGGGGCCGATGGGGGTTGTATTCGGCGATCGCGTCGGCGACCTCGTCTAATGAGTCGAAGCCCGACTCCATCCGGTCGGCCATGAAGTTGTGTATGCGCGTGGCTCCGGATGGGTCCATGTGCGGCACGATGTCGACCAGAACGATCGCGCTGGCAATGCCGGGTGAGAGTTCGCCGGCGAGAAGCATTGTGGTCAGCCCGCCCAGGGAAGCGCCCACCAGCACCGGTCGCGGCGGCAGCTGGCGCAGCACTTCTTGGACGTCGCCGGCGAAGCTGACGACGCGGTAGTCACCGTCGTCCGACCAGTCCGATTCGCCGTGGCCGCGAAGGTCGACAGTGACCGCCTGCCACCCTCGTTCAGCGACCGCCGCAGCAGCGCGGCCCCAGGAGCGGCGGGTCTGCCCGCCGCCGTGCAGGAACACCACGGCGCGCGCCCGGGGATCGCCTTGGCGATCGGCAACAATGCGAACCCCACCGGGTCCGTGGGTCACGAAGGTTTCAGGTGCCACGGCATCCGGGGTCATCCTCGGATCGTAGGGCGCTTTCAGGTCAAGCCGTATCGGCTACCCGGCGCTACGCGCAATAATTCTCCGGTGGACGTTCGTGACGAGCTAGTGCGGTTGGTGGCGATTTCCGGCGATCGGATCGGCGCTCTGGTCAGGGTGGTGTGTGCTGAGACGCTTGGCCTGCCGGCGCTGCCGGTCGAGGTTGTGGTGGACGGTCCGGAGTCGGAGGCCGAGACCGTGGTCGCGGAGTTCGCCGAGCAATTCAGCATCGACGTCTCGATGATTGACGCCGAGCAGCGGTCACAGCTGTGGTCTGCGTTGGGGGACAAGACGTTCAGCGTCGTGGTGCAGATGTACATCGCCGACTTCGCGCCCCGGGTGCGGGCCGGCTTGGAAGCGCTTGGCGTCGGCCAGGAGTATCTGGACTGGGTTTCGGAGCCGATTTCGTGGGATCACGCCACCGATCCGTCCCATGCGGTGTTCGACGGATTTCTGCCCGCAGTGGCCCGGCTGCGTGGGCTGGATGCGCTGACGTCGGAGGTGGTCCGGCTCCGCGGGGCCGCGCAACACAACTGCCGGCTGTGCAAGTCGCTGCGCGAAACGACGGCGCTCGACGCCGGCGGATCCGAATCGCTGTACGACGACATCGAGCACTTCGAGGGTTCCGGGTTGCTCACTGACCGCCAGAAGGCAGCGCTGCGATACGTCGATGCGCTGATCTGGTCGCCGGGACGCATCGACCGCAGCGTCGCCACCGCGGTTCGCCAGCACTTCTCCGACGCCGAGGCCGTCGAGATGACCTTCGATGTGATGCGCAATGCCAGCAATAAGGTGGCCGTATCCTTAGGGGCCGACGCGCCACGAGTCGAGCAGGGCATTGAGCAGTATCTGATCGGTGTCGACGGTCAGACAGTGTTCAACTGACGAAGCCTGCCCATGGCAACATGGTGCCGACATCGGGGCGGTAGCTCAGTTGGTTAGAGCCGCGGACTCATAATCCGTTGGTCGCGGGTTCGAGCCCCGCCCGCCCCACTCTGAACAGCCCACCGCAAAGCCTCACTTCAGAGCCCACCGTCAGCCCCACGTCAGCCCCACGTCAGACCCGGTAATTAGATGTTCTATCCATGGGATCCGATCTTTATTCGTCCTTTATGGCGCGGTCCAACAGCGCGGCAACCTCGTTATGGACCCGTCCACGGGACATGTAGCGGTCCTGCGTCATTGGCACCTTGACGTGCCCGAGGTGATCGGCGCAGATCCGTGCCCACAGGCCTTCCTCGTCGATCAGCGTCGCCACCGTCTCGCGTAACGAGTGGGTTGTCACGCCTGGCACGCCGAGCTCGTCGCGGACTTTGCGCCACTGCTCGCCCAAGTTGTTCGAATCGCGCAGCGTGCCCGCGGGGTGCGGCGGATGCGCAACCCCGACGAGCGCGACGCCTCGCTGGCGCTGCGGTCCTAGCACGGCAACCGGCTGCGACGAGCCGTCGGCTGGTACCGGGCTCATGGCCGACTGCAGACCGGTGACCCAATCGCAATGGCCGCCGACGCACATCAGGCCTATATCGCTGCCCGCACCGCCGAACATCGCCACGACCGCAGCCGCAGCGACGACGGCTACGGGCTCGAATTGTGAACCGAACCCCGTCATCCATTCCTGCCAGATACTTGATCCCGGGCACGACGTCAAGCGCTTCGAAGTGATGACCGAGGACTTAAGGCGGGAGCGACAGATGGCCTATAGCCGATCACGAATCGTCGACGCGGACCGGCGCGATCGGGTGCTGGCACTCACCGAAGGCCAAGGGGTCACCATCGGCACACCGCCACCGGGGCTGCAGCGGATGGAAGTTGACCCAATCGAAGTCATCGACGGCCCGGATTTGCCGCCACTCTGGCAGGTATTCTGTGGCCAACGGCACAGCGACGGCGGCGCGTGGACGCTACCTGCGTTGTCTGCCGAGTTCGCCTCGCCCGATGCCGCCCTGAACGTTGATCCCCAGTTCGTCATCCTTGAGGCGGCAGCCATCGATCATGCAGCGCGCAGCACCGGAACCAACAGAATCCAAGGCGTGTCATCACATGTGATGTCTCTCGCGCGCGGCAAATACGGCCCTTTCCCGTTTACGGGTGAGGTGATCAAAGGATCTGGCCGGACCATTGCCGTTCGCACGCTCGGGCATGACGACGGTGCCGGCGGCAAGCTCATCACCACCGCATCACACTTGTTTCGAGTCGTTGATTCACTCACTCGAAGGCGATGACACCGCGGATGTTCGTGCCTGCGCGAAGGTCTTTCATCGCCTCGTTGATGTCGTCGAGCTTGTACTTCTGCGTGACCAGCTCGTCGAGCTTGATCAGGCCCGCCTCGTACATCGACAGTAGTTTCGGCATGGCCTCGCGCGGGTTCATCTCGCCGTAGAGCACGCCCTTGAGCGTCTTGCATGAACTGATCATGTCAGTGAGGACGATTGGCACCATCAGGTCGGTGATCTTCGGCACCCCGGTCAGCACACAGGTTCCGCCCTTGCGCAACAACATCATTGCGGTCAATATCATGTCCGCGGGCACGACCCCGGGTGTGAGCACAACCCGGTCGGCCATTACGCCCCAGGTGATCTCCTTGGCAAGTTCCAGCGCGGCACCGATGTCGGGAGCGGTGTGGGTGGCGCCGAACGTCGGCGCGATATCACGTTTGAACTCGTTGGGATCGACGGCGACAATGTGCTTGGCGCCGGCCAGCTTCGCTCCCTGAACGGCGTTCATGCCGATTCCGCCCACACCGACTACGACGACGGTGTCGCCTACCTGGGTACCTGCTGCGATCGAGCCCGACCCGAATCCTGTTGTCACGCCGCAGGAAACCAGGGAGGCTGCCTCCAACGGAATCCAGTCATGCACTTTGACCAGCGAGCGCTCGGATGCCACCACGTACTCGGAGAAGGTACCGACCTGCATCATCGCCATGAGGTCTTCATCTCCGAGATGGCGGCGTGGAGTGCCGTCGGTGGTCATTGCCTTGTTGTAGATGTCGGCGCCCACGTCGCACAGGTAGGTGTAGCCGGTGGCGCACCAACGGCAGTTTCCGCAGGCGGGCAGAAACGAGACGGCAACGTGGTCACCGGGTTTGAGCGTCGTCACCTCGGGGCCCACTGCTTCGACGACGCCGGAGCCTTCATGGCCGCCGAGCATGGGGAACCATTCGGGCACCGGAACGCCGGAGGCCCGCATCATCTCTTCCATCTCCGAAGTCGGGACACTGTCGCCGGTGTAGAAGTGCTCATCGGAGTGACAAATGCCGGCGTAGGCCATTTTGACCAGAACTTCGCCGGCGTGGGGCGGGTCGAGCTCTACTTCGGTGACCTCCCAGTCCACACCGACACCGTGCAACACCGCTGCCTTAGACTTCATCGCGCCTCTTTCATTGGGGGCCCTTCACCATTGTCGAAGCTCGGCTACGGCGCCGGACGGCCGCGGAGCCAGGGTCAAATTCGGAATAAAGCTGCTGTTACCGCAGCGAAGTACGGAATGGACGACGTCGACGAGATGGTCGGCCTCGACGAGACCGCCCTGCATGTAGCCGTGCTCCATCCAGTAGTGGATGGCGTCCTCCAGCGCGCGGGGGTCCCACGTCCTGTTGAACTCGGTCTGCGAGTCGCCCTCGCCACCGAAGCAATCGCCCACTGCGAGCCGAGTGAAACCGATGTTCGGATGCTCGATGCGCCACGCCTCGACGAGTTTGTCCAGCGCCGCTTTCGACACCGCGTAGGCGCCGAGTAGCGGCCACGGCGCAGAATACGAGGCGCTCAGCGACGAGAGGTACACCGCAGATCCCGCGCTCGCGGCGAGGTGGGGCGCGGCGGCAGCGGTGATCAGTGATGCACCGGTCACGTTCGTGGCGAACAGCTTCCCCCACTGCTCGGCGCTGACGTCGGTGAGCGGTGCGAGCACACCGACGCCCGTGGTGTACACGAGCGCGTCGAGTCCGCCGAAGGTATCACCGACCTCGGCGATCGCCTGCCCGCATGACGCACCGTCGGTGACATCGCAGGCGACCGCGACTGCTCCGTTGCCCGCCTCTTTGGCGGCGCGCTCCAGACGGTCACGACGCCGGGCGAGGAAGGCGACCCGCGCACCCCTATCGGCCAGGCCCATGCCGATGCACCGGCCCAGACCCGCAGACGCTCCAATTACGGCAACTCTCAGCGGTGGCGTGTCAGGCATCGGCTCTCCTGGAAGAAGTCGAGAGGAACATTATCAGCTCTGTAGAAGCACGATATTCAGTTATCGAAAACGGTTATTTTCATACGGGCACAAGTGTGTCGATTTCGGGTCAGAAGACTATCGTCGCAGGACTTTTCGTGGCTCGAGCGCAAAGCTCAGCAGGAGCCGGTCGAGGACCCTGGCCGCCCTCTCCCGCGCCTTGGCGGGGCGGGCGGCGTGCGCCACCAGCAGGGCCGCCTCTTCGACGGCCGCCACCAGTAGATGGGTCAGCTCGCCGACCGGGTGGTCGTCGATGATGCCCTCGGCGATGGCCTCGTCCACCATCTCGTTGATCAGGGCGATGCTGTTGCTCTCTTGGATGGACCGCAGCGTCTGCCAACCCAGCACCACCGGTCCGTCGATGAGCATGACGCGCTGCACTTCGGGCTCGAGTGCCGACTCGAGGAATCCGCGCATCCCGGCGGACAGCACCTCCCACGCGTCGGCGCCCTGCGGGGGTGAGGCCAGCGAGCGCAGCGTCAGATCACGCTCGACCTCTTCGAACACCGCGCGAAACAATTCCGCCTTGTCCTTGAAGTGGTGGTAAAACGCACCGCGGGTGCCCACACCGGACCTTGCCACCAGGTCCGAAATGCTGGTTCCGAAATATCCCTTCTCGACAAACAACGCCCGGCCGGCGTCGACGAGGTCGCGCCGAGTCTGATCCCCACGAGCCCGCCGCTCGACATCGGTGCCACCGCGCTTGGCCATGCCAGCATCGTAGCAACCTTCGTATTGTATGTTGCCCTAATGGCAGACGAACAGGTTCGCGCGTACGGCTTGGTGGCCCCGTTGAAAGTCGGCTTGCTCAATGACTATCCGACGATGACGGGGACCGAGAACGACACGCTCGACACCCTGCGGATGGTCTTCGATGAGGCGGTCGCCGCCGGTCTCGTCGACCGGCCGATAGAACTGGTGGAGCGCCGTGTGATCGGCCTGCCGAACGGCACCTACCACGCCGTGGAAACCGCTTACGACGAACTGGTCGCCCAGGGCTGCCTGGTCATCTACGGTCCGTATGTTTCCGACAACGCGGTGCCATTAGCCGCACACGCCGATCGAGTAGCCAAGGTTCCCAACATAGTTTTGTCGGGCTCCGAGGGAGTACTCGGCGAATGGACGTTCGCGCTCAACAACGGATCGATGCCTGAAGAGCCAGTGATGCTTGCCGCGGTGATGCTCGGTGACGGCCGGACTCGGTTAGCCATCGCCTACGAAGCATCTCTGATCGGCAAGGAGTACTTGGCATTCGCCGAAAAGGCTTACTCGGCCGCCGGATTGAAGGTCGTCACCACAGTGGCGATACCTCAGGTGGAATCCGACAAAACGAAGGTGGTCAACGAGCTGCGCGACGCTGAGCCAGACGCGCTGGTGCACGTCGGGTTCGGTCACGGGCTGTGGGGCTTCACCGATGCGCTGCTGGCTGCGGGGTGGGATCCGCCGCGGTACACCACCACCGCATTCGAGATGGCCCACATCAACGCCGAGTGGATGCGGCAGCTGTCGGGCTGGATCGGGTTGGACAGCTATGACGAGCGCAATCTCGTGGGGCAGGCGTTCCTGGATCGTTTCGAGGCTCGCTACGGCCGCAGGCCGAAACACTCGATGCCCGGCCTCTCGCACGACGTGGCGACGGTGATCGCGCGCGGGCTCGCGGCGGCGCGCCCGTTGACCGGCGACGGCGTCAAGCACGGTATCGAGCAGGTCAAACTCGTCCCGTCGGCCAGTGGGGCGCCGGGAACTTTCTTGCGCTTCGGCCGCTACGTCCGGCAGGGCTGGATGGGTACGGACTATTTGATCGCGCGACGGGTGCTGCCCGACGGCTCGGCGCACGTGTTCCACGCTGCGCCCAGCGACCACATCTCACGAGCAGTCGGTGTCGGCCCGCGCTAATCGGATCGCGCCGAACACCGGGGCGGTTACGACGCCCGGTGGCGCAGCCAGCACGTCGGGAATCGCGCGCACCGCCCCCATGGCGATCATGAGATGCCCCGGCTCGGCGTGCGTTCCGGTGGGCTGCTTGTCGTCCCATCCGACGTCCAGCTGTAGGTCGAAACTGGGTTTGCCCTGGATGACGGCCCGGATCAACGGCGCCTTTTCGCCGGGAGCGAGGGGCTTCAGGCCCCACTGTGGGAGGTCGCGGGTAAGGACCCACTCCTCGTGGATGGCGAGCAGCGGCCGGTCAGACCAGTGGCCGACCCACGAGAATCGCTGTCCGACGACGGTTCCCGCCTCGATAGTGCCGGCGCGGACCTCGAGGTCGTGAGGGAGCGTCGTGGCGTCGACCGACACGTCGACATGGGACAGCGTGACCCCAAGTACGTCGGCGGTGGCATTGAGCGCCTGGCGATAGGCCAGGTCGAGCTTCTTGATGATTGGCGAATTCACGCTGACGTCTTCTGGTGGTCGACCCATGCCCATCAGGTCAACGAGCATCGGCTTGCTGTCGACTGCCGACACATCGGTGGCCTCGTAGAGATCGATCCGGTCGATGGTCTTGGACAGCGCCGTCACCGTGGCGACCAGGCGTTCAAACATGAAGCCCGGATTCTCACCTGCCGCGTGGAAGCGAGACCCACCTGCGCGACAGGCTTCGACAAAGGCGCGCTCGGTCTCCTTCCCGTAGGTGGGCAGATGGTTGTATGAGGTGGTCGTGATGACACTGGTTCCCGACGCGAGCAGTAGGCAGATATCTTCGGCGTTGGTTTCGACGGCATGGGCCTTACTGGCGGCGTGGATGACGACGTCGGCGCCCAGCGCGAAGATCTCCTCCTTGTCCGAGGTGGCGAGCACTCCCGTGGGTGGCAGCCCGCACAATGTTCCAGCGTCCTTCCCGGCCTTGTCGGGGTCGTACACCAGCACACCGACCAACTGGTAATCGGGATTCTCAATCAGCTCCTGCAAGGCCGCGCGACCAACGGCGCCGGTAGCCCACTGCACCACTCGAGTTGCCAATCGAACGCTCCTGGTTGCTCTTTCGCGTATCTGAGGTTACTGGCCACGCTCAACCTACATCATGTAGGTTATCAACCGGCAATATGTATGTTGCGTGAGCCGTGCACAGTGAGGAGTCGTCACATGGCCGAGCCAGCGACTGTCGAAGAGCTTGAACAAAGCATTCGGGATGCTCAGGACAGGTTCAACGAAGGCATGGGCGCCGACGGCGACGCGTCGCCGTACCCGATGCTCAAGGAACTTCGTGCGCAGAGCCCGGTGCACGCCGGCTGGCCGGAGATGGGGATCGTCGGCAATTCCGGTGACGGCCCGCCGACCTACACCGCTTACACGTTCGACACGGTCAAGGCAATCTTCACCGACAACATCACCTTCAGCACGCGCTGCTACGAAGATATCGTTCGGCCGCTGCAGGGTCCGACAATCCTGGAGATGCAGGAACCTGAACACGCGGTCTACCGCAAACTTCATGAGTTCGCCTTCGCCCGCTCTTCGATGAAGCGCTGGGACACCGAACTCGTCGGTCCCTTGGTGGACAAAACCATCGCGAAATTCAAGGACGCCAACCGCGCCGACCTCGTCGACGCGGTCTTCGTGCCGATCCCGGTGCGTGTCATCGCGGCACTGCTGGGCCTTCCGGAAGCCGATGTGCTCCAGTTCCACCGACTCGCGATCGACCTGCTGGGCTTCCGCGGGGATATGGAATGTGCGTTGCGCGCATCGGCCGAGATGAAGGAGTACTTCGTCGGGGTACTTGCCGACAAGCGCAAAGCCCCTAAGGACGACATGGTTTCGATCCTGGCCGGTGCCGAAGTCAACGGTGTGAAGATGTCCGACGAGCAGATCTACGGTTTCATGCGCAACCTGCTGCCGGCCGGCGCAGAGACGACGTCACGGTCGACGGCCAGCCTCGCCCTGGCGCTGTTGACGCACCCTGACCAACTCGACGCCGTCCGCGACGATCGCAGCTTGCTGCCTCAGGCCATCGAGGAAGGGATCCGCTGGGAAACCCCGCTGCTCAACTTCATGCGCGAGGTCACCTGCGATACCGAGATCGGTGGCATGCACATCCCCAAGGGCGCGACCATGATGCTCAGTCTGGGCAGCGCGAATCACGACGAGACGCGGTGGGACGAACCAGAGCAGTTCGACATCTTCCGGGATCGCAAGCCGCACATCGGCTTCGCCCACGGAGCACATGTGTGCCTCGGTATGCACTTGGCCAGGCTCGAGACCACCAAAATATTCAACGCGCTGTTCGACGAACTCCCTGGTCTGCGGCTCGACCCGGACGCAGCGCCCCCGTACATCACCGGCACGATGTTCCGTTCCCCGCCCCGCCTCGACGTGGTGTGGGACTAAGAGAGGTATGTGATGACACGTGTGATCCAGTGGGCGACCGGCGTCACCGGGATGATGTCGCTTCGTCACGTCATCGGCCGGGCGGATCTGGAACTGGCGGGGGTGCGCGTGTACGACCCCGCCAAGGCGGGGATGGACGCAGGGACGCTGTGCGGTGCCCGCGAAGTCGGACTTCGTACCACTGCTGATCGCGACGAAATCGTCAGTACCGACGCGGATGTGGTGCTCTACATGGGCAAGGTCGAGACCGATACGCCGGGCTGCTTTGCCGACGTCTGCGAGCTGCTCGCGTCGGGCAAGAACGTCGTGGCCACCGGAAGCCGGTTCATCCATCCCCGTTCGCTCCATGCATCGTTGGCAGATGGCATCGAGAAGGCCTGTCGCACGGGACAATCCTCATTTCTCGGGCTTGGTTTATATCCGGGATTCGTCGGCGAATCACTGGCGCCCATCCTGTCGCGACTCACGGCGCGCGCCGGGCGAATCGGCATCCGTGAGGTGCTGAACTACTCGACCTACGCCAGCCATGATCTGGTTTTCAATGCCATGGGTTTTGGCCATCCGCCCGACGACACGACGCCGCTACTGAGTAACACCGATTACGCGGCGAGCGCCTGGATCGGCACTGCCACCGTGCTCGCGCAGTCGTTGGGACTCGAGATCAGATCGGTGCAGGGGTTCCGCGAAGTCGCGACCACGCCGCGGGCGCTGACAGTTGCCGCCGGCGAGATCCCCGAGGGCACGGTCGGCGCGATGCGGTTCGGTGTCGAGGTCGATTGCGGTGCAACCATATTAGCGGTCGAGCACCTCACCCGTATGGCCGATGATCTCGCACCGGACTGGCCTACGGAGATCGGATACGAGGTGACCTTCGACGGTGAGCCCAACTTGAGGATCCACCTCGTGATCGGCTCGCACGACGAGGATCACTCCGAACAGGCCTGCTTGGCCACTGCCATGCATGCGATCAACGCGATACCGACGGTAATCGCGGCCGATCCGGGCCTTTACGACCTTTCCACGATCGCACCTTTCGTCGCGCACTGGTGTAGCTAGGGCGCTTCCGGGGTTCGATTGCCGAAACCCGCGTAGCTCCGGATCAGTGGGAGATCGGCCATTGTCGCGAAGCCCGCCGGCGCGGCGCACACGGCCGGAATCGCGTTGACGACCTGCATGGCGACGGTGATCAGTCCAGCTCTCACGTGCTCCTCGATCGAGGCTTCGCGGGAAAAGCTGGCCAGGGGAAAGAAGTGCGTGCGCATGGATGGATCGCCCTCGATTGTGAGCGTCCAGCCGTCAAGAGGTTTTGGCCAGTGCTCGGGATACTCGCCTCCGACCGTCCACAGCGTCTCGAACTCGACCAGTGTCTGACCGTTGCGATGGCCGACGAAGTTCCACCGCTGCCCGGCGGTGGTACCGGCTGCGACGATGTGGCCGAAGATCTGCAAGTCCTTTGTCGCGGGGACGGTTTCGAGCGTGACCGCGACATCGTCGATGCCCGCGTTGAGGGCGTCGGAGATGAACCAGGTCTGCTCGACGAATAGTCTGGTCAAGAAGCTGAGGTACTCGTTGGCCGTCGGCGTGACCTCCTCGGTCGGCCGACCGAACCACATGCCGTCGAACGTAATCGCGGTGCTCTCCCACAACGTCCAGTCGGCCCGCTCCTGCAGCGTGACCCGATCGATGGTGCGGCTCATCCCCGACAGCGCCAACGGCAGCACGCCGGACAGGTTGCCGGGATTCAGGCCGCTGCCGTGGATGGTGCTGTTGCCCGTGTCGCATGCGGCCTGCAGGCGCACGCGGTCGGCTTCGGGGATGCGTCGCGGGTGGAACAGGAACGACGGCGTTGCCACGTTCTTTCCACTGTCCAGCAGTGCACAAACATCATCGAAACTGGTGAACGACGGCGCGTACAACACCAGGTCGGCGTCGAGCGCGAGTATCTGCGCGACGTCGGTGGTCGCGGCGACGCCGATAGGCTCTCTCCCCACCAGCGTTCCGATGTCCACGCCGTTCTTGGCGTCGGAATAGACCCGCGCCCCCACCAATTGGATGTCCGGCCGGTGATCGAGGATTGTCCTGACCATCTCGGTACCCACGGCGCCGGTGGCCCACTGGATGACTCGTAGCGGACGGGTGCTGGCGGTCACGCATCGACTCCCTTCACGATCACGTCGCCGACCTTCGATGCATCGGCAGTGATGACCTTAGTCCGGCAAAAAGCGGCTACGGCAGACGATAACGCCTATTCTCATCGTGTGACATACAGGGTGAAGGTTGACCCGTACTACGACCCTTTCGACTTCGAGATCGATGACGACCCGTATCCCGTGTGGACGCAGTTGCGCGATATCGCGCCCCTGTATCACAACGACAAGTACGGCTTTTACGCGCTGAGCAGGCACTCAGATGTCGCCCGCGAGCTGGTGAACTGGACGGACTATCGGTCCGGTAAAGGCACGACCATCGACATCATCCTCAACGGGGTCGACGTTCCACCCGGGATCATCCTGTTCGAGGACCCGCCGATTCACGACCTGCACCGGCGGTTGTTGTCGGGGGTGTTCACGCCGCGCCGGATGGCGGCCATCGAACCGCTGGCCAGGGAGTTCTGCAGGCGCGCGCTGGAACCGCATGCGGACTCCGACACGTTCGACTTCATCACCGACCTCGGCGCCTGGATGCCGATGCGTACCATCGGATACCTGCTGGGCATACCGGAGGACAGACAGGTCGCGATCCGGCAGAACACGGACCGGATGCTCGAACTGAAAGACGGGGGGCTCGTCGAGGTCGCCGATGACATGCTGACGCGGCAAGGCTCGATGCTGGAAGAATTCATCGACTGGCGCTACGACCACCCCTCCGATGATCTGATGACCGATCTGGTCAACGCGGAGGTTGAGGAAACCGACGGTAGCCGCAGGCGGTTGACCCGAGCGGAAGTGCTGACCTACGCGGGCACCGTCGTGGGTGCCGGCAACGAGACGACGACGCGGCTGATCGGCTTCGCCGGGCAGCTGTTGTCCGATCATCCGGACCAGCGCCGCGAGCTCGCAGCGGATTTCAGCCTTATCCCTGCGGCGGTCGAGGAGGTGCTGCGCTACGAGGCTCCGTCACCCGTGCAGGCGCGCTATGTCGCCCGTGACGTCGAACATTATGGGCAGACCGTTCCCGAGGGGTCGGTGATGTTGCTGCTCAACGGATCCGCCAACCGCGATGAGCGCCAGTTCACCGACGCCGACCAATTCGACATCCACCGGCAGGCCACTCATCTGTCGTTCGGGCACGGCATCCACTTCTGCCTCGGTGCGGCGCTCGCGCGGCTTCAGGCACGCATCGCACTCGAGGAAGTGCTCACCAGATGGCCCAACTGGGAAGTCGACTACGACAACGCGAAGCGAGCTCACACCACAAGTGTCAGGGGCTGGGCGACCCTGCCGGCACGGGTGACATGACGAATACCGTTGATTGTGCCGCGGATTCCGGCGCCGCCGCCGTGACCCAGCGCCGGTTGTCGTCGTGGCCCGCACGGGCGGGGTGGGGGCTGTTCATCATCACCTATCTGGCCTTCGCGATCATCACCATCGCCACGATCCAATCGGGTCTGCACGGTGACCCGACGAGGACCAATCCGCACCCTGGCCCTGCGCCCTATCCGCCGTTCCTCGGCTTCGACAATTGGCCGCTCGCTGTGTCCATCAGCTCGATTCCGATGGCAATCGGCTTGATCGCCACGCTGGTGTGGCTGTCCTACAGACAACGCAAGGTGCACTGGGCGGTGGTGATCGCCTTCTCCGGGTTGATCACCGGCGCGCTCGATCCTCTCGCCAACTGGGCGACGTTCGCGATCTTCGATCCGCGCATGCTGCACTTCCCGCTGACCTGGCCGTACGTCAACATCTCGCCGAATCTTGAACCGGCGTTGGCATTCCTGGGTGGTTATGCGGCTTACTATCTGCTGAATGGCCTGTGCTTCTTGAAGCTGCACGACCGTTTCCTCGATCCACTGATGCGCCGCACACGTTGGTTGATCGGTCGCCGGCTGGTCAGGGTCTTGCTCGGGGCCACCATCATCGCCATCCCGATCAACGGGCTCATCCAGTTCGCCTGGATGCGTGCGGGCATCTTTTTCTACACCGAGGCGGTGGGGCCCGTGCTGCGCATTGGGCATGTCTATTTTCCGCTGATCATGGCGGTGTACGACGCGTTCATCTTCGCGATGGTCGCGGTGATGTGCGTCCGCGACGCGGACGGCGAACTGGTACTGATCAACAGGATTGCTCGCTGGCTGCCCGCGCGGGCCGGTCGCCCGAAGGTGACACTGACCCGACAGCTACTGATCTCGGTGACGGTGGGCCTGGTCTCATTCGCAGTACCGCTGGCGATGCTCGCGGGCTTGCGGGCGGCGGGGTTATCCAAACCCGCCTACCTCCAGAACCCCTATCCGAGCGTGAAAGTCTACGACCCGTACGGTCATCTGCAGAACGCCGGCAAGCCGGGGCCATTCTACCGAACTAACAAGGGATAGTGAAGCATTGGCGATTGAGCGTAAGCGACGCTACCGCGTGGCCCACGTCGGTACCGGACTGACCGGCCGTGAGGCGCTGCGGGCAATCATCGACGATCCTGTGCTGGACCTCGTTGCGGTCAAAGTGTCGACGCCGGAGAAGCGCGGCGTGGATGCGGGCCAACTCTGCGGGAGGACGGCTGTCGGCATAGCGGCGACCGGCGACCTATCAGAAGTCTTGGCCTTGGCTCCGAACTGTGTCGCCTACTGCGCGACAGCGGTCCGCCGCGAAGAGGAAGCCATTGCAGACATCGCCGCCTATCTTGAGGCGGGCATCAACGTGGTGACATTCTCGACGATTCCGATGGTCTATCCGCCGGCAGCTCCAGTCGAATGGCGTGCAGTTCTGGAAAGCGCTGCAGCTAAGGGTAACTCGACGTTCTACGCCACTGGCAGTGAGCCGGGTTTCATCAGCCTCAACATTCCCACCGCTCTTCTCGCAGGCGCAGGTCGGGTCGACTCGTATCGGATGGACGAGTACGCGGTTGATCTGGACAAGGCCTATCCGATCTGGGATGTCTTGCACGAGTCGATGGGCTTCGGGAAGCCAGACGGTCATGTGCCGGCTCGCATCGCCTCAGGAAAGGTGAACAAGGACTGGGACACCGTGGTTCGCTACATCGCTGACATCCTCGGCTTCGAGCTCGACCGCGTAGAACTGGAGTGGGAGACGCTGCTTGCACCGTCAGATCTGGAGACCGCGCTAGGGGTCATTCCCAAGGGGACGATTTGCGCCCATCGCTGGCAACTCGCCGGAGTGGTCGCCATGAGGTCGGCTGTCGCAGTGCAATACTTCGCGACAGTGAGCAGCACGCCGTGGCCGGATCGCTGGCCGAAGCCTGCCCGTGAAGGTGAGGGCGGAATGGTTTTTCGTGTCGAGGGCAGTCCCAGTATGAGCTTGGAGTTGCATTTTGAGCAGTCGGCAACCGACCCGGTGAACCCAGGTATCGCGGTCACGGCGATGGCCGCGGTCAACGCGATTCCCGACGTCGTCGACGCCGCGCCGGGCGTGATCGCCAATCCGCTGTCGGGACCTTCGATCGTCAGCCGCCAGTCGCACGTCTAGGTCCCGGTCACGCCGACGTCGACGGGAATGGCGGCAGCCGTCACGTACCTCGATTCGTCGGAAGCCAGCCAGGCCACCGCACTGGCGACGTCTTCGGGCATTGTCACCGCGTTAGGAAGGAGCTGCTTGGAAAAACCGTTCTGCAGAGTGGGATTCGAGCTCGATGCGTCGGCCATCGCCCGTTGGGCCGGTTAGGGGTATCGGACGACATCGCCCCTGGGGTGCGCTACCTGGCCGGTCCCGAGTCCAGCTGGATGACAGGGCAGAGCTTTGCCATCGACGGCGGCAACGAGGTCCGGGGAGCACCTCGCGGTCCGATGTTCACCGTCTAGCCGATATCTATTGCGTTGAGTGGTGCGGTGATCGGCAGGTCCAGCGACGTCGCGATTCCCGGTGCTGCATCGACGATGTACGGGATGGCGTTGACGACGCGCATGGCGGTCGCCTCCATTGCGTTGGCGTTGGCCGACTCCGGCGTGTCCTCGGTGCCGAGCCTTAGGTCGCATTGGATATGAGGTTGGCCCTCGATGATGAGGCGGTATGTGCCGTTGGGTGCCGTCGCCCACTCCGGCGCCAGGTCGGGAGCCATCCGGTTGATGTGTTCAATGGTAACCACCGGCTGGCCGTTGACCACGCCGGTGGTTTCGGCGCGAACGGCGCCAACCGTCCCGGCGGGAATGGTTCCGCACGCTACATGGAGATCACGCGGGGTGATCACGCGTTCGTACTTCTCGGTGACCTCGTCGAGTTCGACGCCGAGCGCCTTGGCGACCAGGCCGATGGGCGGGCCCCAGGCGAATTGCTGGGCGCCTTCGAGTTCGAGCAGCGGAGTGAAGTCGAGCGGCTTGCCGAATCCCATCGCGGTGACCATCAGGTCCTGGTTTGGGTAGGCCGAGTAGTCGAAGATCTCCTGCGCGCGAATCGACCGGATGGTGTTCGACAACGTGGTCAGCAATACCGCGAACTGGTCGCCGGCGAAGCCGGGCTCGATACCCGAGGTATAAATGGTCACCCCGGCGGCCAGGGCGGCTGCGCGTACCTGGTCAGCGAGTTCGGGAATCCATCTGTCGGGGAACATCATTCCGGGCGTATTGGTCGTGACCACGTTGAGCCCGCCGCCGAGCAGACGCAGATAGTCGCGCACCGCGGCGGCGTCCATCTCAGCGCTGGCCGCACCATAGACGACGCAATCGGGCGTCAGCGCGATGATGTCGTCGAGATCGTTGGTGGTGGTGATGCCGATCTGGCCTATCCCGACGATCTCGCCGGCGTCACGACCGGTCTTCTCCGCGCTGTGCACCCACACCCCGACCAGCTCCAGATGCGGACGCCGCACGATCGCGCGTATCGCCAGGCTGCTGATCCAACCGGTGGAGATGACGGCAACGCGTAAGGGCTTGGTGGTCATGGGCCTTGCTCCTACTCGTATTCGATCACAGGTCGGGAATGGGCAGTTCCGAATTCGGTCCCTGCAGGCCCCCGTCGACGACGAACACCGAGTTGGTGGCGTAGCAGTCGCGTGTCGACAAATACAGCGTCAGCCGGCCGAGGTCGGCTACATCGCCGATACGGTGCAGGGGAGTGCGATGCTTCAACTTCTCCTCGGACCCCGGAAGCAGATCAAAACTCGACTGCACACCCGTCGTCATGAACGCACCCAGGGCGATGGCGTTCACCCGGACCTTGGGCGCGAGTTCCTGTGCCATCGCTCTAGTGAGTGCCTCCAGGCCACCTTTGGCCACGCAGTACGGCAACAGTCCGCGAATGCCGAACCGCCCCGCCCCTGAGGAGATGTTCACGATGGAGCCCTTGCCCACCGCGAGCATGTGCGGGGCGGCGAGTTGGCTCGTGATGAAGGCCGACGTGACGCAGTAGTCGAAGGTGTTGCGCAGGTCGTCATCGGTGAGGTTGAGGAACGGGCCATAGGTCGCGAAACCGACGTTGTTCACCAGGATGTCGATGCGGCCGAACTCGTCTATCGTGGTCTGCACCACGCGCTCGCTGTCCTCGCGGACTAGCGCGTCTGCCGTCAGCGCGAGACCGTTGCCGCCGGCGGCCGTGATGTCCTCGATCGTCGACTCGATTTCGGACGACGTGCGTGCCGTCCCGACCACTGTCGCGCCCGCCTCAGCGAGCACTTTCGCGATCCCTTCACCCACGCCGCGCCCGGCGCCGGTCACGATGGCCACCTGTCCGTCTAATTCGAACTGTTCCAGCGCCACAACCCGAACTTACCGGAGCGAGAATTGCAATTTCCAGAATATGAGAATTTGACTTTCGGAATCCGCCTAGAGTACCGACATGACTCGGCCCACTGCGATGCACCACGTGGTGTTCGCGATCGGGCTCGAACGTCTCGATAAGGCTGCCGGCTACTCTCGGGATGGAAGGCGCTTCGGTAGCCATCATGGCACGCGAGCCTGGGTCCATTCGTGGTCCTTCCCCGATCAGCTGCCGGTGAAAGCCGGTTGGGCCTGAATAATTCGGGGCGCGAGGTGCACGATCTCACTGACCACCGTGGGATAGGCGCGCGAAATGGCGATGAGCGAAAGCATGGCATTCGCCACGTCTTCGACCGTGGACATCTCATCTGGGATCTGGCCTCCGTGCGCCCAGGCCCGATATAGATCCGCCAGTAGGTCGCGATCGGCTCCGCGCAGGATCTCGGTGTCACAGGTCGGGCCAACGCTGACTCGAATCACAGCGAGATCGGGATGCTCGGCTCGCCAGGACCGCAGGATCTCGTCGAGTGCCGCCTTGCTCGCATGGTAGGCGGCCACACCTGCACGAGGCCGGCCAACATCGTGGCTCGACGCGACGATGACCACGGCGTCGTCGGCCAAATGGGGCAGGGCGGCGCGCAATACGTGCGAGGCGCCGACCGCATTGACGGCGTACGCATGCAGCCAAGTCTCCACTTCGGTATCTTCGATCAGCGCGAACGGCACCACGGCACTGGTGAACACCACTGCATCGAGCTTGCCGAACTTGGCCACGACGTCTCCGACGACGGATTCGATGGCGCGCGGGTCAGACACGTCGAGCTCGTGCGCCGATCCGTGGAGTTGATCGGCCAGTTCCGAGAGCAGGTCCACTCGTCGTGCGGCCAGGGCCACGTTGGCGCCCCGGGATTGGGCACCAACGGCCAATGCCCGTCCGATGCCCGACGACGCCCCGATGATCAGCATCCGCGTCCCTGCAATGCTGGAGTGCCGGTCGCTCATGAATCGCTCCCTTGCGCCGTAGTTGAAATAATTCTCGCATGGGAGAATGAAGATTCTCTGCGAGGGTAGCGAGACCACCCGGGAACCTGGAAGCGGCGTGATGAACCCTAGCGGCGCAACAGCAGTCCGCTGAGCTGCTGCGCCAGCTCCGCCTTCTTGACCTTTCCTGTCGAAGTGAACGGAAGCTCCTGCTTTGAGGTGACCCAGATGAAGTTCGGCACCTTGTATGCGGCGAGTCTGCCGCGCAGCTGCGCTCGCAATGACTCGGCGTCGAGCGTTGATTCCCCGCGCGGCACCACCGCCGCTGCGACCACCGTTCCGTTGGCGCCATTCTCGGCGCCGACCACGTAGGCTTCGAGCACGCCTTCACATTCTGTCAGCGCCAGCTCAACTTCAGTGGGTGTGACGTTGGTGCCCCCGCTCGTCTTGATTAGATCGCCCAACCGGCCGGTGAACCTGATCCAGCCGTCGTCGTACTCGACACCGCAATCACCGGTGCGGTAGTAACCGTTTGCGGTGAACACCTCTTCACGCTCGCGCTTGTAGAGGCGCTGCATCAACGAGTACCCGCGAACCCAGATCTCGCCTTCCGTCCCTACCGGGACCGGTATGCCTGTCTCGGGATCGACGAGGATGTGGCTCAGGCCCTCGACGGAGAATCCGCCGGTCTCCGCGCGATCCGGCGGCTGGGGCAAATACGGATCGACTCCGATGTGGTTGCCGCACAGTTCGGTCATGCCCAACGCGTTCGGACCTTTGGGTCGCTGGTCCGGCGGCACGATCGCAGGCATGCTGGTGCGCTGCACCGAACTCAGGTCGCGCCCGGCGAAATCGGGGTGCTCCGACAAAGACTTGCCCTGCTGCGGCCAACCGAGCGCAATGGTCGCGCGATAGCGCTCCATCAATTCCAAGGCGTTCGCCGCATCGAACGCCGGCTGGGTGACGAGCGTGGCGCCGTGGTGAATGACGGCGTGCAACGCGGTGATCAACCCTCCCACCCAAAAGAACGGCATTGCGGTAAACAAGACAGTGTCGGGCATGACGCCGTACTGGAAGGTGAGGTTGTAGGTGTGGCGAACTAGGGTGCCCTGGGTGTGCACGGGCGCCTTCGGATCTCCAGTGCTGCCCGAGGTGTAAATGATGGTCGCTTCGTCTGCCGGCGTCACGCACGACTCAACATCGACCAAGAAACCCGCATCGATGCTGGTCGGGACTTCCTCGTCCTCGAATGCGGCCGCCCAGGTTCGATCACAGGGTCCCCACACCCCGATCGTGCGCAGATACGGCGTCTTGGGCAGGACGATGCGACCCGGTTCGCGCTGTTCGGCAAGGCCGGGCAACGCCTCCTCGAGTCGCTCGACGAAATCGTGGTTGCGGAAGGCCGACCACGCCAGGATCGCTTTCAGGTCAGCGTGGCGGACGGTCCAGGCCAGCTCGGACGCTTTGTAGAACGTGTTGAGCGGGACGGCGACGGCGCCGATGCGTGTCGCGGCGAACCAGGCGAGCGCCGATTCCACGCTGTTGGGCATCAGAATCCCGACGTGGTCACCCTTTCCGATGCCTTCGGCGAGCAGTGCCATCGCCAATTGCGAGGAACGCAGGTTGAGATCGGCGTACGTGAGAACGTGCCCGTCTGCGATGAGGAACGGTTTGTCACCAAACCGCGCCGCAGACGATCTCACCAGTGCGGGGATCGTCGGGATTATGGTCGGGAAGGGCATGCGGGTCCTCCCTGGCATCCTCGCGGCGGACGTTCATTGGGCTTCAACAGGATAGTTGGCTTTCCAGCAAACGAGAACACCGGTTCTCTGGAGTTCATCCGGTGGCCAACGGACGTACCGCTTCGCGCGGCCATGCCGCAGCGGATGTCGAGTTGGCAAGCTTTTTGGGAGAACGGAGATCCCGAGCAACCCGGGCGGCTCTCTCGGCGGCCGTAGTCCGTTTACAATACCGAGCGAAAGTGACATTCTCAGTCACGTAAATGCCAGTTATCGCAAGCTTGGGAGGGCGTCATTTCCGACGACAAGGTGCTCAGCGGAGTTCGTGTGCTGGAGGTCGCCGCGTGGACGTTCGTGCCCTCGGCCGGGGCGGTACTCGCGGAGTGGGGCGCAGAAGTCATCAAGGTCGAGCCGCGCGACGGCGGTGATCCCCAGCGCGGCCTGGTCACCATGGGAATCGTTGACGCGGGCGGCGGCTCGGTCAACTACATGATCGAACTTCCCAACCGGGGAAAGAAATCCATCGGGGTGGACTTGAGCACACCCGGCGGTCAAGAAGTGGTGCGCGAATTGGCAAAGACCTGCGATGTCTTCTTGACTAGTTACCTGCCGGAGCGCCGCAAGAAACTCGGTATCGACGTCGACGACATCAGAGCGGCCAACCCGAGCATCGTTTACGTCCGTGGATCAGGACACGGGCCGAAGGGGCCCGATGCCGACAAGCCTGGCTACGACGGCGTGTCCTACTGGGCGCGTGGCGGAATCGCCACAGTTCTTACCGAGGACGCCGACGAACTGGTGCGTTCGCGCCCAGCGTTCGGCGACCTGCTCGGCGGGATGACGATCGCGGGAGGGATCGCCGCCGCACTCTACAAAAAGGCAACGACCGGGAAGGGCTCGGTCGTCGACGTGTCCCTCCTCGGATTGGCCGCATGGAACCTCAGCCCCGACGTCGCGGTAAGCCAAATCCACGGTGGCAGCGCCATTCCCAAATACGGGCACGCCGACTCGCCCAACCCGCTGGTGGCCACCTACCGCACGAAGGACGACCGCTACGTGCAGCTGATGATGCTGCAACTCGACAAGTTCTACGCCGAGGCGATGCGGGTGATCGGTCTTCCTGAGCTGGTGGACGATCCGCGATTCGCCAATCCCGCATCGCGGTTCGAGAATCGAGTCAGTCTAGTCGCACTACTGGACGAGGCGTTCGCCAAGCGCACGGTGGCTGAATGGCGCGAGACGCTGGCGGTGCTCTCTGGGGCGTGGGGAATCGTGCAGACACCGGGCGAGCTCTGTCAGGACCCCGCCGTCGTCGCGAACGGCTACATCGCGCACACCCAAACCGTCAGCGGGACGCCATTTGCACTGCCTACCAACCCCGTTCAGTTCGACGAACAGGCGGTCATCCCGCCCGGAGCGCCCGAGCACGGCCAACACACTGAGGAAGTCCTGATGGACGCGGGCATCGACTGGGACACGATCACGAAGTACAAGGAATCCGGGGCGATCTTGTGAGCTCAGCCATCTCCATCGAATTCGACCCGTTCTCAACGGAATTCTTCAACGGGGCCTACGACACCTACCGACGGCTGCGCGACGAGGCACCCATCTTTTACAACGCGAAGTGGGACTTTTGGGCCCTCACCCGGTACGGGGATGTTGCAGCCGCAACCAAAGATCACGAAACCTTTTCGTCGGCCAAGGGCGCGACGCTGGACATGGTCAAGGCGCACGACGATGCCATCCCGGTGCCTAAGGTGATCATCTCGATGGACCCGCCCGAGCATCAGAAGATGCGCAGGCTCGTCAGTAACGTGTTTACCCCGCGCGCCATCGCCGGGTTGGAAGATATGGTGCGCGACGAGGTATATGAGCGCATCGAAGCACTGAATCCCGAATCCTTCGATGTCGTCGCCGACTTCTCGGCCCTGTTCCCCAACGAAGTCATCACGACGATGCTCGGCGTGCCGAAGCAGGACCGCGACCAGATCCGCGTCTGGCTGGATTTGTTACTGGAGCGCCATCCCGGCGAGATTGCCACCACCAAGCGGGGATACCAGGCGTCGGTCAATACCGGCCTCTATTACTACGACTTGGTGCAGCAGCGGCGCGCCCATCCGAAAGACGACATGATCAGCCGTCTGATCGAGACGGAGATCGAACGTGACGGCGTGGTGGAAAAGCTCACCGACGTCGACATCACGGGTTTCGCAACCATGCTCGGCGGGGCGGGCGCCGAAACGGTCACCAAGTTGGTGGGCAACGCGATGGTCGCCTTTGCCGACTTTCCCGACCAGTGGCGCAAGCTTCGCGCCAACCGAAGCAAAATCCCGGCCGCGGTGGAGGAGTTGCTGCGCTACGAGGCGCCCTCGCAGTATCAGGTCCGGACCGCAACGCGCGACGTGACGTACTACGGGACAACGATTCCGGCGGGCGGCGCGGTCCTACTCGTCACGGGTTCCGCGACACGGGATGAAAGAATGTTCGATGATCCCGACCGGTTGGACATCGATCGGGACCGCAAGATGGGGTTCAACCTCGCGTTTGGCTACGGCATCCATAGTTGCCTCGGTGCGGCGCTGGCGCGCATGGAGAGTCGCATCGCGCTCGACGCATTGGTGGACCTGCTTCCCGAGTACGAAGTCGACCGCGACGGGCTACAGCGGGTGGCGATGGCGAATGTCTGTGGCTGGTCTAATGTTCCCGTGCGCAGGATCGGTTGAGGACTGACGAGAAGGCCGGCTATCTGGCAAGCAGAGGCGGCACAGGACCGGCTATCCGGTTCTTGCCGGCGTGAAACGATTCCGTGGATCTCATTTCCGAAGCCGCTCCAACGGCTTTCATCGCGTGACGCTTGAACGCTTGCGCGGCAGTACTGAGTCGATGTTCGATCTCGATACTGGCATCGAAGTTCGTTGGCCACGTTCCGCCCCACAGCGCCAATTCGGAACGTCGAGCTCGAGCCGCATCCATAACGAGATTGCGCACACCTTGGTGTTGCGCTCGCAACGCGGCCGTGAAGACGATCGCATCCGGCCAGTCTGCCCCGAAGTCAAACTCAGCCGGCAAGGTCTGTGCGCAGACACCGAGGATCTGAAGCGCCTCTTCATCGGCAACGGTCTCCAAATAGACGTCCACATATAACCCGGTGCGAACTGAATCACAGATGAGTCCGCCCGCACCGGAAATCATGTCGCCCGCATCCATGCCGAGCACCAGAAGTCTGTGCGGGGTTGCTCTGCCGAGGCTGGCCTGACGTCCGCGAGCGGGTCGTGTCGGGGGGTCGTGTATCGCAGATGCCACAGTCAGTCCACCTCCGCCTTCGTCGGCTGCCGTTTATCGCCGTCGCGCGCGGCCGTCGACGAATCCATTCACGACATAGGCGCGCACGAATTCGGCGACCGCGTCGTCGTCGCGCATGTCGATCGAAGGGGATGGAGTGGTGAAGAGCGAGAACAGGATTCGAGCGAACCATTCCGTCGCCGTGGGGATGTCGAGATCACTCCGGACCTCACCGGTCAGCCTGGCTGCCGATACGTAGGGTGCCAGGAACTCGGTGCATTCCTTGAGGAGCATCGCCGCGTTTTTCGTCATCATCAGGCTGACTTCCGCCTCGTCGAAGTACGCCTCCGGCTCGACGACGCGCCGTGCCTGGCTGACGAAGACAGCGGCTTCCACGAGCCGGCCCTCCAGGGTGCTACCGCCGCGACGGTCGATCGCCTTGGCCATGTTGCGGTAGAACCGCTGTGACGCCGCCTCGGCGCAGGCCTCGACGATTGTCTCCTTGTCCCGGAAGTATTCGTAGAAGGTGCTGCGAGATACATCGGCGGCCCGGGCGATGTCGACGATGGTCGTCTTAGCCAGGCTTTGGGTCCGAAAACAGGCGAAGGCCGCCGAGATGATGACACTGCGAGTATCGGTCGCGGTTGCCTGCGTCATTGGGGTCCCCTTTCTGGGCTCCCGACGAGAGTAGCGGTGCTGCCGCTCACCGGTCGGGCGCCAGGATCAGTCCGCTGGTCGGGACCCCGGTCCCCGACGTGACCAGGACGTGCTCGACGCCGTCGACCTGGTTGCAGGACGTTCCGCGGACCTGTCGAACTCCCTCCGTGATCCCGTTCATCCCATGGATGTAGGCCTCGCCGAGTAGCCCGCCGTTGGTGTTGATCGGCATCCGCCCGCCCAACGACAGCTCGTCGATCGACACAAAATCCTTCGCCTCGCCCCGTCCGCAGAACCCGAGTTCCTCGAGTTGGGTGAACACGAACGGAGTGAAGTGGTCATAGAGGAACGCCGTCGAAATGTCATCCGGTTTCAGCCCGGAGTCGCGCCACAGCTTGTTGCCGACCACACCCATTTCAGGTAGCCCGGTGATCTCTTCGCGGTAGTAACTCGTCATCACCTCGCCGTCGTAGGCCGCGCCCTGAGCGGCCGCGGTGATGACGGCAGGCGGCTTGGGCAGATCCCGCGCCCGTTCGACGCTGGTCACCACCATCGCGACGCCGCCGTCACTTTCCTGGCAGCAATCCAGCAGACGCAACACCGGTTCGATGATCCAGCGTGACTCTTGGTGCTGCTCAAGGGATATCGGCTTGCCGTAAAACCAAGCATCCGGATTGTTGGCGGCATGTTTGCGGTCGATGACCGAGATCTTGCCGAAGTCGGCGTTGGTGATCCCGTACGTCGACATGTACCGCTGAGCGTGCAGGGCGACCCACGCGGCGGGCGTCATGAAACCGAACGGGGCATACGGGGCCATCCACAACGGCGTCACACCGGGTTGGCGTCCAGCACCACCGAACCGGAAGCCGGAGCGCTCGTTGAACGCCCGATAGCACACCACCGCATCGGCGGCGCCAGTCGCGACAGCCATCGCGGCCTGCATCACGGTGCCCGCAGCGGCGCCGCCCCCATGTGGCACCCTGGTGAAGAACGACAGGTTCTCGATGCCGACGTTGCGCGCGACTTCGATTTCCTCGTTCTCGTCCACGGTGAACGTCACCATGCCGTCAATATCGCTGGGCCGCAGGCCTGCATCGTCGATGGCCGCCTTAACCGCCTCGCAGGCCAGCTGCATCTCGGTTCGCCCAGACTCCTTGGAGAATTCGGTCTGACCGATACCGGCGAGGGCTGCTTTCCCGCCGATGCTCGCGCTCATGCATCGATTCCCGCGAGCAGGCTGAGCACCGCGGTGCCGGAGACATGGTCGCCGAGACTGTTGGTGCCCTTGAAGGTGATCTCGACCAAGCCCTCGCGGCCGGCCGACGACTTGTCGGTGACGCTGCCTTCGAAGCGCAAGGGATCGTCGGGGTAGGCGGGCACACCTAGGCGAACGGAAAGCTTCTTGATCATCGCCTCAGGTCCAGCCCAGTCGTGCAGAAACTTCACACACAGCCCGTTGGTGGTCAGGATGTTGAGGAAGATGTCCTTGGAACCTTGGGAATTGGCGAAGTCGCGGTCGTGGTGCACCGGCATGTAATCACGCGAGGCGATGGCGCCCGCAACGATCAGCGTGGTGGTCACCGGCACGTCCATGGGTGTGACCTCGTCACCCACATTGATGGCGTTCCAAGCCAGGGTCGTTGCGCGTTTGACGGTGGAGGTCATGTGCCGTTTCCTTCCGCATATGTATTGCCGAGCCGGACCAACTGCTGTGAGGCGGACCCGAGCGCGAGTTCGTTCTGCTTGGCCCACAGAAAATAACGCGACAGCGGGTAGGTGACGTCGATTCCCATGCCGCCGTGCACCTGCTGGGCCGAGGCCGTGACGCGGGCGCCTGCCTCGGCGGCCCAGAACTTGGCGATGGCGGCCTCGCGATCGGCCGGTCGTCCTCGGGCGATCAACCATGTCGCGTGCCATGTGGTCCACCGGATAGCTTCGACGTCAATGAACGCGTCGGCGAGTCGCTGCTGGACGGCCTGAAATGACCCAATGGGGCGGCCGAACTGTTCACGTTCGCTGGTGTACGAGGCAGCCAGTTTCAAAGCCCTATCCACGACGCCGATTTGGATTGCGCACAGGCCGAGGAGTGCCCGGTTGTAGAGCGAGCCGACGATGTTCCCGTCGTCGTGCTCGGTGAGCCGGCGGCCGATCGCGCCGGTCAAACCGAGCTCGGCGTGCGGTTCACCGTTGGTGGTGGACACCGGTGTAATGGCCACCCCATTGGTTGCGGTGTCGACGATGAACAGCCCGGGGCCGTCGTCGGTCTGCGCCGACACCACGACGGCCGATGCGAGTTGCGCCGCGGGGACGAGCTCCTTGCTGCCGTCGAGCCGCCACGTGTCGCCCTCGGAGTGTGCGGTGGTGCGCGGTGCGGTCGGAGAAGAGTTGCCCGGTTCGATGAGCGCCGCGGAAAGGATCGTGCTGCCGTCGACCACGCCCGGCAGATACCGTTGTTGCAAAGAGGAATCACCGTGTCGCGCAATCGTATCCGCGCCGATAACGAGCGTGGCGTAGACGGGTACCGGCGCGACACTGAATCCAACCTCGCTGAGCAAAACACCCAATTCGAGGAAGCCGCCGCCGCTGCCGCCCACGGATTCGGGTAGTGCGATGCCGAGCAGATCGGCCGACGCGAGTTCGTTCCATAGTCCGGCGTCGTAGCGCACGTCGCCGGACTCCAGCTCGGTTAAGTGCTCGGGCGTGGCGCGGTGCTCAAACAGCTGACGCGCGACTTTACCGACCGTCTCTTGTTCTTCGGTGAAGGTGAAATCCATTGTCCCGATCGCCTTTGGTCAGCCGGCTGGCCGGAATTGGTGCAGCACTAACGCGTCGCCACTCGGAAGGGCTTCGAAGGTCTCGAAGAAGACCTCGACGGGCAGACCGACCTCGATGGCGGCGGGTTCGATGTCGCAGAGGTTCGAGACGATACGTACCCCCTCGTCGAGCTCGATGAGCGCGACGACGTACGGATACTGAAGGAATGGCAGCGGCGGGTATTGGGGCATCACGAAGCTGTACACCGTGCCGCGACCGGAAGCCACGACGTGGTCCCACTTCAGTGACTGGCACTTGCCGCACATCGGCCGTGGCGGCACGCGCAACGTTTGGCAGTCCCCGCAGCGCTGGATGCGAAGTTCGTGGTCTTTCAGGCCCGACCAGAAGAACTCGGTGTCGGGACTGATGGAGGGGGCGAGTCTGCTGGCCATCAGGTTCCCGTCCTGAATCGCAGCGTGCGGAACCATTGGCGGCCGATGACCTCGTCATTCTGATCGCGGTAGGTGGTCACCCAGGTGACGAAGAAGCCGTCGCCCATCGCCGTCTTCTTTTCGTCGGAGATCGAGTCGAACACGGTCTCGGCGGTGATCTGGTCTCCTACCCGGGGATAGCGTTCGATCTCGAACTCGGAGTTCGTCGCGATGATGCCGGTATAGCCGGCGTCGGACAGGAACTGCAGCGGGTTGCTCTTGATTTCGATCGGCACACCGCCGCGCTCGCGAATACCGACCAGCTTCGGTGCCGGCATCGTCCAACTCTGCAGCATCACCGGCGGGGAGACCAAGCCGCCGTAGCGAGAGCTTCGGGCGAATTCCTCATCGAGGTAGGCGGGGTTCATGTCGTCCAACGCGTGGGCCCAGTGGCGGATCATCGCGGCATTTACTGGGTCCGGCGCGCGTGCGGGTTTGCCGACGCCGTCGGTGGGTGTGCCGATCAGCGCGTCGAGGCGCTGGCGCAGTTCATCTGTGGTCAATTCGGTCACGGGTTGGGCAATCCTTTCAGGAGGCTCGCATGTCGCGGGGTGCGCGCGGCATTCCAAGACCGGCCATCGCGATGATGTCGCGTTGCAGTTCGTTGGCGCCGCCGCCGAAGGTGTTGATCACGGCGAGTCGGTAGGCGCTCTCGAGTTCGCCCTTGAGTGGGGCCGACGCGTCCTTGCGCAGGCCTGCTTGGCCGACCACGTCGAGCAGCTCGCGGGCCACCTGCTGGGTGAGCTCGGTGCCGAAAACCTTTGCGGCCGAAGCCTTACCCATACCCAGCGCACCGGAGCTCATGTTGGTGTTCACCCGCAAATTGAGCAGTCGGTAGGCTGCGACCTGCGCCTCTACCCGCGCCAGAGCCTGTTGCACCCACGGCTGGTCGATGACGAACCCGTCGTCGAGTTTGGTGGTCTTGGCCCATTCCAGCGTCTTGTCGAACAATGGCTCCAGCGCACCGAGGTTGCCCAGGGCAGCACGCTCGAGGTTCAGCTGATTGGTGACCAGCTTCCAGCCCTGGTTCTCACCAAGCACGATGGCGCTCTCGTGGACCCGCACATCGTCGTAGAAGGTGTAGTACGTGGAGACACCAGGCATCGTATGCAGGGGTTTCCAGGAGAAGCCGGGGGAGTCGGTGGGCACGATGAATACCGTTATGCCCTTGTGTTTCTTGGCTTCCGGGTCGGTGCGAGCGGCCAGCCAGATATAGTCGGCGAATTCCGCGCCGCTGGTGAACATCTTGGAGCCGTTGATTACGAACTCGTCGCCATCACGTACCGCACTGGTTCGCAACGAGGCCAGGTCGCTTCCCGCACCGGCTTCGGAGTAGCCGATCGCGAACTCGACGGTGCCCTTGAGGATTGCCGGGAGGAATTTCTGCTTCTGCTCCTCGGTCCCGTACTGGACGAGTGTGGGGCCAACTGTGTTCAGCGTGATCATTGGCAGTGGCGCATGGACTCGGCGCGCTTCCTCGCCGAAAATGTACTGCTCGAGTGCTGTCAAGCCGCTGCCGCCGTATTCGACCGGCCATGCGACACCGAGCAATCCGGCCTCGCCGAGCGCACGCCGACACTCGGCTACCGCCACGCCGCCCTCCATCATCCCCGCGACCGCCTTGCGCCGTTCGGGGGTCATGACAGCCTCGAGGCGTTCGCGATAGTTCTGTCGGAGCTGTTCCTGCTCGGGGGTGTAGTCGAAATCCATCAGACGCCCGCTCGCATCCGTACCGGCATGCGCTTGACGCCCGGCACCATCGTGGCGCGCAGCCTTGTCACATCGCCGGTCAGTTCGATGCTCGGATAGGTGCCCAGCAGCACCTCGAACATTACCCTTGCCTCCAGCCGTGCCAGTTGGGCGCCCAGACACGCATGTTCACCCGCCCCGAACGCTATGTGGGGGTTAGGGTTTCGGGTGATATCGAACTCCTCGCTGGTGGGGCCGAAGATCTCCTCGTCGCGGTTGGCCGCACCGTAGAGCATGACCACCGTTTCGCCCGCCCTGATCTGCTGGCCGCGGATCTCGACATCCTGGGTAGCCTCGCGTGCCATGTGGGTCACCGGGCTGGTGAACCGCAACATCTCTTCGACCGCCAGTGGCAGAAGCTCGGGCTTCGAGCGAAGCAGGGTGAACTGATCGGGATGGTCCAGCAGCGCCAGCGTGCCTAGACAGATCAGGTTTCGTGTCGTCTCGTTGCCCGCGACCAGCAATAGAAAGGAGAAGTTGAGCAGGTCCGCGTCGGTGAGGCGCTCGCCGTCTACCTCGGCGGCCGCCAGGATGGAGAGCAGATCGTCTTGACCGGTGACCTTGCCGGAGCGCCGCGCATCGATCAGTTTGGTGAAGTACTCGTACAGTTCGCCGAGTGCCACCATGTTGTCCAGCTCGATGTCGGGGTCGGCGGTGCCCACGGCCGCGTCCGACCAGGTGCGGAACTGCTCCCAGTCCTCGGGCGGCGCGCCGAGCATCTCCGCGATCATCCGGGTCGGCAGCGGCGCGGCAATCTCCTCGGCGAACTCGTACTCCCGCGATGGGTCGACGCCGTCAAGAATGCCTTTGACGATCTCGCGCACCTTGGGTTCCAGCAACGTGACCTGCCGTCGGGTGAAGCCCGAGTTGATCAGCTTGCGCAGCTGCCGGTGCCGCGGCGGGTCGGTGAAGATCAGGTTCCCCTCCTGCACCGGGCTGGGCATGGACGGGTCCGGGATCGTGATGCCCTTCGTCGACGAGAATGTCTGCGGATGGCCGGAGACGTGGCGGATGTCCTCGTACTTCGTCAGCGCCCAGAAACTCGTCACGTCGTTCCAGACGACCGGCGTGCTGTTGCGGAGTTCTCGATAACCCGGATACGGATCGCCGGCGTAGTAGTCCGGCGAGTGCAGCGGCAGCACGGACGTTGGTCTGGAGGTGGAGTTAGCGGACACTGCGGGCCTTCCTCGAGACAGGGCTGATCGGACACCAAATCTCTATCTGTCCAGTGATGCTGTGTCTACAGCACCAGCATCGACCGTGTCAATCATTCTTTTCCCAGTTAAATACCAATAGCATTGACGCCGCAGGCTTTGCAGGTGTACATAACTTAATGAATTGTCCGGCTTCTTTGCGTCGGCGTCGGGCGACACCGAACACTTCGGCGACCAACCCGGAAGGTCCAGTGATGTAATGGCCGAGTCGAGCCTGGTCGACAGCTATGGCGTCTACATCGACGGCGAATGGGTCGAACCGGACACCGGGCGATATGACGTCGTCGACCCGGCGACCGAACAGGTGATCGCCTCGGCGCCGGACGCCGGTGTCGCGCAGGTCGAGCAGGCCATCGGTGCGGCGCGTGCCGCCTTCGATTCCGGGCCGTGGCCCCTGGCCGATCCGGCCGAAAGGTCGCGCTGTCTTCAACAGCTCAGCGACGCGCTGCTCGCCCGCAGCGAGGAAATCTACGCGCTGGCGCAGGCCGAATGGGGATGCACAGCAAACGAGCGGCTGATCCATGTGGAGGGGCCCGCGTTCATGGTCGGCCATGCCACGGAACTCGCGCTCGAGCCCGCTGAGGCGCCGATGGATGCGTGGGGCGCGGCGGGCACCACCTTGCTGCGCTATGAGCCACTCGGTGTGGTCGCAGCGATGACACCGTGGAATTTTCCGCACACGCTGAACGTGATGAAGCTGGGTGCGGCGCTGGCCGCGGGCAACACGCTCGTCCTCAAGCCCTCGCCGTTGACACCGCTGGCCGGTCTCGCGCTGGCACGGCTGATCGACGAGGAGACCGACGTTCCACCAGGCGTGGTCAACGTCGTCACCCCGAGCAGTGTCGAGGCCAGCAAGATCTTGACCATCGATCCCCGGGTCGACATGGTGACCTTCACCGGAAGTTCGGCCGTCGGTCGCGAGGTGATGGCCGGCGCAGCAACCTCAATGAAACGGATCCTGCTCGAGTGCGGTGGGAAATCGGCGAGCATCCTGCTTGATGATGTCGACCTGACCGACGCATTGTTCGAGCGCCTGCTGTTCGAAGGGTGCACGATGCATGCGGGTCAGGCGTGCATCCTCAACAGTCGTCTGGTGGTTCCGGACAAGCTGCACGACGATGTCGTCGATCGAGTCGCCGAGCTGGCTCGCCACGTCACGGTGGGCGACCCGACCAACGAGGCGACCGGCATGGGGCCGTTGATCAGTCGCCAACATCTGGAGCGGGTCGAGGGTTTCGTCCGCCGGGCCGAAAGCGACGGCGCGAAGATTGTCGCCGGCGGTGGGCGGCCGACCGGTCTCGACCGCGGTTTCTATTTCGAGCCAACGGTTTTGACCGATGCCTCCGCCGAATCGTTTATCGCGCAGGAGGAGGTGTTCGGGCCGGTGTTGACGGTGCTGCGTTACCGCAACGATGACGAGGCGGTGCGCATCGCGAACGATTCGGCCTACGGGCTCGGTGGCGCGATCTGGGGTAGCGACGTCGAGCGGGCGGTCGGACTTGCGCGTCGGATCAGGACCGGTCAGGTCTCGATCAATGGCACGATACCGGGCGACGCGCCGTTCGGCGGGTTCAAGCAGAGCGGAATCGGGCGCGAGGGCGGCGTGATGGGGCTCCGGGCCTACATGGAACCGAAGGCGATCGGAGTGCCCGCGTGACGGGAGCGCTCGCCGGATTGCGTGTCGTCGAAGTCGGAACGGAGATTGCGGCGCCGTATTGCGCGAAACTGCTCGTCGATCTGGGCGCCGACGTGTACAAGGTTGAGCCCCCGGCAGGGGATCCGCTACGAAGTTGGGGCCCGTCGAGCGGGCTGTTTGAGTACTTGAACGCCGGAAAGCACGGAGTGACAATCGATCTGGAAGCACATCCGGCCGGGCTCGCTGACTTCATCGCTCAAGCAGACGTGTTGGTCGAGGATCTGCCAGCCGGTTCAGCCCACAGGTTGGGTTGGGGGCTCGATCTCGACGCGCTGCAACGCCTCAACCCGAATCTCGTCGTCGTCCGGATCTCCGACTATGGCCAGGAGGGCCCGCGCAGGGACCGCCAGTCGACGTCACTGACTCTGCAGGCCGCCGCAGGGTGGGTCAGCGCTCGCGAACTCGGCCGGACGCCGGTGCAGGCCGGCGTCCGTATCCCCGAGTACATCGCGGGCAGCTACGCCGCGCTCGGGGCCCTGACGGCCCTGCGGGTCGCGGATGCCGGTCTTGACCGGGTGATCGAGGTTGACGTCTCGGCGTTCGAGTCGCTCTTGTCGACCTTGGCGTATCCGATGCTGATGGCTGAACGCTTGAAAAGCCTTGGTCTTCCGCCGAATTCAAAGGCGGGTCCGATGCTCGGCATAGTGCGCGCCGCCGACGGCTGGATCGGGATCAACTGCTTGACCGGGCAGCACTGGCTTGACATCTGCGCGATGGTGGGACTGCCGGAATTCGGAGATCACCAGATAGCCATCATGCTGGGCGGTCCCGAACGCGAGGAGTTCTTCGCGAAGGCGCAGCCTTGGCTCGATTCGATGACCGTGGCCGATCTGGTCGAGTTGAGCCAGGCAATGCGCATCCCCGCGGCGCCGGTCAATGACGGAGCATCCATTCTCGACTGTCCCCAGTACCACGAGCGGGGATTCTTCATCGAAAGCGAAGCAGGCGGCCATCGCTTCCTGCGACCGGGCGGGCCGTTCCGGTTGGCCCGCACGCCGGTTGGGCCGCCGAAACCAGCGCCGCGGCTCGGCGACAGAGCGGCAGCTTCATCGCACGATCGCCGGACGACGCGGACCGCATCCGAAGTTGCCGATGTGACAATGCCATTCGCAGATCTCAAAGTCTTCGATCTGAGCACATTTTGGTCTGGCGCATACCTCACCTGCTATCTCGGTGCGTTCGGCGCCGATATCGTCAAGGTCGAGTCGATTCAACGTCCGGACGCCCATCGGTATTCGGGCTCGCTGCTGCGCAGCAGCGATGACTGGTACGAGATAGGACCGATGTGGCAGGGCACCAACCTCAACAAGCGCGACGTCACCTTGAATCTCGGCACCCAAGAGGGCCGCGAGTTGGCCCTGAAGCTGGCCGCCGAGGCCGACGTGGTGGTCGAGAACTTCTCGCCGCGGGTGGTGGAGCAGTTCGGTCTGGATTATGCATCGCTGGTCAAGGTGAATCCGGACGTCATCATGGTCCGCATGCCCGGCCTCGGGCTCGAAGGTCCGTGGCGCGATTACGTCGGGTGGGCACTGAACTTTGAGCAGTTGTCAGGGATGTCGGCGGCCACCGGTTATCCCGACGGTCCACCATGCAACCTGCAAGGGCCTGCTGATCCGATCGTGGGTGTACACGCCACTGTCGCACTGCTGGCCGCGCTGGAGCACAAGCGGACAACCGGTGAAGGCCAACTGATCGAGGTCGCGCAGATCGAGGTCGGTGCGGCGGTCACGGCCGAACCCGTCATCGGATACTCGCTGACCCGCCAGTTGCGCGAACGAGAGGGCAATCGAGACCGGCGCTACGCACAAGGTGTCTACCCGGCCAGTGGGGATGATGAGTGGGTGGCCGTCTCGGTCCGGGATGATTCTGATTGGGCCGCCGTCGTCGACGTGCTCGGGCGCCCTGAGCTGCGGGACGACCCGCGGTTCGCCTCACCGGAGGGACGTCTGCGCAACCACGACGCTTTCGATGAGGTGGTCGCCTCGTGGATTGCGGTCCGACCATCCGACGAAGCCGCCGATCATCTGCGACAGGGGGGAGTACCCGCGGAGCGGATCCTTACCGCGGATCGGATGTACGACGTCGACCAGCTCCACGCGCGCGGCTTCTACGAGGAGCTCGAGCATCCGCTCTCTGGTCGACATCGGTTCCCGGGCTGGCCCTTTCGGATCACGCCGGGACCCCTGCGGCATCACCGCGCGCCATCTCCGACGCTCGGTCAACACAATGACGAGGTGCTAGGCACCCTCGGGCTATCGGCCGACGAGCTGACGAAGCTGCGTGACGATCAGGTTATCGGCGAACGGCTGCTGAACGCGTAGGTTCAGGCATCGACCATGGCCGCGATGGTGTCGACAACGCATGCCGGCCGGTTGGATCCCTCAACCTCGACGGTGACTCGCACGGTGGCTCGGCCGCCCGTGTCGTTGCGTTCCAGTTTGATGAGTTCGGCGCCTGCGCGGATGCGCGAGTCGACCGGCACCGGGGCGGGGAAGCGAAGCTTGTCAGAACCGTAGTTGACTTGCATCGACAGTCCTGTCACCCGGTAAATCTGTTGCACGAGAATGGGAACCAGCGACAGCGTGAGATATCCGTGCGCGATCGTCTTACCGTACGGGCCTTTGGCCGCCCGCTCCGCGTCGACGTGAATCCACTGGTGGTCACCGGTCGCCTCGGCGAACAGGTCGATTTCCTTCTGTGTGACCTCGTGCCACCCGCTGTAGCCCAGGTGTTCGCCGACGTGCGCTTCGAACCCCGAGATTCCCTCGTAGACCTTGGGGGAAGGCTGCGTCATGCCGAGACCGTGAGCCCTAACTGTTCAATGGCGTTGCCGCCCATGATCTTCGCCTTGGCCTCCTCGGAGATGCCGTCGAGGCGGTCAACGAAGCTTAACGGGTCACCGATGCCTTCGGGGTGCGGAAAGTCGGAGCCGAACATCACGTGATCCTCACCCATGTTGTCAACAATTCCTTTGACGTCGTCCTCGAGGAACGGGTGGATGTAGATGTTGCGTTTGAACACCTCGACGGGATGCTCGTCGAATTCCTTGGGCATGACGTTGTACGCGGTATTGAGCTGTTCGAGAAGATTGCGCACCCAACCGCTGCCGTTCTCGACGCAAAAGATTTTCAGGTCGGGGAAGCGCGACAGCGCACCGTGGCAGATCATCGCGGCCAGGGTGTCCTCGATGGCCCGGTGCCCCATGACCACCTCGCGCAGCGCGCTCGGTTTGAACGAGAGGTACTCGTCGCCGCCCTCCCATTCCATGAGGTGCTTCTGGTATCCGCTGTCCGACGCGTGCATGGTCACTGGAATGCCGGCCTTGACGACTTCTTCCCAGAACGGGTCGAATTCGGGCAGGCCCATGGACCGCGAGCCGCCGAAGCGACTAGGCACCGGAGCGGGGCGAACCAAGAACGTTTTCATTCCCCGTTCGAGGCACCAGTGCAGCTCCTTGATTGCCTCGTCGACCAGCGGCAGGCAGACGACGGGTGTCGCGAAAATGCGGTCGTGGTAGTTGAACGTCCAGTGTTCGTGCATCCACTCGTTGAGGGCGTGGATGATCGCGTGGGTCAAGATCACGTCATCGGTGGTGCGTTCCTCGATGAGGCTGGCGAGGGTGGGGTACATGACGCATTGGTCGATGCCGAGCTCATCCATCAGCTCCAGCCTGGGGCCGGGATACTGATAGGCGGGAATGACATCCATTGCTTCGCCGATGAACTCGCGGAAATTGAGTCCCTCTGGATTGTTGCCCAAGAAGTAGTCCTCGGCGCTACCCGGTCTGGCGACGCGCTCGAATGTCGGGTTGGGAATCATGTGGCTGATGTGGTCCTTGACGACGAGCTTGGGGCGCCCGTTGACCTCGACGTAGCCGACCTTGCCCCGGTGTTCCTTGGGCAGGTACTTGGTGAGCGCGTCCGTCGTCTCGTACATGTGGTTGTCGATGTCGAAGACCGGATAGGGCAAGGACCGGGTAGACATGTGACTGATCCCTCCAGAGCGGCGAATATGACCATTTACGGTATATGGAAATGACGTTATCACTAATCCATCCGCAACGCCTATGCGGGGTTGTCACCTCCTGCGAGCTCGTGCCAGGCTTTCACGACTGCTTCGGTGGTGGTCACCGTGCTCAGCAGGGCCAACGTGTTGTCGATGATCGATTCCGCGTATTCGCGTGGGTAACCACATACGGCATCGCGCGGAAGCACGAACTGATAGCTGCGATTGACCGCGTCCATCACAAAGTTCTGAATCGCGATATTGACCGAAACTCCCACGCCCACAATGGTCTGGACACCGAGGTTGCGCAGCACAGAGTCGAGGTCGGTACCGGTCATCGGTCCGACACCGTGCGTGCGGGTGAGGACCAGATCGCTTGGATCCGGGCCGAACTCAGGCAGCACCGAACCGCCGGGGCTGCCCGGAGTCAATTCGGCAGAGAACGATTTTCCCGCCATGAACAGCCTGGCGTTGGTATTGGACCCGCGGCCGTCTGGGCGCTTTTGCATGAGGCAGTGCACGACCGAAACGCGGGCCGCTCGAGCCGAGTGCAGAAGCGTGCCGATGTTGGGGATCGCTTCCCGGCGAGCTTCCTCAGCCAACATGGGCAGACCGGCCTGGGGACCGATCACGCCTCCCTGGCATTCCTGGGTGACCAGGGCGGTGGTGGCTGGGGTCAACAGATCAAGCAGGCTCGGTTGCGGCATGAGAATAGACGTTATCGTGTGCGCGAACGCAATTTCCAGTCAGAATTCTCAAGGGAGAGCAGATGGAGGTGTGGGAGCTCCACATTCGTGAATCGGTACGCCAGACGCTCGCGGACTACACGGCCGCCACCGACCGGTTCGATCTGCGCGGTCTCGCCGCCTGCTTCGCATCTGACGGCGTCCTCGAGTTCACCGGCGGAGCGCAACCGCTCGTCGGCCCTGAGGCGATCGAGACGGGGCTCGACGCAGCCGTGTCCAGAGACCCCGACCCGGATAGACGAGTGCCAACGCATGTGCGCCATCACGTTTCGAGCATCCGGTTCGGGTCTGTCGCCAGGGACCGGGTCGAGGTCAGTAGCTATTTCGCCGTCCACACCGACATCGGCCTCGACCACTGGGGACGCTATCGCGACGTCCTGGTGCCGCTGAACGGGCGGTGGTTATTCGCGCACCGGCGCATCACCGTGGATGCCTTTGCAGCGGACAGCCTTATGCGATGAACTGGGTGGCGAAATCGTGTGCGTGGTCGACGTATTCGGCCCGGGTGGCCCCCTGAGGTGCGATCGTCAGCCAGGTCACGCCCATCGCTTCCAGCTGTGCGATCGTGGCGTGCCGTTCGTCGGTCGACTTGGTGTCCTCGAGCAGGTTGCCTGCCGAGAAACAGATGTCCAGTGGTTCGGTACGGCCGATCTCGGCCGCGTATTTCTTGGCCCACGCGATGGCCGACGCTAACTCCTCAAGCGTGGAGATCTCCGCGGTCCGTGACGCGGTCGCGTAGCCGAACGTGTTGAACGGTGCCCATCCCTGTGCGCGGGCAACCGCACGGCGGACGGCGGGCTTGCTGTTGCCGCCGACCCAGATCGGTGGCGGCGTCGCCGGCACCGGGTACAGTCGCACACCGCGGGCGGCGAACGAGGTGCCCTCATAGGCGACATCCGCACCGGTGAGCACCTGTGCCAGTACGTTTAGCGCTTCGTCCAGCAGCGCTCCGCGGTTGTCGAAATCTATTCCTAGCGCCTTGAATTCGGGCTTCAGGTAGCCCGCTGCGGTGCCGAGTATCAGCCGGCCACCGGACAGGACGTCCAAACTTTGGATCGACTTCGCGCCCAGGAATGGGTTGCGGTAGGCGGCGATGTAGACATTGGTGAGCAGCTTGATGTCCGTCGTGGCGGCTGCCGCAAAGGACAGCGCGACGAACGGGTCCAGGGCGTGGTGCCCGCCGTGGTCGAGCCATTTCGCGTCGGGGGCGGGGTGGTCGGTGACGTGCACGGCGCTGAAGCCGCTCGCCTCGCCGACGTGCGCGATCTCGGAGATTGCTTCGGCGGTGACGAATTCTTTCACGGCATCCACCCGCTGGGTTGGCAATTCCAGGGAGTACGAGATGGTCATGTTGGGGTCCTTTCATGGTGTGGCCAGGGTGGCCAACCGTTGTGCATGGTGATCGGGGCTGCCGAAGATCAGCTCGGTGGCCTTGGCGCGCCGAACGTAGAGGTGGGCGTCGTGTTCCCAGGTAAACCCAATGCCGCCGTGGATTCGCATGTTGTCCAACGCGACGTGCAGAAAGGCTTCCGAGCAAGCCATCTTTGCCACTGACGCAGCAATCGGCAGGTCGCCGCGGTCAGCGGACTCCGCAGCGTGTACTGCGGCAGAGCGGGCGCCCTCGACAAGCACAAGCATGTCCGCGCACCGGTGCTTGACGGCCTGGAAGCTGCCGATGGCGCGCCCGAACTGAACTCGCTCCTTGGCGTAACCTACGGCCATGTCGAGGCAGCGTTGGGCGGCGCCGACCTGCTCGGCGGCCAGCGCGGCGATCGCGAGGTCGCACGTGCGGGCCAGGCACGCGGCAGCATCCCCATCAGGTCCGATCAACCGGGCGGGGACGTCCTGAAACTGCAGACGCGCGACTTTTCGCGTGCGGTCCAGCGTCGTGAGCGGTTCACGAGCAAGCCCGTCGGCGTCCCCTGAGACGGCGAACAGTGATATGCCCGCGCTCGTATTCGCCGCGGCCAGAACAACGTCGGCGGTATGGCCGTCGAGAACGAGATCGGCATCGCCATGAAGGCGATGACCGGTGCCGTGGGCGCGCGCGGTCAGTGTGACCGCTTGCGGATCCCACGCATCGAGGCTGCCGTTGAGGATCACCGTCGCGGTGGTGGATCCGTCGACGAAATTCGGCAGGTAGTCGGCCATCGCAGCGGTGTCGCTGCTGCAGAGGATCGCTTGCGTCGCGAGTCCGACGGTGGAGAAGAACGGCGCACACAGCAAGGCTGCGCCCATCTCCTCGAACACCACCGCGAGCTCGGACATGGTGGCACCGGCCCCACCGAACTTTTCGGGAACGGCGATGCCGTTCAGCCCCAGTTCGCGGGCCATCTGATGCCACACCGATTCGTCATATCCCGCCGTGGTGGACATGAGGTCGCGTACCCGGTCGGACGGCGAAGTGACCGCCAAGAACTCCCGCACCGCCTGCCGGAGTTCGTCGGCTTCACTCATCGCGGGTTCCTTTGGTGTGGGTCTGCCCGGCTCGACCCGGGATAGGCATTGCCGGGAAAGGATAGTATGTTTTCTGAAATAGGAGAATCTTCATTCTCGCACGAAGGAGCCACGCAGTGACGACGAAACTCGACTACGGGGTCTTCGATTGCGACACGCACTGCTACGAGACGCGTGATGCATTTACGCGCCACCTGCCCAAGGAGTTCCAGGATCGGGCAATCACCACGGTGCGCGGAGCGGACGGGGTCGAGGTGATTCTCGCCGGCCGTCGTGTCGCAACCTTCAACAGTGAAGGGGGCCTCGGTCTGGACGTCGCATACCGCCCTGGATCGCTGAAAGAGATGCTCAGGCAGATGGGATCCGGCAATCCCGAGGAGTCCTACGAGCCGCAGCCCATGCAGCCCGAGTACATCGAGCGGTCAGCACGGCTCGCGGTGATGGAGAAGCAGAACGTCGAGCGGATGGTGATCTATCCGAGCGGAATGGCCCTGTCTGCCGAGCACTACGTCGATGACACCCCGGCGCTGTACGCGAATCTTCGGTCGTTCAACCGATGGTTCGACGAGGAATGGGGCTTCAACTACCAGGGCCGCATATACGCGACCGGGCTGCTTTCTCTTCGCGACCTCGACTCGGCCGTCGCCGAAACCGACGCATTGATCGCGCAGGGTGCAAAGTTTGTCCTGCTGCCGACCGGGCCGGCATACGGTAGATCTCCAGGCGACCCCTACTTTGACCCGATTTACGCCAGGCTTCAGGAAGCTGGCTGCGTCGTGGTGTTCCACATCATGCCTTTCTGGTACTTCGATGCGATCTCGCCCGCGTGGGGGCACAGCGCAGACCCCGCGTCGTGGCATATGTCGGCCTGGCAATGGATGAACGTCTACGGCCAGCGCCCGATCGAGGAGACCCTCTCGGCGCTGATCTTCGACAACTTATTCGGGCGCTTTCCCGGATTGAATGTGCTTGTCGCTGAACACGGTGCGGAGTGGGTGCCGTTCTTCACCAAACACATGGACAAGAGCCGTGGCATGGGCCGAAATGGTCCGTGGATCGGCGGGAAGCTGACGGAGAAGCCGTCTGCCATCTTTCGGCAGCACGTTCGAGTGGTGCCGTATCCCGAGGACGATACGCCCGCGATCGTCAACAGCCTGGGCTACGACGACTGCCTCGTGATGGGTTCGGACTACCCGCATGCCGAAGGGCTGGCCGAGCCCGCTGACTTCGTCAAGTTGCTCGACCCGCTCGACGATGCCACCAAGAAACGGATCATGCGCGAAAACGCTGTCCAGTTGCTCAGCCGGAGCTAGACGCTCTATGGCAGACGACGACGTCGACCTCGATCTGCTGCGGGCAGCGGCTCGCGATTTCCTGACCGGGCGCGGCGCGCATGACTCGGTCAAAGAACTCGCGGCCATGGATTGGACGGGGCTGCTCGTCGAGGAGAAACTCGGCGGCAGCGGGTGGCGTCCTGTGGAGGCGACTGTCATCGCCGAGGAACTCGGGCGCGCGCGAAACTCGTCGACCTGGTTCGGCTGTGTGCTATCTGCTGCCGCGTTGACTTCGGCATCGGGCGAGGTCCGTGATAGATGGTTGCCCGCGATGCTCGATGGAACAGCGGCGGCGGGCTGCGCGGTGTCCGGCGATACCGTTCGGGTGGCGTGCGGCGATGCGATCGACATCTTGGTCGCGCTGGGGCACAACGGAATCCATCTGTTCGAAGTACCCGAAACGATGCCGGGAAATCAGGATGGCGAGCTGCTGGATGTCGACCGGCCCGCATGGCGTATCAATGTCGCTGGAACACAGGGTGTTTTGATCGGCGGTCCGCAACGAGCGGCGCAGCTGCTCGCGGTGGCCAGGGTCCTGCTAAGCGCGGATTCGCTGGGAGCGCTGTCGAGAACATTCGAGCGGCTGGTTGCCTACTTGAAGGAGCGCATCGCATTCGGTGTGCCGATTGCGAGTTTCCAAGCGGTGCAACACCGGCTGGTGGATCTGCTGGTCTTCGAGGCGAAGGCACGCGCCGTCATCATGAAGGCTGCGCGCGCCCTGGCGGCCGGTGATATCTCGGACGACGTGATCGCCTTGTCTGCAGCGGCGCACGCGTTTGTCGCCGCGAAAGCCGCGGCTGCGGTCGACGAGTGCATGCAATTATCGGGGGGCATCGGATTCACCTGGGAGTGCCCCTTGCATCACGAGCTGCGCCGGGTCTTCACCAACGGCTATCTGCTCGGCACGGCTCGCGCCAGCCGTGCGCTCTTTGCGGAAAGGTCGGGCTGGTGAGCGCCGCAGTCGCCCGACCAAGCGACGCGCAGCTGACCGAGTTCAGGCATCGGGTACGCGCGCATATCGCCGAACACGCACCTCCATTCGCCGCGCGGGAAGGACGCCGGGCGCCGGAAAACGCCGAACAGGAAACGCAATTGCGCAAATGGTTCGCCACGTTGTTCGACGCCGGCTTCGTCGGCGCCGACTGGCCCGTCGAGCACGGCGGACGCGCCGATCACCACCCGCTGCACGACCGCATCCTCAGCGAGGAAATCCTGCGTGCCCGTGCTCCCCGGCCCGTCGACCAGGTGAACCTTGCGGCCCACGTGCTGCTGCATTTCGGGTCGGTCGACCAGAAAGCCGCATGGCTGCCACCGATTCGCCGCAGCGAGCATATCTGGTGTCAATTGCTCAGCGAGCCTGACGCCGGCAGCGATATCGCCGCTGTCCGCAGCAGGGCTGTCGAGCGGCCGGACGGAACGTGGGTGATCGACGGACAGAAGACCTGGATCACCGACGGGCACTGGTCCGATATGGGGTTGGCGCTCATCCGCACCGACCCGACTTCATCGCGGCACCAAGGCCTTTCGGTGTTCGCGGTGCCAATGTCAACGCCCGGCGTCGAGGTTCGTCCGATCCGCACGATCAACGAGGCGATCGAGGTGAACGAAGTTTTTCTCGACGGTGTGACCGTGCCGACCAACAGCCTGATCGGCGAAGCCGGCCAAGGCTGGTCAATCATCATGGCGGGCTTGGACTTCGAACGCTTCGGAATCGGCGGCAACGTCATCCTGCTCGAGCTGCTGATCGACGATCTGGTGATGGTGACGCGCAACGCGAACCTCGACGGCACCCCGGTCCTCGAACACGATGACATCCGCCAGACAGTCGCCGAGTTGGCCGTTGAAGTCGAAGTGGCGAAGTCCTTCATCGACGACCATGTGGAGCGCCTTATTGCCGGTGCCGAGCAACCGGGTGACGGGTCAATTGCCAAGCTGAGTTTCGCCGAGACTTACCACCGGGTTTCGGCATACGGTGCCGAACTGGCGGCGACGGTATGCACCGTGGCTGCCGATCCGAGTGTCGCACAGGCTAAGCAACGTTTGCGAGAATGCTGGCTGTGGTCACGTGCCTATACGATCTCCGGCGGAAGCTCCGAGATGATGCGTAACATCCTCGCCAAACGTCGGCTTTTGCTGCCGAGCCGGTGATGTCCGAAACCTACTGGAGCCTGGTTGAAGCGGCCGCCGAGACACACCCCGACCGCATCGTCCTCGTCGACGACATCGGGCGCAGCCTGACGAATTCGCAGCTGCGCGATTCGGCGGAGAGCACCGCAGCGGCATTGGCCGAACACGGGGTTAGCGAAGGTTCTCCTGTCTCCTGGCAGCTGCCCAGCACTTTGGAGACGATGGTCGTCATGGCGGCGCTGACTCGACTCGGCGCTGTGCAGAATCCCATCCTGCCTATTTGGCGGGAGAGCGAACTCCGTTTCGTTACCGATCAACTCGCGACGGAGCTGCTTATCGTCCCAGGGCGGTGGCGGGGCTTCGACCACACCACACTTGCGCTGAAGCTGGCGGAGCGGCGGCCGATGTCAGTGCTGGTCATCGATCACGACGCACCGATCACTGAGCGGCTTCGCCTACCACTCGGCGATCCGGCCGCCCTCCCTGCGCCACCAACGTCCGGAGAAGACCCACGTTGGGTTTACTACTCCTCGGGTACCACCGCGGCACCAAAGGGCGTGCGGCACAGCGATCGCTCGGTTATCGGCGGGTCGGCCGGAGTAGTGGGGATGTTCGGCGCATCGAACACGGATATCAATCCGGTCACGTTCCCGGTATCTCACATAGGCGGTGCGGCGATGCTCGCGGCAAGCCTGCTCACCGGCATGCGGTTGGTGTTGTTCGACACCTTCGATCCCGTTCTGACCCCGAAGGCGGTTGCAGCGCACCGCCCCACGATGCTTGGGTCGGCAACCCCCTTCTTCGTCGCTTACATGGCAGCACAGCGTGCGCACGGCACGGATCCGCTTTTCCCCGATCTACGTGGCTGCGTCGGAGGTGGAGCGCCGATCACCGCGGAGCTTGGGCGCCAAGTGCGCGAGACGTTTTCGGTCGCTGGAGTGGCCAATGCGTGGGGTCTGACCGAGTTTCCAGTCGTGACCTCACCACCGCCGGACGGGGAGCCCGACGTGCTCGACCACACCGTGGGCCGCCCTGTGCCCGGGGTGTTGGTCCGGGTGGTCGATGAGTCCGAACGCGAGGTGCGTGCTGGCGAGGATGGCGAGCTCCGGCTCAAGGGCCCTCAGTGCTTCCTGGGCTACGTTGACGAGACGCTGAACGCCGATGCATTCGACGCCGACGGCTGGTTTCGCAGCGGTGACCGCGGTCGTATCGATGCCGAAGGAAACGTCGTCATCACCGGTCGGATCAAGGACGCGATCATTCGCAACGCCGAGAACATCTCGGCGCTGGAAATCGAGGACGTATTGGCCACGCATCCCGCGGTCGCGGACGTCGCGGTCATCGGTGTGCCGGATCTTCGCACGGGTGAACGGGTTTGCGCTGTCGTGGTGGCTCAGGCCGGATGTGATGTCACACTCGACGCGTTGGCGGGACACTGCGAGGCGCAAGGCTTGAGCCGGCATAAATACCCGGAGCGACTCGAAGTGGTGCAAGCGCTGCCACGCAATCTCACTGGCAAGGTGCTGAAAAACGAACTTCGCGCGCGGTTCACTGGGTGATGGCGAGTTGCTGCACCTCTTTTAGCAGGGGTTGCGCAGCAGAGCGGATCTCGGACATGGTCATCGGCCGTACGGGATGGATGGCCAAGACCAGTTGGATATGGCCGGCACTGTCGAGCACCGGGGCCGAGATCGTCGCGACGGGACGCGGGGCGCGGGTGCCTCTGTCCGCCGCCAATGCGGCCGAAGCGAATTCGAGGCGCAACTGTTCGATGATCGACCGCATGCTGACCGGCAGCGCATGGTCGGACAGCAAACCAATGGCCTGCGCTGCCTGTGCGAGCGCCGGGGTCATCCAGTCGACGTCGTAGCCCCGCTTGCGTGTTTGGGCAAGCACGTCGGACAGCTGACGGGTGAGTGCCGAGCCGTCGGCTGCCGCCCGTTGTATCCAGGCCCGCTGTGCGTTCGGGGTATCCCAGGCCGCGAAGGCAACGCCGAACGGTGCTGTGTAGGGAATGCGTTCGTTCCGCCACGCCGAGATCACGCGGCCCTTCGGCTGTTCGAACGCCGTGATGACGAGATCGTCGCCGGCGCGCTCGATGACCGAGGCAGGCACATCGACGACGGTCGCGAGGCGTCGGGCCGCATCGCGTGCGCGGTGAGCCAAAGGACGGGCAATGTCGAGACGGGCCGCGATGACCGAGAGCGCCGGACCGAGGCTGAACGTCTTCGTGACGGGATCGCGGTTCACCCATCCGCGGTCGGTGAGCGTTTTGAGGATCGCGTGTGCGGTCGCTTGTGAGAGCTCGAGTTCGCGAACGACGTCGGAGAACCGCATCTGCCGGTTGTCGGGCAGGCTGAGCAACTCGACGACGTCGAGAACGCGTTCAGTCGGTGCCGAGCCCGCTCCGCGCAACCTTGACTCCTAGTAGTACGCCTTCTACCGTCAATTCAGGATTTCGAGAACTATATCTCGAATATTAGAGAAATGAGTAACCTTGCGCGCAGTGGTGTTGAGGGGCGGCGAACTGACGGTGCGGGAGACGGCCGACCCTGTGCCGGGTCAAGGCGAACTGCTGCTGAAGACACTCAGTACCGCGATCTGCGCGTCGGATGTCCATTACATGGACCACCCGGAACTCGCGATCGACGATCCGACGGGTCGCTCGCTCTACGACGCCGACAAAGACATCGTCATGGGTCATGAGTTCGTGGGCGAGGTGATCGGTCACGGCCCGGGATGCAACGATGCGTTCCCTATTGGCGCACGGGTGACGTCGATGCCGATTCGGCTGGTCGATGGGGGCGCCGGCGGGCTGCGCATCATCGGTCAGCATCCCGAAGCCCAAGGCAGCTTCGGCGAACTACTTGTCGTGCCCGAGGCGACCGCGAAGGTGGTCGAGGGTTCGGTGTCCAGCGATGCGATCGCCGTGGTCGACGCCTTCGCGGTCGGCGAGTATTACGTCCGCGTCGCCGAACTCCAACCCGGTGAGATACCGATCGTCGTTGGGGCGGGTGCTATCGGCTTGTCCGCTGTGGCGGCGTTGTCTGCCCGCGGTATCGAGCCGATCATCGTGTCCGACTTCAAGGCGGAGCGCCGCGAACTCGCGCGCTCGGGCTTCGGCGCACACGTATTGCATGATCCCGCCGAAGGATCTGTGTTCGATGTCTTCCGCAAAACGCGCCTAGAACACAAATTGTCCGGAACGGCGGTGGTGTTTGAATGTGTCGGAGCGCCGGGCCTCATCAACTCGATCGTCAAAGAGGCGGATTTCTACACCCGCATCTACTGCGCTGGTGGCTGGTACACGGGGGACACGCTGGACATCACCGAGGCGACCCGCCAAGGATTGACCCTACGGTTCGGCGGCGGCCCGCTGCCGGAGGACTGGTACGGCGTGCTCGACGCGGTGGTGGAAGGACGCCTCGACCCGATGCCGAGCGTCGGCAGGATCATCGGTCTCGATGAGGTGCCTGATGCGCTCGACGAGGCTCGCAGATCGGATGGACCCCCCCGCATTGTGGTGCACCCGAACGGAGACATTGAATGAGTGACCGAGACGACCTCGTCGAGCTGACGATTCGCTACGCGACCGCGATCGACACGGAGGAGTACTCGCTGCTGACAAGGGTCTTCACCGACGACGCGCAGTTGGACTACGGCGAGGTTGGCCAGTGGACCGGCGGCGCCGAGGTCGCCGAGTTCATGAAGGCGGCCCACGTCGTGGCGGCCCACACGATGCATCGCATGTCCAATCAGGCTGTAGATATCGACGGTGACAAAGCCACGATGCGTACCTACGTCGATGCGCTGATCCTGCTCGAGGACGGATCGGGCGCGAATCCCGTCGGTTACTACGACGACCACGCGGTGCGAACGACGGACGGCTGGCGAATTGTACGTCGCTCCTACACCTCGGTTCGCCTCGTCGCGGTGCCGGCACCATGACAGACATCGCTGAGAAGTATGGGCCGTGGGCCCTGGTGGTCGGTGCGTCCGACGGAGTAGGGGCGCTGTTCGCTGAGCGTCTTGCTGACGAAGGTGTGAACGTCGCGCTAGTGGCCCGTCGACAACACGTGCTCGACGGGGTGGCCAAGGGAATCCGCGAGCACACCGGTGCCGAGACGCGGACATTTGCCATCGACCTCACCGACCTCGACGCTTCACAACGAATCATCGAGGCGACTGATGACCTCGAGGTCGGCATGCTGGTGTACTGCGCCGGCGGCGATCCGAATTATCAACCCTTTCTTGCCAATCCGGTGTCGGTAGCGGAAGACCTGTTGCAACGCAACTGCTTGGTGTTGATGCGATTGTGTCACCATTTCGCCGGCCAAATGGTCGAGCGGAAGAGAGGTGGCATCGTGAACTTCACATCGGGGGCCGCGCTGGCCGGTGGCCGAAACATGGTGGCTTACGGTGGGACCAAGGCCTTCGACATGGTCTTCACCGAGGGCTTGTGGGTTGAGTTGCACGACAAAGGTGTGGATGTGCTTGGCCTGGTCCTTGGCATGACAGACACACCGGCGTTGCGAAAGTTGGAGTTCGAGCGCGGGCGCCTGGCGTCTGTCGATGAGGTTCCCGAGGGCGCGGTCACTGCCGCGAGCGTGGTCGACGAGGCGTTCGCCAACCTCGGTAACGGACCGACGATCGCCACCGGCGATGACGTCCGGATGGCCTTTGAGCTCTTCAAGTCCATGTCACGCAACGAGGTTGTCCGACTGATCATGCAGATGTCCACCGAAGTCATGGGTACCGACGAACGCAAGGGAGGCTAGGCATCGCGATGTTCACCCTGCGCTTCGACATGCGCGCACCGTCGATCGGTGCACCGCCGACCGAGTTGTACGCGGCCGCGAGCGACATGGCCGCGTGGGCTGAGACGCGGGGTTGCGTCGCGGCAGTGTTGTGTGAACACCATTGCGCCGACGACGGTTATCTCCCGTCGCCGCTGCTACTGGGTGCCGCGATCGCCGCGCGTACCAAACAGCTGATGCTGAACCTGGTCATTCTGCTGCCCTTCTATGATCCCGCTCGCCTAGCAGAAGACATCGCCGTGTTGGACCACATCAGCGCGGGGAGGGCGACCTACGTCTTCGGGATCGGTTACCGCGCTGAGGAATACGCGCACTTCGGCTTGTCGCTCTCGGATCGCGGCCGCCTGGCCGATGAGAAGCTGGGGCTGCTGCGGCGCCTGCTGGCGGGTGAGGAGGTCGTCCATGGCGGCCGCCGGATGAGGGTGACCCCGCAGCCCCGAACCCCGGAGGGTCCGATGATGAGTTGGGGCGGTGCCAGCATCGCCGCCGCACGTCGCGCAGGCCGCAACGGTCTTGGCCTGCTGGCCAATGGGGGTGTTCCCGGAATGCAGGAGGCCTACGAAAGTGCTTGCCGGGAGAATGGTTTCGAACCGGGTTTCATGCTGATACCCGAGAAGGACGCGGCTACCAATTGCTTTGTCGCCGATGATGTTGACGCGGCATGGGACGAGATCGGCCAGTATCTGCTGCACGACGCGATGGCCTACTCGGAATGGAATCCGGACAACACCGTCTCGGCGAATATCACCACAGCCAAGACTGTCGATGAGTTGCGGCACGAATCAACGACGCACGTAATCCTGTCAGTCGACGAAGCACGAAAGCGCCTCGCCGCAGGCGAGGTGTTCAACATCAATCCGCTGTGCGGAGGAATACCCCCGGCGATCGCGTGGCAGTACTTGACGACATTCGCCGAGCTGGGTTAGTGGAGAGGAACGGCCAGGTCACGCGTTGGGACTGGTTCGTCGACCCTGATAAGTGGGAACAGTTGCTGGCACTCATCGGGCTCGATCCTCGTGGCCTGACGAGCCAGGAATACACCATCAACTTCCTCAAGGAAGGCGGCGTAGGCGGCTGACCCTCAAGTCGGCGGGGGTGTGTTGTTCTGCCGAACGCGGTTAGAGGCCGATGAGCTCTTTAAGGTTGCCGCCCATCACACGGGCAGTGGTGTCGGCGGGCAGGTTGGCGAGTCCCTGCACGAAGTCGACCGGGTCGGCCAGTCCCTCGGGATGTGGGTAATCGGAACCGAACATCACGCGATCCGCACCGAGAAGTTCGACGAGCGCAGACATGTCCTCCTCGTGGAACGGATTGATCCACACGTGTCTGCGGAACACATCGCTCGGATGCTCACTGAAGTCATACGGCCTTTTGCGGTACACGCGGTCGAACACGTCCAGCAGACGGTGCGCCCATGAGCCGCCGTTCTCGACCACACCGATGCGCACGCCGGGAAAACGCTCGAACACCCCGTGCGCGATGAACGCTGCGAGCGTGTCGAAGATGTTGCGGCTCTCCTCGTAGATGAATCCCCGCAGCTTGCTCAGCGCGAATCCATTGAACTCCGCTGCGTCCTCCCAGTCGTCGACGTAGCGCTCATAGCCGGAATCCGAGTTGTGCATCTGCACCGAAATACCCGACGACTGGACCAGCCGCCAGAAATCGTCGAATTCGGGCAGCGCTGCCGAACGCGAGGTGCCGTCCTCGCGCGGTACCGGCGCCGGCCGGATCAGGACCGTCTTGGCCCCGTTCTCCAGACACCATTCGAGCTCCTGAACGCCTAACGCCGGATCGTTGAGCGAGATAGCAGGCACGGGAAAGATCCGGTTCTGATAGTTGAATGTCCAGTCGTCGAGCAGCCAGCGATTGAACGCATGCGTGACGGCGTGGGTGAGCTCGGTGTCGGATTTGGTCCGCTCCTCGAGCATGCCCGCCGTCGTCGGGAACATCACCGCACCGTCGACGCCTTGGCGGTCCATCAATGCAAGGCGCAGGTCAGGCCGCCGGAACTCATCGGGGCAACGGATCGGCTCCGCCAATTCGCGCAGCGTCTTGCCTTCCGGGTTTATGCCACGGAAGTAATCGGACCACGCACCCGGTGTGGGGATCACCTCATATGTCGGGTTAGGGATGCACTCGGTGATAGTGCCCAGGATCTGCAGCTTCTTTCGCCCATTGATGTCGACGAACTTGAGGGCTTCGGAGTACTTCTCCGGGAGATACCGTGTGTACGCGTCGATGGTCTCGTACATGTGGTTGTCAGCATCCCAGACCTCGAACGCTTTGGTGTCGTCCACGTGCGCCTCCAACGCTTCTGAGAATATTAATTCTCAATATAGCAAACGGCGGTATCCGGTCATGCGTCGGCCATGGCGGCGAGTTCACGTTTGACGACCTTGCCGACGTCATTGCGCGGCAACTGATCGACGAATATCACTCGCACCGGTACGCGGTACGGCGTGAGACGCTCACGGCACCAGGCGATTAAGTCGTCTTCGGACAGCTCACGGTGGTCACAGACGACAAACGCCCAGGGCACCTCGCCGAGGCGCTCATCGGAAATCCCGACTACAGCTGCTTCGCGCACCCCCTCGGCGGCGAGGAGTACATCCTCCACCGTGCCCGGGAAGACCTTCAGCCCACCGCGGTTGATCATGTCCGAGACCCGGCCGTCCAGCCACAGGAATCCGTCGTCGTCGAACCACCCGAGGTCGCCGGTGTGAAACCAGCCATCATCGGTGAGCCTGTCGAGGAACGCTGGGTCGATCTTGCGAGCTGCCGTTGTCGGCGTGCGGACCATCACCTCGTCGTCGGCGATCGTGACATCAATGCCGGGCAGCGGACGTCCCACCGAGCCGAGCTTGGTCTCGCCCCATTCCCGCGCGTCGGCGGCCGACCATCCGACGACTTCGCCACCGAGCTCGGTTTGGCCGTAGGAGTTGAGCACGGTCACGCCGAACTTGTCCCGGAACTGGCCGGCTTGCACGGGAGAAAGCGGAGCGGTGATCGATCGCACGATCGTCAGCGGCGACAAATCCATGACCGATTCGTCGTGCAGGACCATCGTCAAGGCCGCGGGGGGCAAGACCGTGGACCGCAACTGATGCCGCTTGACCAGTACTGCGAAATCGGTAGGCGAGAACTTGTCCATCAGCACGACACCTGAGCCGGCGCGGAAGGCGAACAGCACCTGGTAGATGCCCGCCCATAACGACAGTGAGAGCGGAACGAGATTCGGCATCGGCGTCCGGTTCGCATTGGCCACCGCCGGTTTTGCGCCGCGGAGCTTGGCCAGCAGCCGGTCGATCAGATCGAGCACCGTTGCATGGCGCAGTGGCACCGGCTTGGGCGGGCCGGTGGTTCCCGACGTGAACTGCAGCAGCGCCACGTCCGCGTCGTACTGTCGCGGATCGGGCGGCGGTTCGGACGACGGCGAAAGCGACCACATCAAGTTCGATCCGGCCACGATAGGCAAGGTGGATTTCGAGAACCGGTGGGCTAGTTCGGGTGTCGTGATCACCAGGACTGGCCGCAATGTTGCGAGCTGGGACGCCAACTCTGCGTCGGCGGCCCTCGGGTTAAGTGGCGTGTAGACCCCACCGGCCCGCCATGTCCCGAACAGCGCGGCCACGATGGTGGCGTCATTGGGCAGCATCGCCGCGACGACTCGTCCGGTCGCCAGACCGGCTTCGGCGAGCAACGCGGCCAGGCGTTCCGCGCTCGCGATGAGGTCGTCGCGCGAGACATCGACGGCCAGGGTATGCACCGCCGTGTCGGGCAGATCGGCGAGCAGTTCGGCGAGACTCACGAGTCAGGCTCCAGCGGTTGCCAGTTGGGAGTGCGTTTGTCGGCGAATGCCTGGGGACCCTCGTTTTGGTCGGGATGGCCCCACATCGATGTCAAGTGTTTGGCGCCCTCACGGCACGCATCCGTCAAGCCGTATTCGAGTGCGCCCCACAACGCGCGCTTGGTCGCCCGCATCGCGGCGGGCGAATTCTTGGCGATATTCTCGGCCAACTCTTGCGCGACGTCGCGGAGCTTGTCCGGTGGGTCGACGATCTGGCTGATCATCCCGAGCTCGTACGCGCGTTGGGCAGTCAGACGTTCGTGGCTGCCGACGAGCGCCATCCTCAACACCGCCTCGGCCGGCATCTTTCGCATCAGCGCGATCGTCTCCAGAGCGCTGACTTGACCGATGGAGACGTGCGGGTCGACGAACGTCGCATCCGACGACGCGATGACGATGTCGGCGTCGGCAACCCAATGCAGTCCGCCGCCCGCGCACACCCCGTTGACGGCCGTGATGATGGGCTTTCCCACATTGCAATGCCAGCCCGTCAACTTCAGGTCCAGTGTGCGCATCGATTCCTGGAACTGCAGCACCGCCTCGCCGTCTAGGTCCTCGACGTCGGCGCCAACCTGAAAGGCCCTGCCGTTGCCGGTGTGCACAATGACCCGCACGCCGGGGTCCGCGTCCAATTCCGCCCATGCCCTGGGGAATTCCCCACGCATCGTAGCGTCGTATGCGTTGAGTCGATCGGGCCGGTTGTTGATGATCCAGCCGACCGGGCCGTGCCGCTCGACGATCAGCCTTTGATAGCTCAAGAAACCTCCGTGGGCTCAAGCGGCTGCCAGCTCGCGGGTCGCTTGTCGCGCCACGCGCGTACGCCCTCGGCATGGTCTGGATGATTACGCAAGCGCCAGATCTCCTCACTGGCCGCACGTTTGGCTGCAGATAGGCCGACTTCGAGGGAATGCCAGAGCGCTTTCTTGGTGGCGCGCATCGCGGTGGGGGAGTTGGCCGCGACAGCGGCGGCCAGCCGACCGGCAGCCACCCGAAGCTGGTCGGCAGGAACGACTTCCGAGACGATGCCCAACTCGTAGGCCCGCTGGGCGGAAATCCGCTCGCCCCTACCACTCAACGTCATTCGGGTGATCGCCTCCATCGGCGACTTACGCAGCAGCGTGATCGCCTCGTAGGCGACTGCCTGTCCTACCGAGACGTGCGGGTCGACGAACGAAGCCTCTTCAGCGGCGATCACGATGTCGGCGTCGGCAACCAGATGCAGACCCCCGCCCGCACACACTCCGTTGACCGCCGCGATCACCGGCTTCCACACTGCGCAGTGCCACGACGAAATCTTCAGCTCGGCGTCCCTTGTCCGGCGTGAGTGCCGTCGCATGGCCGCCTTGCCGAGAGCCACCTGCACCACGTCCATTCCGGTGCAGAACGCCTTGCCGTTGGCGGTATTGACGATCACATGCACGTCGGGGTCGGCATCCAATTCGGCCCAGGCAGCCTCGAGTTCGTCGAGCATCAGCGCATCGAACGCGTTGCCGGCATCCGGCCGGTCCAGGATCAGCCAACCGACACCGTCCGAATTCTCGACGATCAGCCGCTCGTAATGGCTCACGAGCGCGGGATTTCCTTCCAGGGCTTTCCCTTCCACGGATCAGGCTCCTTGGGCAGGCCGAGCACCCGCTCGCCGAGGATGTTCTTGTTGACGTCGGTGGTGCCGCCCTCGGTGGCGTTGGCCAGGCTGCGCAGCATGCCCTGCACCTCCCGGGGCAACGCGTCAGGATCGCCGGTCGCCGGCCACGCCACCGCAGCGGTGCCCAGCAGGTCGACCATCAAATTTTGGATCTGCTGATTGAGCGTGGCCTGATGGACCTTGCCGATCGAGGACGCCGCACCGGGCGACTGGCCAGCCGAAAGTGCTTTGCGCACACGCACATTGGTCCAGCCACGAATTTGCTCCTGGGCCCACAGTCGCATGATCTTGCTTCGGACCACCGGGTCGTCCCAACGCCCTGTCTCTCGTGCCAGGGAGATCAAGCGCTCGGTGCTGGAACCTCCGAGGCGGCCCATGCCGCCGGATCCCGTTCCGGAAACCATCTGTCGCTCACTGGACAGGGTCGATGCGCTGACCCGCCAGCCGTCGTTGATCTCACCGACTCGATGCTCGTCGGGCACTATTGCCCCATCGAGAAAAACCTCGTTGAACTCCGCTTCGCCGGTGATCTGGCGCAGCGGTCGCACGTCGACGCCCGGTTGGTGCATGTCGAGCAGGAAGTACGTAATGCCCTTGTGCTTGGGCTGGTCCGGATCGGTGCGCGCCAGCAGGATCGCAAAGTCCGCTTCGTCGGCCCACGTGGTCCACACCTTCTGTCCCGAGATCACCCAGTGATCGCCGTCGCGTACGGCCCGGGTTGCCAACGACGCGAGATCGGAGCCCGCGCCGGGTTCGCTGAAGAGCTGACACCATTTCTCCTCGTTGCGCACGATGGGCGGCAGGAAGCGCAGTCGCTGTTGCTCGGTGCCGTGACTGAACAATGCAGCGGCGGCGTTGTTGAGCCCCAACGGATTCAGCCTCGTAAGCCGGAGCGGAGCGAGAACCGTCTCGATCGCGCGTGCGATGTCGTTGCCGACGCCGAGGCCACCGTGCTCCGGAAGCCACGTCGGTGCAACCAATCCCGACTCGGCGAATGTCGGATACCAACCCCGGTAGTCGGCCGCGGAGCGGACGGCCCGCAAGGCCGCTGGCCCTTCCGCGGCGGCCGAGCGCCACGCCGCAGGCACCTCCGCGGCGATCCAGTGCCGAACCGCATCGACGGCGTCGGCGGTGGAGGTGTCGGGGGTGATCGGCAAGCGTGTCATAATCCGTCAACGACCCTGGAACTTCGCGTCGCGCTTGTCACGGAAGGCTGCCAAGCCCTCTTTGAAATCGTCACTGCGGCTGGATAATTCCAGCGCCAAAGCCTCGTTCTGGAGATGACGGTCGAGGTCGAGTCCGTTGCCGCTCTGTAGCAGCCACTTGGTGAGCCCGAGGGCAACGGTGGGCGCCTCGCCGAGTTTGGTGACGAGTTCGTTTGCGACCGAGACCAACTGGTCGGATGGGCAAGCGCCATGAATGACGCCCCACTCGGCCGCGGTGGCGCCGGAGATCTCCTCGCCGAGCATCAGCAACTGCCGGGTGCGCACCATCCCGATCAACCGTGGCAGCAACCATGCGGCGCCGCTGTCCGGTGTGAAGCCGCGGGCCATGAACGGTTCCCAGAACCGAGCGTCCTCGGCGGCCACGCAGAAGTCGGACGCCAACGCGATGTGAAACCCCAGGCCCGCCGCCCAGCCGCGAACCACCGCGACGATCGGCACCTGCGTCTCCAGCATCAACGGGATGAGCCGGTTGGCCTTGTTCGGTAGCCGGCGCTGCGTGCTGCCCACTCGCGGTTTACGCTCTGATTTGGCGTTGTTCGCGATGAGATCGGAACCCGCGCAGAAGTCCGGACCATCAGCGTCGATGCGGATGACGCGCACCGCCTCGTCGATGCCGGCGGCGGCGAGATGTTCGATCAATGCGTCCAGCATGGTGTCATTGACGGCGTTGCGCCGCTCAGCGCGGTCCAGAGTCAGGCACAGGACCGGGCCTTGGTGCTCGGTCCGAAGTCCGGGAACGCTCGCATATGGCACGGCAGCTGTCACCGTTCTGCGAATTCAGCCGATACGGCGGTGAGCAGATCGGTCAGGTTCGTCGCCCGCCCGGGCGGATCGGGCAATCGGACTGGGCCGCGGTCGCGGCTGGGCAACAGGATGGTCGCATGTCCCGGCGCGGTGATCTCATTGCGGTGGTTGGTCGCCGCGAGTTCGACATCGACCGCGGTGCGCTCGCCTGCGGCAAGGTACTTTCGAGTCACGGTGCCGGTGATGGTGTGCAGATCGCCCACGTAGTTGAACAACCGGAACTCACAGTCCAGCTTCCACAGCCAGGCGTCGTCGCCCATCCAGTCCGTGCACAGGTGGATCAACCACGTCTCACGCATCCGGCCGTAATCGAAAGTGTTGGGATTGCCGGCGTTTCGGGCCGCGTCCGGCTCCCAGTGCACTCGCTGCTGCACATCGGGTACGCCGTGATCGTCCGGCGTGTAGAAGCGGGGAATGCGTTGCCGGTTGCGCCACGCCAGCCGCAGGGGACGCACCCCGTACATACCGGTGCCCATGCCGACATGCCAGCAGACCATGTCGGTGACGGTGAGAGGTCCCTTGGTCAACGAGCCGAGCTCATCGCCCTCGCTGACGTCTTCCCACCACCGCGGTTCGGCACCACGCGGGGATTCCCGCGCGTAACGTTCGTCGATCTCGGCGATCTCCTCAGCTGTCCAGGTCTTGAGTTCGATCGACTCGTATTTCTTGCGGCCGCGGGCTTTGCTGCGCTCGGTGCGGATCATGTTGCGGTACTGGCCGCCGAGAATGGTGCCTTCGTCATCCCGGAAGACTTGGGCCGACCACTCGTGAATCGCCCGACCGGCGAACTCACTGCTTTTGTCGAGCGCGGCGACCAGCGCGTTGCGTCGAAACACTCGGTGGTTGGCCCGCAGCGGAGCCCACCATTCTCGGGCGGACGACGCGTAGAACGCGTGCACCCCGCGCAACGGGTCGCCCTTGGTGAGGGCGCGATCTTCCTCGGAGAGTTCAGTGACCTCGTCTTCGCCGATCAACGTGTCACCTCCGACCAGCGCAGGCGGTGCGATCGATTCACCCCACACCGACTTTGCCGCGTAGTCCGGATCGGCCCACATGGGATTCGCGTCCCCGTAGGCTTCAGCGACGTGGCGGAACGTGTCCTCGTTGGGGCGGACGTAGTGGGGTGGCTGAGTGTGCGGGACGGCGATGCCGATGGTGGCACGCAACCTGGCCAGCCCCTCGTCGGTGATGTGGCCCGATTGCGAGGAGCGGGTCATGGCGCGCCTCCTCAGTTCTGGCGAATATTGTGGGCCCCGACAAGTGTGGAAATTAAGATACCCGAAAAGCGGAAACGCCGTTAACGGCAGGGGTGAGTGAGTTGAGCGACGAGCAGCCGGGAATCCTGGCAGATGTTGGTGCCGACGGTGTTTGCCGCATCACCATTGATCGGCCCAATGTGGGAAACTCGTTGTCCCCGTTGGCTCGTGATGCGTTGACCGAGGCTTTCCAGCGCGCCGGCGACGACCCGGCCGTGCGTGCGGTGTTGCTGGGCGCGACTGGGCAGCGACACTTCTGCGCGGGGGCCGGGCTGCCCGCCGGATCAGCGCCCCTGCCGCCGGTGGCCGACAAGCGGTCAGGGGACGTCGCGCGGATGCTGCAGAACGGCTGGCAACGGTTGGTCTCATCAATCCTCGACTGCGACAAGCCGGTGATCGCCGCGGTGAAGGGCACCGCGGCCGGGGCAGGACTCAGCCTGGTTCTTGCCTGCGATCTTGTCGTCATGTCCACGGAGGCAAAGCTTGCCGCGGCGTTCGTGCATCGTGGTGTGCTTCCCGATTCTGGTGCCATTCATTTACTGACGAGGATCGTGGGGCTGCGCAAGGCCACCGAACTGTTGATGCTCGGCGAACCCGTCGACGCCGCCACCTGTGAGCGGCTCGGGCTGGTCAACCGCGTGGTTGGCCCGGATGTTATCGACGCGGTCGCCGACGAGCTGGTCGGTCGGCTTGCGGCTGGCCCGACGGTCATGCTCGCACACACCAAGCGACTGCTTTTGGTGTCTTCGGAGTCGGGCCGCGATCGAGCCTTCGAGCAGGAAGCGTGGGCTCAAGAGGCGGTGTCGCGGACCACCGATCTTCGGGAGGGCCTGCATTCGTTCGCCGAGCGCCGCGAACCGCGATTCTTGGGCCGCTGACCCTCACTCCTTGGCAGGCCCACCACGGATCGTGAACGTTGCGGGGTCATCGATCTCGTCGATCGCCTCGGCGACGGATTCCGCAGTAAGGAAGGCGTTTTCGATCCCTTTGGTCACGCCGATGAATACCCGTGACACCTTGCCCGCTCCCACCGAATAAATGTGAGCGGTGCGGTCGCAGTTACGGTGCGACAGGTAAACCACGACCGGAGTCACCAACTCAGGGTCCATCGCCTTGCCGGCTTCACCCATGATGGTTTCCGTCATGCGCGTCCGTGCGATGGGGGCGACCGCGTTGATCGCGATGCCGTTTCGTGCTCCCTCGATGGCGAGTATGTGCATCATGCCGACCAGTCCCATTTTGGCCGCGCCGTAATTGGCCTGCCCGAAGTTTCCGAACAAGCCGGTACCCGAGGTTGTTTGGACGATTCGCCCATAGTTGCGTTCGCGCATGACCGGCCATACCGCGCGGGTGACGTTGAAGGCACCGGACAGGTGGACGGAAATGACCGCGTCCACTTGTTCGGCGGTCATGTTCTTGAATGCCGCGTCACGCAGGATTCCCGCATTGTTGATGAGAATGTCGACCTGTCCGAATGCGTCCATGGCCGCTGCCACGATGGCTGCGCCGCCCTCCTCGGTAGCGACCGAGTCGCCGTTGGCGATCGCCGTACCGCCGGCCGAGGTGATCTCGTCAACGACGGTCTGCGCTGCCGATATCGACGCACCGGTGCCGTCCACCGCGCTGCCCAGGTCGTTGACCACGACGCGCGCGCCCCGGCGGGCGAGTTCGAGGGCGTGACAGCGGCCGAGGCCACCGCCTGCACCGGTGATGATGGCTACCTGATTGTCGAAATTCATTGACGGCATGCTGAGAGGTTACATTTACTCTCAGTGAGAACCATCATTTGCATCGGAGGACATCTATGAGCGGCGCGCCGGCGCTGTTGCAGTGTGCGCAGCGGCGCGCCGCGGCATTATGGGACCGATACCGCGAGGCGGGGTTCTGGTCGGGTGAGCCCGTCGACGTCGTTCGTGCCGCCGCGACACGACATCCGGAGAAGGTGGCTCTGTGCACCCGGGGGACCGAGCTCAGCTATGCCGAACTCGACGCGCGCATCGATGCGGCCTGTGGCGCGTTGGCGGCTTCGGGGGTTGGGGCGTCGACACCGATCGTTGCCGTCGTGGGCAACGACGTGGATTCAGTGGTTGCCGTCCATGCGGCGTTGCGCCTCGATGCCGTGGTCCTGCTGGTGCCCCGCAGCGCGGGCGTCGCACAGGTGGCCGACATCATTGCGCGCACGGGGGCCGAGTTCGGTGTCGCGCCGTGTTGGCCTGCGGCACTGCGGAGAGGGGTCTCTGAGCAAGTGACATGGGTCGCCTTTGACACCGGCGGCACACCGCAGACGGCGTACCGATCCGAGCGTGCGGCCGACCAGCCATGCCTCGTGCTCTACACGTCGGGCACCACCTCGGCCCCCAAGGGAGTCATCCACTCGCAGAGCACGCTGATGAAGGCGTCGTCAAACTACGTCGCGGCGGCCGGCCTGGGGCCGGCGGACCGGATTTTTCTCATCAGTCCGCTGGCGTCGGTGACCGGAGTGCTGCAGGCCCTGTTCATCGGGCCGATGCTCGGCGCGCCCGTCATCCTTGAGGACCACTGGGATGCTGCCGAAACCTGCAATCTGCTGGTCTCGTCGGGCGCGACCTGGTACGGCGGGCCCGATCGCTTGCTGGACAGGCTGCTCAACGAGGCGGTAATTCGCGGCCTCGATGTGCCCCTGCAGGCTGTCTATTTGGGCGGGACCATGCTGGATCGACGCATCGTCACGCGCATCGAAGACGATTTCGGGATCGTAGTGATGCGCGCCTACGGCTCCTCAGAAGTTCCGGTGAGCACATCGGGCCTGCGGTCGGAGTCCGCGGAAGTGCGTCACGCCGACGATGGTGTCGCGCTGGACGACGTCGAGTTAAGGATTGGGTCCGCGACGGATCCCGCCGAGTGCTGCATTCGGGGGCCGCACACGTTCCTCGGGTACACCGACGCCTATGACGACGCGCGGGCGTTCGACGGCGACTGGTTCCGTACCGGCGACGTGGCCGAAATCTCCGATTGCCGGGTGCGCATCGTCGGGCGTTTGAAGGACATCATCATCCGCAACGGTCTGAAGATCGCGGCTGTCGAGGTGGAGGAGGCCGTCGGCAAGATCGCTGGGGTCCACGAATGCGCGGCATACTCGGTGGCCGACGTCACGACCGGCGAACGACTCGCCGTGGCAATGGTTCTCGACGCCGACGTCGACATGTCCCTCGCGAAGGTCGCCGACGCGCTCATCTCGGCGGGAATGCCCAAGTACAAGCTGCCCGAGGAACTGGTGTTCTGGAACGAGCCGCTGCCCGTCAATGCCAACGGCAAGGTCGAGCGCAACAAACTCGCGGCGCGCTCAGCCGGGCGGCCGCGGGTGCTTGCCGACCGCCTCGCCGCAACGGGCTGAGCGTCAGTCTTTGGAGTTACCAGCCGTGTTCATAGTCAGCTTGCTTAGCTGATCTTGCCAGCCAGAACCCTCGCCGCCGTGGTCGTGCTTGGACAGCGCGCGGATAGAGACGTCGTGCCCTTCGGCGGCCTTACGCAGGGCGCCGACGGTTGCCTGCTCCTTCGCGATGTGAGAGCTGAACGGATCCCAGTGATACCAGTGCATCGCGTTCTGGTAGGTCATCTTATTGACCTCGCCATCGGGCACGTTGTACTGCTGGAGCACCTCGTGCAGTTGCTCGGGAGCGCCCGGCCACATGCTGTCGCTGTGCGGGTAATCGGCTTCCCAGCAGATGTTGTCGATGCCAATCTCGTTGCGCAGCGCCACTCCGGTGTGGTCGGAGATGAAACAGGTCAGGAAGTGATCGCGGAAGGCCTCGGACGGCTTTTGCTTGCCGAAGTCCTGACCGGTCCACGTGGAGTGCATCTCGTAGGTGCGGTCGGCGCGCTCCAGGAAGTAGGGAATCCAGCCCGTCCCGCCCTCCGACAGCGCGATCTTGAGGTCCTTGTACTTCTTGATCGGCTTGGACCACAATAGATCCGCCGCGGCCTGCACGATGTTCATCGGCTGCAACGTGATCATCACATCCATCGGCGCATCCGGGGCGGTGATCGCCAACTTGCCGGATGACCCGATGTGGACGTTCATCACGGTGTCGGTGTCGACCAAGGCTTCCCACATCGGTGTCCAGTAGTCGTCATGGAAGCTCGGATATCCCATGGCCGCTGGGTTTTCGGTGAATGTCAGTGCGTGCACGCCCCGTTCGGCGTTGCGGCGGATCTCTTTAGCGCACAGTTCGGCGTCCCAAATCACCGGTAGCGTCATAGGAATGAACCGAGCCGGGTAGGCCGCGCACCACTCCTCGACGTGCCAGTCGTTATACGCCTGAAGGAGGGCCAGGCTGAAGTCGGGATCCTCGGTGACGAACAGTCGGCCGGCGAATCCGGGGAACGACGGGAAACAGATCGAGCCGAGGATGCCGCCGGCATTCATATCTTTGATGCGCTCGTCGACTTGCCAGCAGCCAGGCCGAATCTCATCGAGACCCTGCGGTTCGATTCCGTATTCCTCTTTCGGCCTGCCAGCCACGGCATTGAGCGCCACGTTGGGGATCACTATGTCGCGGAATTGCCAGGTGTCTGAGCCATCGGGGTTGTGCACCAACCGCGGCGCCTCGTCCAGATACTTTTGGGACAGATGATTTTTGAACATGTCGGGTGGCTCGACGATGTGATCGTCGACGCTGATCAGGATCATGTCTTCTTTGTTCATCCCTATTCCTTTCCCACACCTGCTGCCACCGGCCGGAAGACCGGGATAATAAAGCCGTCATCGTCATCGCGAAATGCGACGGTGAGTTCCATGTCTGCACAGAGGGTTTCCGCCAAGCAGCCGTCCAGAACCGTCAGCAGCCGGGGACCCTCGGCGAGATCCACCATGGCGACCACATATGGTGTGCGCGTATCGAAGGGCGCCGCATTCCGGTGCACCACGGTCCACGTATAGAGCCGCGCCCGCCCGGACGCCGGTGCCTGCGCGACGTCCTCGCTCCAGCAGTGCGGGCAGAACGGACGCACGTAGAGCGAGTTCTGGCCGCACCCGGCGCACGTGTTGATCATCAGTCGACGATCCTGGATGGCCTGCCACCACGATTCGCTGTCGGAGTCGATCGTTGGCCGGTTTGCGGCCACCGGCACGTCCATCACTGCCTCCCGAGGACCATCGTGGCGCTGTGGGTGAAAAAGCCCCCCATCGCATGGACGCACGCCAGACGCGCGTCGGCAACCTGTCTGGGCCCGCACTCGCCGCGCAGCTGCCTGGTCGCTTCGACCATCAGGAACATTCCCCGCATGCCCGGATGGCAAGAGGCCAGCCCGCCGCCGTCGGTGTTGGTCGGTAACGCCCCGCCCGGACGCAGCGCACCTGATGCGATGAACGGCCCGCCCTCGCCCTTGGCGCAGAAACCCAGATCCTCCACCGTGAGCAGCACGGTGGAGGTGAATGAGTCATAGAGCTGACACACATCGATGTCGGCCGGCGCGACACCGGCTTGTGCGAATGCGCGTGGGCCGGACAGCGCGGCGGCCGACGTGGTGAAGTCGGCCCACTCGCTCATGCTGACATGGGATGTCGAGTCGGCGGCGCCGAGAATCCAGATGGGCTCCTTGGCGCAGTCCTTCGCCACCCGCTCGCTTGCCAGTACGACGGCGCCGCCACCGTCGGTGCGCAGGCACACGTGTTTGGCGGTGAACGGATCGGCCAGCATCGGTGCTGCGGCAACGTCGGCGGTGGTTATCCGGTCGCGCTCGAATGCGTCGTCGTTCATCGCCGCCCACTCGTGGGCCGCAACCGCGATTTCGGCCAATTGTTCTGCGGTGGTGCCGTATTCGATCATGTGGCGCCTGGCGGCCATCGCATACTTTGCGATCAGAGTCGCGCCGTATGGCGCCTCGTACTGCATGGCGCCGCCGGTGCTCATCGCCGCCGCTGATGCGCGTGTGCGACGCTTGACGTCGGAGCGCGCCGTTGATCCGTACGTCAGCAACGCAACGTCGATCGCGCCGGCGGCAACGGCGTCGGCGGCGTGGCCTGCCATCACCTCCCAGGACGACCCGCCGACGTTGGTCGCGTCAACCCAGGACGGTCGCAGGCCGAGGTACTCGCTCACCTCAACGGGCGGCAGCAGGGTGCCGTGGCCGCCAAAGCCTCCGATGTCGTCCTTCGTCAGACCGGCGTCGGCAATGGCGCGGCGTGCGGATTGAGCCATCAGCGCCAGCGCGGTCTTGTCAGGCACCCGTCCACAATCCGACAGGCCGGCGCCCACGATGGCGACCCGGTTCGCTGGCATACGTCATGGTTACCACATTGATAATGCCGTTCACGACTTGATGGAATGAACGTTCTCAGTCGACTACCGTGAGCATGTGCGGAAACCACTACGGGAGGCATTGCGCGGCGACGAGTTGGTGCTGTGTCTGGCACTGATGAGCGCTCGCACTCCCGATGTCCCCGCGATCGCAGCCGCATGCGGATACGACGCGGTCTACGTCGACCTCGAACACACCTCCACGTCGCTGGAGACAGCCGCGATGCTGTGCGTAAGCGCTTTGGGAGCGGGCATCTCGGCGTTGGTTCGCGTGCCGTCCCACGATCCGAGTGTCATCGCTCGTGTGATCGACAACGGTGCAATTGGAGTCATTGTGCCGCACGTCAATTCGAGAGACGAGGCGGCAGCGGTCGTCGATGCGGCGCGGTTTCCTCCGATCGGGCATCGCTCCATCTCCGGGCCCAATGCGGTGAGCGGGTACGACCCCAGATCGGCGACCGAACTCGCCGGCGTCCTCGAGCGCCGCACGGTGGTCGCGGTGATGATCGAAACGCCGCAAGCGGTCGACGACATAGACGCGATAGCGGCTGTCGATGGCATCGACATGCTACTTCTTGGCCCGAGCGATCTGACGGCCGAAATGGGCATCCACGGCGATTATGAGAATGATCATTTCCACCATGCCGTAGAATCGGTCGCGGCGGCTTGTCGTGCACACGGCGTGGCGCTGGGAATAGCCGGGCTCAAGTCCGTTGACCTGCTGAAACGCTTCGCAGATCTGGGTCTGCGTTTCATTTCGGCCGGTACGGACATCGGGATGATGACCGAGGCGGCGACCGCCCGCGCACACGCGTTGCGCGAGCTCGATGGCCGCAACGCAAGCAGCACCGATGCATAACGCCGATAGTCGAAAGTCTCGCCAGCCCAATAGGAGGACGGATGCCCACCGCGATCTATAACGAACAAGTCACCGACTCGATGTGCTGGACCGGCAAGGACTTCTCAAGCAAAGAAGATTTCGCGTTCGACCTGTCTGCGCGCAACGTGGCTGCCTTGGAATCGATCTTGGCCAAGACGTCAAAGAAGGATCGCGACGAGATCACCCCCGACGATGCCCGCCACCCGGACCTTGATGACGATCTGGCGCGGCTGTATCGCGACCTGATGTTCGGTAAGGGCGTGGCGTGCGTGCGTGGATTTCCGGTCGAACAACACTCGATCGATGACCTCGAGCGCATCTACTGGGCGTTCTGCACCCATCTCGGATACCTGGTGTCGAACAACTCGTTCGGACACCGGATGGTGCGCGTTCAAGAGGAGGTGCTGCCGAACGGCGTACAGCCGGCGCGTGGGACTAAGTCGCGTGCCGAACTGGCCATGCACAACGACGCCGCTGACATCCTGTCGCTGCTGTGCGTCTACCCGGCGGCCAGCGGAGGTGAAAGCCAGTTCGCGAGCGGGCCGGCGGCGCACAACCGGATTCTCGCCGAGCGGCCCGACCTGCTCCCAGTGCTGTATCAAGGGTTTCCGCATCACCGGCGCAGCGAGCAGCCCGACGACCAGCCGGACGTGACACCGTACGACGTCCCAGCGTTCTCCCAGATCGATGGCAGAATCTGCATCAACTTCACCTACAGCAGCATCCTGCCGGCGATGCATGCACTCGGCCGCGAGTTCACGCCCGAACAAACCGAGGCGATCGAATTGCTGCGCAACATTCTGGTCGAGCAGCAAGTTGAGTTCCGCCTCGAGTCGGGGGAGGCGGCGGTCGCAAACAACTTCGCCATGTGTCATTCACGTTCCGACTTCGTCAGCAGCAGCGATCCGAAGAAGGCCCGTTGCTTCTTGCGCGCATGGATGGAGGTGCCGCGCGAAGACCGACGACTGCCGATCGGCCGCGAGTACTTCCACATGGAGAACAAGGACCTGCGCCTGGGCTATGACGTAGTCCCGGGCCGAGACGGCTCAATTGCGCGCAACGACTACAAGAATGTCGATGCCGAACTCGCCGACATGTTCAAGGCGGCGCAGGCGAAGCCCAAGCTCAAGCAATGAGCGAGGGCCCAACTCCCAAGCTCGTCTACGAGCGATGGACCGACCCCGTCGCCGGGCAGATTCTTGAGGCGGCCGATATCGACGTCATCAAACTCGACCTGACGGCTCCGGCTGAAGATGGTTGGGCGCTGATGGAATCCGCCCATGGATACCAGGTCGCCACGCGCACCGATGTGGCGTCCTTCCCCGACGGCGAACAGTGGTTGGTGGGGCCTGCCCTGGTCCAACGCTGCGAGCAGCTGCTGGCTGTCTGTTCGGCCGGCGCCGGGTATGACGTTATCGATGTCGAGGCGTGCACACGGGCCGGGATCGCGGTGTGCAACAACTCCGGTCCGGGCGCAGAGGCCGTCGCCGAACACGCGCTGGGCTTTATGCTCGATCTTGCCAAAAGGATCACCGTCGCCGACCGTGCCCTACGCAGCGGGCCGCTCGGCGACCGCCTGGGCTTGCGGGGAAGTCAGCTGCTCGGAAAGACGCTCGGCGTGGTCGGTCTCGGCGCCATCGGCAGGCGCCTGGTGGAGTTGTGCGCGCCGTTCGGGATGGAGATCTTGGCTCACGATCCGTATGTCGACGAAGCGAGCGCTGCCCAGCGCGGAGTGACCTTGGTCCAACTCGACGAGCTGGTCGAGCGTTCCGATTTCGTTCAGGTTACGTGCCCACTCACGACCGAGACACATGGCTTGTTCGATTCCGCGCAGTTCGCCGCAATGAAGCCGTCGGCGTTCTTCATCACCACCGCCCGCGGCGCCGTTCACGATGAAGCCGCGCTGTACGACGCCGTGGTCACCGGCGGCATTGCAGGGGCGGGCCTCGATGTCTTCCACGAAGAGCCGCCGCGGCACGACAATCCGTTGCTATGCCTCGACAACGTCGTCGCCACTCCCCACGTCGCAGGCATCACCGTGGAAGCCGCCCGCGACATTGCCATCGCCACCGCGACCCAATGGCAGGCGATCTTCGAAGGCCGCTTGCCGCCCAGGCTGCTGAATCCCGATGCGTGGCCGCGCTACTGTGCGAAATTCAACGAGATCTTCGGATTTCGACCCAGCGCCGCAACGGCTTTGGAGAAAGAGAGCCCCAGCAGGTGACGGATTACGACACCATCGAATTCGAGGTGCGGGGTCACACCGCGTGCGTGACGCTGAACCGACCTGAGGTCCTCAACGCCATCAACGACGAGATGATCGCAGAGCTCGCCGGGGTGTATGCCGAAATTGAGCGTTGCCAAGATATCTGGACGGTCATCATCACCGGCACTGGGCGCGCGCTCTGTGTCGGGGCCGACGTCAACAAGGCTGCGGACCACGACATGGAGAACGCGGCGGGGATCGACAACCAGGGGGAGCCCATCCTCAGCTCGATGCGGCAGTGGGACGCGCCGCAGGAGGCGACGCCGCCCTGGCTTCAGATGACCAAGCCGATCATCTGTGCGGTGAACGGCATCGCCTGTGGTGCCGGGATGGACTTGGTTACCACCGCCGACATCACCATCGCGTCCGAGCGCGCGACATTGATGGATCCTCATGTCAGCATCGGCGTAAGCTCCGGGCGCGAAGGGGTCAGGCTCGCACGGATCCTGCCGCTACCCGTGGCGATGCGGCTGATCTTGATGGGCAAGCACGAGCAACTCGACGCGCAGCGTGCATACGACTTGGGAGTCTTCACCGAAGTGGTAGCCCATGACGCGCTCATGGATCGGGCGTGGGAGATCGCTGAGATCGTGAACTCGAATGCGCCGCTGGCGGTAAGGGGTTCGCGCATGGCGGTGCGCAAAGGGCTGACGCTGCCCATCTACGAAGCCGAACTGCTCGCCGAGAACTACCGCATGAAAGTGGCCCTGACGAAGGACGCTATCGAGGGACCACGTGCTTTCCTTGAGAAGCGTCAGCCGAACTGGAAGGCACTGTAGCGCAGCACCTCCGGAGCGCTAGGCCATGCCAAAGAACGTCTTGGCGTTGGTGGACAGAACTTTTCGTTTAGTTTCCTCGTTCAGACCCTCCGTCGCCTTATTGGCCACCTCGATGCTGTGCGGCCAGTTGGTGTCGTTGTGTGGGTAGTCGGTCTCGAACATGAGCTGGTCCTCACCGACTAGGTCGAGGATGCGGAAAGCGACAGGATCGCCGAACGTGGAGAACCACACGCGGCCAGGCACTTGAGTACTCGGTGGCTCTGTCAGCAGCGGGTGGATCCCGCCCCATGCCCGCCGGTCTTCCCAAACCTCGTCGACGCGTTGCAGGTAGTAGGGGATCCAGCCCGCTTGCGCCTCGGCGAACGCGAGCTTGAGGTTCGGGAATTGCTTGAGCTTGCCGGAGAACAGCCAGTCCACCATCGCGATGGTGCAGTTGACCGCCATCAGCGCACTGGTGACGACATGCGGAGAGTCGGGAGAGGATTTGGTGAGCGACGAGCTCGACCCGATGTGCAGCATGATGCCGACCTGGTTTCGCTCGCACGCGGCGAAGAACGGATCCCAGTAGTCGGTGTGAATGGACGGCAGATCGAGACGTGCGGGTAGTTCGGAGAAGCACACCGCATGCATGCCACGCGCGGCCACCCTGTCGACCTCCTTCGCGGCGAGCTCGACGTCCCAGAGCGGGATGATGCCAAGCGGGATCAGCCGGCCGTACGAGCTGCCGCCCCACTCATCTATTTGGAAGTCGTTGTAGGCCTCAACGCAGAGCTTGGCAAGCTCCTTGTCCTTGGCGTACAGGAAGCGTTGGCCGCAGAAGCGGACGAGTGTGTTGGGAAAACATGCCGAAGCCTCGATGCCGGCGATGTCCATATCGGCGAGCCGGTCTGCCGGGCGAAAGCAACCCGGACGCATCTCGTCGTAGGTGATCGGGTCGGTGGTGAGCTCGTCGAGTTCATAGCCGGCCGCCGCACTGATCAGCGGGATCGGGATGACTGCATCTTCGTAATGCCAGATGTCGGCGTCGCGACCCTCGTCGTCTTCGACGAACGCGACATCGGAAGTCACAGACGGATCCATCCGCCCGCGGGTACGAACGATCCGTGGTCCGATGTCGAGATAACGCTCAGGCAGCCGGCTGGTCCACAGATCGGCAGGCTCTACCAAATGGTCGTCCGGCGAGACAATTCGGATGTCTGTGCTCAACGCTGCACTCCTTCGAGGGCTTCTCGCTTCACCTACGAAACGCGAATTTCCCCTAGACGAGAATAACCGTTTCCAGAGTACCGCATGGGCGCACCGCCGCTTTGCGTCGGGCGGCGTCAGGCAAGTGGATCAACATACCTGTGTAGGGAGCTGGGCGGATTCGCCTGGCAACGCGTATTCTCAAGCAATCATGACTGCTAAGAAGCGCCCCGCGCAGGACACCGAAGCCAGCCTGGAGGTCGTCGACACCGACCTCGACGAGATGCCGACGAGCTGGCAGGAGCGAACGATCGAGCGGCGCCTTTCGGCCGCCCGAGCCCGTGCGCTGGCACGCAGCTCGAGATTCCTTGCCGCCGCCCTGGAGTTGGTGGAAGAGTCGGGGCGCGCCGACTTCACCATCCAGACTCTGATCGATCGGTCGAACCTGAGCCTGCGCGCGTTCTATCAGCACTTCGCGGGCAAGGAAGAGCTCCTGCTTGCGCTTTACGAGAACGCGACGAGTCAGTTCATCGAAGCGATCCGCCATGAGGTGGCAATGGCGGATGGTCCAATGGAACAACTCGAGGCGTTCTGTCGCGGATTTCTCTCGCGAGCCGAGTCATCCGAGGCGATTGGCGGCCGGGTGATGACGATCTACAACTTGAGCTTGGAGATTGAGCGGCCCGCCGACTTCGCAAAGATCTGGGAGCCGCACCAGAAGCTGCTGACGAAGATCCTCACCGCGTGCTCGCGTGCAGGGTTGATCCGAAAAGACTTGACGCCAGCGCAGTTGACCACCCTGCTGAACTCGACACTCATCGCACTTGCCCAAATCGGAGTGTTCCACCTGGGGGTCAAGGGCGCAGAACTTGCCGAGGATCAGTTATGGGCCTGGTGCAAACAAGCCCTGACACCCCCGGCAGGTTCGGCCAAGCCGAAAGCCATGACCGCCAAGTCTGCGGCGAAGCGAACAACGGCTCGCAAGCCTCGAAAGCTAACGGGGTAGCCCCAACCCGCGCTGCGCGATGATGGAGCGCTGAACTTCGCTTGTGCCCGCATAGATTGTGGTGCCCAACGCGAACCGCATGAGGTATTCGAAGCGGCCTTGCTCTGGGGCCGTCGGCTCGAAGTAGCTCCGCGCCGCGTCTGGCCCTACCAGTTCCATGACGTCCTGGCTGGCGCGCACGAGTGCCTCGGTGCTGAACACCTTGGACATCGGTCCTTCGGCTATCGGGTTCTGGCCGGTCTCGGTCATCCAGACGCAACGACGAAGGAGAAGCCTCGAAACCTCGTCTTCCATTGCCACCCTGGCGATTCGCCGCCGCACGTCGGTCTTGCAGAGCTGCGGCGACCCGTCGTCGGCTTGAGTGTTCGCCGCCCACTGCTCGACGTGCTGCAGCAGCCGAGAAATATGCGGCCCCCACCCGGATGCGTGCTCGTCCTGCAGCGACAGCCCCATCACCTGCCAGCCGGCGTCGACATCGCCGAGGCGCCACTCGTCTGACACGCGGACGTCGCTATAGAACGTGATGTTCGTGCGTTCGCCCGAGAGCGTCCATACCGCCTGGGCTTCGAAGCCCTCAGAGTCGAGTGGGACGAGGAACATCGTGAGTCCCTTGTGCTTGGGCTTGTCAGGATTCGTGCGTGCCAGCAGGAACACGTAGTCGGCGATGTGACCATTTGTGGTAAACATCTTGGAGCCGTTGATGACCCATCCGTCGCCCTCGCGCACGGCCTTCGTGGTCGCCGCGGCGACGTCCGAGCCGCATTCGGGTTCGGTGAACCCCAGTGCAATCGTGATATCGCCCTTCATCGCGCCACCGAGAATGCGGTCCTTCATCTCCGGCGTGCCAACGGCGCGGATGATCGACGCCACCATTCGAGTGGTCTCCGACAGGTACATGGGTGCTTCCGCCCGCATGAGTTCCTCTCGCAGGACCTGCTCGTCCCATGCATCGCGGTTCTGGCCGCCGAATTCGGTCGGCCAGCTTGGGGCGAAATAGCCTTCGTCGACCAGCCCCTTGGCGAAATCGTCGTCGTGGGAAACGCCGCTGCGGTAGATCCGCTCCTCGGACTCGGGCGTCATCACCTTCCCGAGGTAGCTGCGCACTCCGTCGCGGTAGGCCTCGGTGTTGGCGTCGAGCTGAAAGTGCATGGATCAGAACCAATCTGTCTCACAACGGGGCCGGGGCGGTACGCGCGATAATGTTACTCTCATTTGTGAGAGTAGCCATATCCGCATGTGATGGGGCCCGAGTGTGGACTTGAGTCTTACCGCCGAACAGCGCCAGCTCGTCGACTCGTTCGCCGCGATGTATGCGCGCGAGTCGACGTCGCAGCGTGTCCGGGCAGCGGAACCACTGGGTTTCGACCCCAGGTTGTGGAAGGCACTGCTGGAGACCGGTGCGGTGGAGATGGCCGTCGGTGAGGCCGCAGGCGGCTGGGGTGCCTCTGAGCTCGAACTGGCCTTGATCGCCGAACAGTACGGCCGCGCGGTCGCATCGGCCCCCGTGATCGAGGCCCAAGTTGCAGCCAGGCTGCTTGCCCAATCTGGTGATACCGGGGCGGGACTGCTGACTGAGGCCATGTCGGGTGACAAGCTGGTCAGCTTCGCGCCGCGCGTCGCATGCGGACGCGTGCTCGGGCTCGTACCGGGCGGGGCCGTCGCGGACGCGGTGGTGGCTCTTGTCGACGAGCGCCTCATCGCGGTGCCGCTCGGCGGCAACCGTCGACTCGTGCGGAATCACGGATCACTTCCGCTGGCCGATGTCGCTGTCGAGGACGACGCGGTGGTTCTTGCTCAGGGGGACGACGCACGGCGGATGTTCTCCGATGCATTGGATCTGTGGCTCGCCCTGACCTCTGCGGCGCTCTCGGGCGCGGCGAAGAGAGCCGTCGAGTTGGGTGTCGCGTACGCCAAGCAGCGGCAAGCCTTTGGGGCCCCGATCGGATCTTTTCAGGCGGTGTCACATCCGTTGGTGGACAGTGCCACTGCGGCCGACGGCGCGCTGTTGCTGGCGTTCGAGGCGGCGTGCGCGTTCGCCGACGAGCCGGAGCGCGTCACCGAATTGGCGGCTATGGCATTCGCGTTCGCATACGAGACCGCGCGCGACGCGACACAGCGCAGTCTGCACATCCATGGCGGCTACGGGTTCGGCATGGAAGGTGACATCCAGCTGTACTATCGCCGGGTCCGCGGCTGGGCCATGGTGTACGGGCAGTCGGCTGTGGCCCTCGACCGGGTCGCGGATGCCCGTTACGGCGTCGTGGCGAACTGAGCGGCTGTCACGCGTCGGCTCGCACTTGGTCTTTGACCGACAGCGCTATCGGGGGGGCGGTTCGCCAATCCGGAACTCCTTGCTCCTCGCCGGCAGTGGCACGCTTGTCGTCGCGTACGCCGACCCAGTGTGAGTGGTTCAGTTGGTGCAGGGTGAAGCAAGACTGCAGGGCGTTATAGAAGCCCATGTTGTCCACGGATTGGTTGACCGACTCCTTGATGAGTATCGCCGCCATCGTCGGCACCGTGGCGATGCGCCGGGCCATCTCGAGTGTGCGATCGGATAGCTCCTCTCTTTTGAAGATCTTGCTGACCATGCCGAGTCGGTATGCCTCCTCGATGCCGATCGCGTCGCCGGTCAGCATCAGTTCCTTGGTGCGACGGGGGCCGAACTCCCACGGGTGGCCGAAGTACTCCATGCCGCACATACCGAGCCGGGTACCGACGACGTCGGCGAAGCGCACCTCTTCACTTCCCACGATCAAGTCGCATGCCCAGATCAGCATGAGGCCCGCGGAGAACACGTCTCCGTGGACCTGCGCGATCGTGATCTTGCGCAGGTTTCGCCAGCGCAGGTTGTTCTGGAAGAAGTAGTGCCACTCCTGCAGCATGATCTTCTCCGCACCCTGCCGGGTCCCGCCGTTAATGGCAGCTGTCGGGTGCTGACCCGGTCCAGGGGTGAACTCAGCGCGGGCCTGCTTGGAGCCGATGTCATGGCCAGAAGAGAACATCGGCCCCTTACCGGCGAGGATGACGACGCGGACGTTGTCGTCGGCCTCGGCGCGGGCGAAGGCCTCGTCGAGTTCGACCAACATGCCGCGGTTTTGCGCGTTGCGTTGCTCCGGACGGTTCAATGAGATTCGGACGATCTGGCCGTCGTCGAACGTCTCCCACTTCAAGAACTGGTAATCGCTCATTGTCTCCTCCAGGGTTCTTCCGATGCGGCAATGGTGTTATCAATAACCGAGAAGGTATGTTCTCACAGGTCGGACGGGGTCAACCGGGAAGGGGCGCACATGACGGACTGTCAGCGTAAGCCGCGGGTGATTCTCTGGGGTCCGGGGCAAGTCGGGGTCGGCGCATTACGCGCGCTGATCGCGCATCCCGGGTTGGACCTCGTGGGTGTCGTCGTGCATGCCGAGGCCAAGGATGGCAAGGATGCGGGCGAGCTGTGCGGGATGCCCGCGACGGGTGTCGTCGCGACCCGCCACGTTGATGCCGCACTGTCTCTCGACGCCGACGTGGTCGCCTACTTCGCCTCGGGCGACTACCGGTATCACGAAGCGGCCCAGGACATCGCCCGCTGCCTTCGCGCAGGGAAAAACGTCGTCTGCACCTCGCTGGTCCCGATGTGCTATCCGCCCGCCGCGGACAAGCAGACCGTCGATCTCATTTCCGCGGCATGCCAGGAGGGCGGCACCAGCTTCTTCAACAGTGGAGTGGATCCCGGATGGGCCAATGATGTCATCGCGTTGACCATGACCGGATTCAGCAGCCGTGTCGACACCATCACCATGCTCGAGATACTCGATTATGGCCCGATCAACCAACCCGACATCATGTTCGACTTCATGGGCTTCGGACACCCGCCAGACCATCCGGCGCCGTTGTTCGATACTGCGCGCCTGGCCGCGTTGTGGGCGCCGACGGTGCATTTGGTAGCCGACGGCCTTGGTTTGCCCCTCGACCGCGTCGATACAAGTATCGAAAAGTGGTTGGCGACAGAGCGTTACGAGGTGGCGTCGGGGTGGGTCGAACCAGGGACCATGGGCGGGATGCGGTTCAAGCTGGCAGGAATCGTCGACGGTGAGGAGCGGGTGGTGCTGGAGCACATCACCCGCATGGGCGAAGGGTCAGCGCCGGATTGGCCGCGACATCCGTCGCCGCACGGTGGCTACCGCGTCGTTGTCGACGGTCTGCCCACGTACACGGTCGACGTCGAAATGCACGGGCGGGGAAGCAATATGCGGGGTCTGACGTATGCGACGGTGATGCGGGAACTCAATGCCATTCCGGCGGTCATCGCAGCACCGCCGGGCCTGTTGTCGACTTTGGATCTGCCGCTTGTCACCGGCCCAGTCCGCGGCGGTACGTGGCAAGGCGTGCTCGCGCGCACGATGCCGGTATGAGCAGCCGAGCCCCGCTGTCGACCTCGTCAGATTTGTGGGAGGTCATGCGGACTGCGTCGGCCGTGCGCCGCTATCGCGACGAACCCGTCTCCGACGAGGCCATCGATACCTGTCTGCGTGCGGCCAGCTGGGCTCCGTCCGGAGGCAATCAGCAGCCATGGAAGTTCCTCGTGCTCAGATCGCAGAGCTTGCGCGACGTGATCACAGCTGCGGCCCACAAGACATGGGACGTGATGACTGAGTTTTATTCGATTTCGATGCCCGACAGCGAAGCTGACGACCCCAAATCGCGCGTGCTCCGGGCGATGGCCGAGCACATGAGCGTCGGCGGTGAGGCGCCTGTCCTGGTGCTGTTCTGTGTCCAGCCGCAGCGAGGAACCACCGAACTACAGCAGGGGGGTTCGATTTTTCCCGCGGTGCAGAACTTTCTGCTTGCCGCGCGGGCACAGGGGCTCGGCGCGGCGATCACCCTGTGGCACGGGTCCTGCGAGGACCAAGTGCGATCCATGGTCGGAATTCCTGACGACTGGAAGATCGCGACTCTGCTGACGGTGGGCTGGCCTAGCGGCGGGCACCATTCGGTGCGGCGCAAGCCGCTTAATGAGGTGGCGGCGACCGATCGTTGGGATCGATCCTGGAAGACGACGACGGCGTGATCGAGCCTGGTAGCCGGGATACGGCCGCAGTGCTCATGGAAAATGCAGTTCAGAGTGTTTTCGCGGCGGATTCCGGTGGTTTGCAATGCGTCGGCACTACAACTTTCCGAATGGTATCGACGCCCTCAGCTATGGCTACGGCATCTGCGACAAGGTTAGCGGGGGCAACAATTACGCCCAGGTGATGGGCGATGTCAAAGGTGATGTCGCGCCAAACGACGAGTTTGCGACTAATTACTTGATTTCGTATGCAGTTAATCTACTGTGTCCTGCCCAAATCTGGCAGTTGCGGAACTCAGCCGCGCGTTACCAGCCGCCTATCGATTGAGCCGGCCAAGACGGTGGACGCGTCGTGGTGTGAGCCGCCGTACGATTTGACGTAACCAGCAAACGACCGGTCTTATCGATGGTTAATCCGGATTGGAACCGATAATCCGTTGGTCGCGGGTTCGAGCCCCGCCCGCCCCGCTTCACAGGAATACTGGACGCTAATCACGTCCGGAGCGGGGTGCCGCATCTGCTTGGAGGGATTCAACACATGCGCTTCTTCAGCGTGCCCGTGCTCGTCACGGCAATCACCATCTTCGGATCTTCCAGCACTGCCGCGGCTGCCCCGAAGGACTACTGCGCGGACCTCAAGGGCGGCAATACGGGCAGCACGTGTGAGATCCAGCTCTCCGATCCCGGGTACAGCGTCAACATCAGCATCCCGCTGGACTACCCCGACCAGCAGCCGATCGCCGACTACATCTCGAAGACGCGCGACGGATTCCTCACCGCGGCCAAGTCGGGCGCGCCCCGCGATACACCGTCCGAACTGACCATCAAGCCGACGGAATACAGCTCGGCGCTCCCCCCGCGCGGCACGCAGACCGTCGTGTTCAAGGTGTACCAAAACGTCGGCGGCGCGCAGCCGCAGACGAAATACAAGGCGTTCAACTGGGATCGGGGCTACCGCAAGGAGATCACCTGGACGGCCGCGCCGGACGACAAACAAAATACGCCGTTGTGGCGGGTAGACGATCCGCTGAAGACCGTCGCGCCGATCGTCCAGACTGAACTGCAGAAGCAGCTGGCACCACCACCGCCTGTCGCGCCGCCGGCGCAACCGGGACAGCCGGCAGCGGCCGAGCCGCCGCCACCACCGCCGTTGCCGATCGCACCGGCCGCGCTGTACGACCCGGCCAACTACCAGAATTTCGCGGTAGTCAACGACGGGGTGTACTTCTTCTTCGACCAGGGCGTGCTGTTGCCCGACTCAGCCGGGCCGTTGCAGGTGCTTGTGCCGCGATCGGCGATCGACCCGATGATCGCATAGGGCGGGACGTTCACCGCTCCTCCTGCGAGTCAACGAGTGGCGATGGGATCGTCGAACAGGTCATAGGCACCGGTAGCCTTCCACTGCTCGGCCGCCTTGTGCGCGGTCCCTCGCCACCGGACATGGGTAGCCACCTCGGCGGGCGGGCGCGCCCCGTCGGTGAGGTCGCCAGTGGGAATGTCGTCATCCGTCAGCGGCGCCCACAAATAAGGATGCAGGAAACGAACCCCGAACAACACCAGGTTGTGCGTGCCCGGCAGCGCCGCCGACGGCGCGACCATGGCGGTTGCGCCGGTTGCCTGCACCGCCACGGCGAGGGCCTGGGTCGCTCGGTAGTCATCACCGACGAGCTCGTCAGCGGTGATGCCATATGCCGCGCAGTCATCGAAGTCGATCCGGGTCACGTCGTCGTCATCGACGTCGACTGTCGCGGTCCACAGGTTCAACAAGACGTCATCGGGATCCCCAGCGGGTCCCAGATTGTGGCGCAGCATTTCGGCCGCCGGGCCAAGGGGGTGAAGGCTCAAATACTGCACGATGTCTCGCCCCGGTCGATGAAAGCGTCCTTGCCCGGGACTGGGCAGTGCCCGCCAGGGCATGTCGTATGCGGCGTGCCGAAAAACCGTGAACCTCATGCCGTTTGGGCACGGGCCGCGGCGGCGACGCTGATCAGCTGCGGGTAGGCCAGCGGATCATCGAGCAGTTCGATCGGAGGCCGGTCAAGGGCCGGATGCGCCCGAGTGAACCAGGCGATCACGCCGGGGCCAGTGAACGCGTGGCGCAGTTGGTTGACAAGCTGCCCGACCACCCGGACCCGTGCGGCCTCCTTTCCTGCCGGGTCGGCTCCCTGATCGGCCAGCCAGCGTTGGAGTTGACGGACCGACACCCCGAGCAGCTCGGCCACCGTCTGTTGCGGGGTAGCCAGTGTCTCGACGGTGCGCGCGAGGATGTCGCGGACTGGCGACTCCTCGCCGTAGGGCTGGTTTTCGACGATGTCGCGCAGCGTCTGCCGGAATTGTTCGAACGCCACCCGGACGTCGCGACGCCTCTCGTTGTCGTTGTCGTGACACAGTCCCTTTTGCGCATGCAGCGCCGCCTGCGACAAGGCTTCCACCTGGTGCGGATCTGCCCCGGACCGCGAGAAGGCCGCGGCGCCCAGCGCTGCGGCGAAGTCGTCGAGCACCGCGCCCACCCGGTCGGGCACCGTGGCGGACCGCTGGAACAGCGCAGTCGCTTCATTTACCTCGCGCAGCAGGTCGGACAAGTCAACAGCGCTTGTCGTACTCATGTCGTCATTCTACGACAAATCTACGCCACTAGTCCGCAGTTAGTTGACCTCGGGGCGCCGGTTGGTCTTGGCTTCCGCCTCAAGCCGTAGCTGGATTGCCCGCACCCTCGCCTCGTCGGCCAGAGCTTGTGCTTCGGACGCTTCTGCCTCTGCCCACACCTCGGCAGCCCGAGCTTCGGCTTCCGCGGCTTCTGCCTGCGCTCGCGCCTGGGCGGCTAAGGCCTCGGCTTCGGCGGCTTCTGCTCGTGCCTGCGCTCGCGCCCGGGCCTCGGCGACAAGGGCTTGCGCTTCGGCAGCTTCTGCTCGTGCCCGGGCCTCGGCGGCCAGCGCTTGAGCTTCGGCGGCTTCTGCCTGCTTTCGTGCGTGGGCAGCGAGAGATTGTGCTTCCGCAGCTTCTGCCTGTGCCCGCGCCTGGGCCGCCAAGGCTTGGGCTTCGGCGGTTTCTGCTTGCGCTCGCGCCTGGGCGGCTTGGGCTTCGGCTTCGGCGGCTTCTGCTCGCGCCTGCGCTCGTGCCCGTGCCTCCTCGGCCAGGGCTTGGGCCTCGGCGGCTTCGGCTTGTGCCCGGGCCTCGGCGGCCAGCGCTTCGGGTTCGGCCGCCAGGGCTTGGGCCTCGGCGGCTTCGGCTTGCGCCCGCGCCTGGGCGGCCAGGGCTTCGGCTTCGGCTGCCAGCGCTTCGGCCGCAGCGGCCAGGGCTTGGGCTTTGGCGGTTTCTGCCCGCGCTTGTGCCTCGGCGGCCACCGCTTCGGCTTGGGCGGCTTGTGCTTGGGCGGTGGCGGCCTCTGCCAGCGCGCGGGTCTCAGCGTCCAAATCCGGACGCGGCGGCTTTAACTCGGGCCGTGGCGGCATCGGCTGGACCTGCACCTTCGCTCGGTCAGCGCTCCATTGGCGGTTGCGCTTCTGGGTACCGGCCGCGAGCGGCGCCGTTTGCGCAGCCACTCTCTGCTGGTCCACGAAGTAATAAACCACGACTAACGCCACGCCGGCCAGCAACAGCAGCGGCACGAACAGGGACGGGTGTGTGGCCACCCCGCCCAGGCCGACCATCGCCAGCGGTACCCCGAACACCACCCCGGCCCACTGATACCGATCAGCCTGGCCAATGACCATTCTCGAAGACCGCACGATCGCCTTCCTTCGCGGAGACGTTGGCATACAAAGCGTACTGTGACCGACGTCACGACGGTCAACCAAAACGTGTGTTTTTCAGCACAAAGTCGCGGGGCACAATCGTCGGGTGCCTGGCTCTGGGCTGTCAGGCGCCGGTTGACCCTCGATCAGCCACTGCTCACGCCCGCGCGACGAGCCGCGAGACGATCGGCTCACCCGGTGTCAGGCGTGTCGACTGGAACTGCGCTTTGATGCCCTCGACCCAGCGCCGGCAGCGCTCGGTGAGCTTGTAGTCCTTGGTCTGCAGGTGTCCTCGGGTGACCAGCACGCCGAGTTCGGCGCCCTTGCAGCGCACGTCGCCCGGTGCCGCGATCCGCATATAGAAGGCCTCGGACTCGTCGGTCAGCGAAGCCCAGTCATTGGCGCTGCGCGCGAAGGAGACGCGTCCGTCGTCGTGGAGGCGCCACACACCGGTGCGTGGGGTCGCGGTCAACAGCTCGACATGCGGCGAGGTCTCCCAGATCATCAGCTGACCCCAGACGTCGTCCCCGCCGTAGCCCCGTTCCCAGCGCGCGTTGATCTCGTCGACGTCGACTTCGTAGTCGACGTCCATGTACTCAAGCAGGTGGAAGAGGAACAGCGGCATGTCGGCGTAGGCCTCGGTGGTCAAGTTCGTCATCGGGCTGACTCCGCTCAGGCGCGGGTTTACCTCGCCGAGGTAGAGCTCGTTGGAGTCGAGGTCGCGCAACAGGTCCACCTCGAAGTAGCCGCGGTACCCCTCGCGATGCAGGCGGTTGCCCAACTTTCGCACCATGTCTCGCGCGGTGTGCGTCTGTTCCGGCGTCAGCGCCCCGCGCCAGACGTCGTTGCCGCACCAGCCGCCCTTGTACGGGGTCAGCTCCGAGTAACCGACGAGGCTCGTCATCGCGGGGCCGACCACGGTGCCGTGGCGAGTCACGGCGCCCTCGAGGCACACCTCGACATTGCGGATGCGCTTCATCACTTTGAGTTCCTGCCCGACCAGGACGGCGGCGTGACGGTCCCAGTCGCGCTGACCGCGCAGAAAGAACGTGGTGGTGCCGGCGTCGCCATACGCGGCTTGGACGACGAGGTTGTCGCCCAACCCCGCACCCTGCGCGAGCGCCAGCAGTTCGTCGTAGGTGCCAGCCCGCCCGATGACGTGAGGCACGCTGGCCACACCCGCCTTCTGGGCCAGCCGTGTCATGACGATCTTGGAGCCCAGCCGATGACGCAACTCCGCCGACGGCTGCATGACCTCGAGTCCCACCTCGTGTGCGAGGGCGTGGGTGCCCTCGTCAAGCATCACAAAGCAGGCTTTGCCGCCGGCTCCTCTGTGCGCGATGAAGTCGAGTGTCTCGGGATCACGCAACAGGTAGTTGCAGACGTCCTCCATGGAATCGAAATCCATGCGGTTGCGCCGCCGGGGTACGAACACGCGGGGATGTTCGCCCTCGAACGAGTCAAAGTACGTGAGGTAGAAGAATTTTCGTATCCAGCGGTCGATGCCGAGGAGGTTGAACGGGGTTGGCGAGATGAAATACAGGGGGACGGTGTTGGTGTGAAAGAACGCGCGGACGTCCGAGATGCCGTGCAGCTGGCGCCGCGGCTCATGTACCTCCATTCCGCAAGTGTGCCCCTGCTCATCGTTCAGGGCGAGGGTGTTTCACGGACTTCGCCAGTTCTTGCTGAAGCCGACTGTGCACGCTCGATTACGCTGCGAAATGGCGTGCCCGTGATATTGAGGTGGGTGGCCGGCTCCGGCGTCACGTGCACGGGCACGACCGATGCGGCGGCCGGGCCGGCGCCAGTCCTCCGGCGCGGGCCCTCGAATTGATACCCGAAGTCGTATTCCGGCGGGCTCAGCACCTGGGGCGCCTCCGGTCCGCGGTCGAAGGGGCCGGAGGCGGCCCCCGGCACGTCGATGCTGACGATTTGACTCCCAATTTCGCTGCCGGGGCCTAGATCCAACAGCGGCGGCGGCCATGTCGGGTTCGTTTCCTTGCGGGCGGTGGCGGTTGGGGCGCTCTTGCTGCCGGTGTCGTCCGCGGGTGGAATCGGCACGTTCGGCGGGCGCACGTTCTGGGCCGTGCCACCGCCGTCGGCGGACTCGGCGGTCGGCTGCGCTTCCGGCGCCTGCGGCGATACCGGTGTCGCCCCCGTCATCTGTTCGAGGTACTGCCGCCACGCCGCAAGATAGCTGAACAGTTGCTGCGCGTAGTCGGCCGGTGCAGGAGGCACCGGCACGACGGGGGCGGCGGTTGGTGGTGGCATGAACGGCACCACCGGCATCATGAGCGGCGCGGTGGGGAATGACGGCGCGGCCGTCATGCCCGGGGTCCATTGCTCCAGCAGTTGCCGCCACGCCTGCAGATAGGCGAACAGCTGCTGGGTGTAATCGCTTGTCGGCGTGAACATTTTTAACCTCCAGCGAGCGGGGGGACAGGGAACAGGGGGGCACTCCATCCGGCCAGGATGTCCAGCGGATGGGGCAGTGACTCTTGGCAAAATTTCGAGTCCAGCGTGCGCAGGGCCCGGGTGTCGGCGGGCTCGCGGTTTTCGATGTCGAAGATGTAGCAATAGTCACCGGCCGGTGTCGGCAGCCGAATCGGGCTCGACAGACCCTGATCGAGGAAGCCGAAGGGAAATTCCCAGCGCAGCGTGGTCTTCTCCCGGCGATCGACACCGCCCGACTCGACCCAGACGTAGTGGTCGAGGATGGCGTTGACGGCATGCCGTCCCGACTCGCACGCCGCCTCCATCGAAGTCAGCCGGGTGAACGTTTTGTTCCAGGTGCCTGCGAACACAACCGAATTGTTGTGCACCTGATAGCCGCCATGGCGGGCCTGCCAGACGTTGCGCTGCTGGAGGTCTTCGAGCCACCAGTCCTCGGGCGGCGCGCTGCTCCACGACGTTCCGTGCGGGTTCCACGGGTCGCTGCTGGGCCGGTTGGTCCAGTCCCCGACGATCGGAACGAGATACGGCGTCTCATTCTGAACGGCGGGGCCCTGGCCCTGACCCGGACCGACGGCCATCACCAGGCCGCGGTCGAGCGCGTACCACGCGGGCCACGGCATCACCTCCTCGCCAAGGGCCTCGACGTTTCCCGTCAGCGCGGCAACGATTTGGCGCCACACCTCCGCGGCGATCTCGTCGGGCGTGCAGTCGCGGGCCGTCTTGCCCAGGTGCCGGGACGGGGCATTGAAATTCCCGATGTCGACCGACAGCACCGAGACGTGGCCGTCGCGGTCCAGAATCGGTTGCTTTTCCCACAAGCCCTGCTGGTTGATCGACGACAGCGCCCAGTCGGTGTCGGCGTAGAGCATGTGCCCGCGCAGCAGTTGGAATTCCGTGTCGAAGTAGTACTGGATGCCGCACAGCGTTTGGAACCGATCCCAGGGTACCCGGCCCAATGCGTCCATGGCGTAGGGATTTCGGCGTTGTCGCGGCCGCGTCGACGCGGGCTGCAGCGGTCCGTCGGGCGGGGGAGCGAAGGTGGTGAAACCGTCCAGCCCGACCACGGTGCCGCCGGTTCCGCCCGCGCGCAGCGCGGTGGTGATGTATTCGGCGGCCGGGGCGTCGACGGCGACGATCGTGTAGTCCGGTGTTGTCCGCGTACCGTCGGCGAACGTGATCTGCACCCGCGGCCTGAGGTGGGGTGGCTGAGTGGCGTCGAAGGCGGGCGGGTCGAGACGGGTCGCGGCGTTGTGGACGAAGCTGACGCCGAGCGCGACGAGGTGGCGGTACCAGTGGTCGAACCACGCCTCGGTGGTGGGACCGTTGAGCACTCCGTCGGCCTTGTTGTCGGTGCGGTCCATGTTCAGGTACAGCTGCAGATAAGTGCTGAGGTTGGTGCGCGCATCGCCCCAGCGCGAGTCGAATGCGGCCAGCACCCTTGGCATTTGGCGCAGCAGCGCGTCGCACGTTGGCGTGTACGAGAATTGGTTGGTTCCGGTCTTGCTGTCGTGTCCGACGAAGAAGTCGTAGGCGGACACGTTTTGCAGTTCCCGCGCCCGGCGCAGCGGACTGGTGACGAGGTAGCGCAGCATCCGGCTCTGGAAGGTTGTGACGTCGCCGGCGGTCATGCCCACCGTCGCGAGTTGGCCGAGGATTCCGACAAATTCGGCGCCGCTGCGCGGAAGTTCGCGGGGAAAGACAAGGGACGGCTTGCCGTCGACCGTGACGCCCTGGGTGATCACCCGCCGGACGTTGTCATAGATGGTGCGCGAGGTCGGCGTCCAGCCGTCCGCGTGAGTGAGCTCGTAGACCGGGATGCGCTGGAACATGTCCCAGATGTGTAGGTAGTACGCGGGAAAGAAGCGGAAGCCGTGTTCGCCGGCGACCGCCCGCCCCGGGGGACGTGGCTGGCCCCGCCGGCCCGGGAACGGACGCAGCTCGGCTTGGCTTCCGTCCTGCGTGCCCACTGTCGAATATTGCGACGCGGCAAGGCCCCCGAGCTTGACGGGAGGGTACGTCGTCTCGGTCGGCTTGGATCCCAGGCCGTTGCGCTCATCGCGTCGCGGCTCGTAGACCGTGACGACGAAGCCGCGCTCCGCGAGTTCGTGGGCGGCGGTGAGGCCGGCGATCCCGGCGCCGAGGACCGCCACCGTGGGACGCCGTACGCAGGACGCCGGTGTGCATACGCATTCGCTCATGGCGGCCCCGCCCGCAGCTCGGACAACAAGCCGGGCTGTGAGGGCGCCCGGACCGCGGCGTGGACATACGCCAGCAACGAGTCGTGCGCACGCTGGACGTCGTCGAGCGCACCCAGCACGCTCACCATGCCCGCCTCCACCGCCTCGCCAAGACCCACTCCCGCATCGAGCAGGTCGAGGATGGTGCCCCGCGAGGTGACGATCCGGACGCCGGCCATGCCTGCCGCGCCGTCCGATACCTGAAGCCGGTCCCCGCCGCGCAGCGAAAAGACCTCGCCGTCGACGTTCAGCTCGACCACCATCGGGCCGAGCTCGGCAACCAGCAAGCGGTAACTGTCGGGCACCTCGTTCTCGAGATGCTCGACCGAGCGCCGCAGCAGCGACGAAACCCGTTCAGCCATAGAGGAACTCGAATATGCCTGTGCCGACGAAGTCGAGATTCTCGCCGTTGATCGTCCCGCTCGCCCGGGCGGTCCCATTGGTTTCACAGAGCACCGTCGATCGGTCGAGACTCACCTCACTCGGCTGCGCCAGCCGGGCATAGGACTGCGAACGGAACTCGGCCTGCACCCGGTCGCCCGCCCGCGTCGCGGTGATCTCGATCCGCTGTGGCACCCCCGGCACCTCGCCGTCCAGCAGCAGGCGCATCGGGGGCGGCAACGTGCAGTCCGCCGCGCGGCCGAGCGGGCCAGCTGAATGTGTCGTGACCGCAGCGTGCCGGAAGATGGCCGCAGGTTCGTCGTGGCGCCACACGTAGAGCGACTGGGATAGACAGCGCAGCCGGCTCCGGTCGGTTATCTGCACGAAAACCATCGACCACGGGTCCCGCTGTCCGCTGGGCAAAATAGTGCCCCACGTCCAGCCGAAATCCTCGCCCCACCAGAACCGGCCCCAGTTGTGGTCGTGATAGGCGAGGTCGTTTTCCATGCGGTGCTGGCGGCCGCCGAGGCATAGCCATCCGTCGGCCCGCAGCCTCGGTACGAAGAGCCAGCTGATCCGGCCATCGCCCGCCGGTTCGTTGCGAACCACAAACGGCCGGCTCGCCGAGGTGAAGTGCAACTTGCCCCGAATGCCCTTGTCGGGCAGGTCTACTGCCACGCGGTAGCCGTCGGGCAAGACGGTCATCCGGCTGTTGCCGATGGTCAGCTCGCCCAGATCGGCCGAGACGTTGAGGGCGCGGTCGTCGAACCGCTCGACGGCGCCGGTCCATTTGCCGTCGTGCGCGATCACGATGACCCGCGGCACCAGCCGGGCCGGGCCGGTGCCGCACGCCTCGCTGGTCAGGTTGAAGTTGATCAGGAGTCGCATGCCCCGCCCGTGGACCACGAAGTGGTGCCATTCCTTGAAAGCCGTGGGCCGGGCGGTGGCCAGCACCGGGGCGCGGAGGAAGTCGCTGCGTGCGAGCACGGCGCTCATCGCAGCCACCGCAGCGTCGTCGTGACCAAGGGCGGCGGGCTAAGCTGTGCCGCAGCGGTATTGGCGAGTCGCTCGATCGCCGCGCCGATGCTGGCAAGCCCGAGGAGGGCGTGCACGAAGTCGTCCGGGTCGCGGGGACTGGCGGCGCGGCGGTCCCCGTCGGCGGCCAGGGTGTGAACCACCCGGGCCAGCCCGGCGAGGCCAAGCAGATAGCCGATGAAATCGGCCTGGTCGGCGAGCGCTTCGCGGGGATCGGTCAGTGTCATACGAAACCCTCGGGCCGGAGACGATCCAGGACGGCGTCATCGAAGCCACCGCCGACGACGACGTCGGCCAACAGTTCGGCCCAGGCGTCGGGGCCGGCGTTGGGTGCGGCGGGACCGTCGAGAACGTTGAGGCTCACCATCTCCCACACGCGTCGGAGGTTCTCCACCGCTTCCGAGGCGACCAGTCCGTCGCGCAGCCGCGCCCCACGGGGGGTGTTCGCGTAACGACGGCCCTCGGCGACGAGCAGGTCGTGCAGCCTCCGGGCGGCCGCGGGGTTGCCCAGGACCGCACGGCGCGTGCCAAGCAAAAGGTCGAACACGCTGCGCTCCGCGTCGCCGGCCTCGTCGGGCGGGACCGGGTGCAATCCCGGCGTTTGCCGCTCGATCAGGTTGAGAGTGAGCTCGCGGATCCGCTCGAACTCGGCCAGCATGGCGAGCAGGGCTTCGGGGTTCATCGGGTTCGCCCGTGCACGTAGTCCACCAGATCGCAAAGCACGTCGCGGTGCCGGCTGCGCGGGAACCAGTCCAGACTTGCCAGCACTTTGGCCGCCTCCCGGGCATGCCAGGAGGCGACGTCGCGGGCGTGCTGGAGCGAGCCGACGCGGTGCATCAGTTCGTAGAGCCAGCGAATGTCGTTGAGGCTCTTGGGCTCCGAGGGGTGGTGGCCCTGCAGTCGAGCCTCGATCTCGGCCCGCCCGGACTGCGACAACTCGCCGCGCGCGGTCAGTCGATCCAGCAATTCGGTCAGGCCCAACTCGCCGTTGGCGCTCGGGCGGCGCCGGGACAGAATCTGCACGGCCCGATCACGCTCGGCCCCCTCTGCACACCGCAAGGCGTGCAACAGCATCAGCGTCCGCTTGCCCTCCCACAGGTCGCCGCCGATTTCCTTGCCGTACTCCTCGGGATCCGCGCGCAGGTTCAGCAGGTCGTCGGTGATTTGGAATGCCGCTCCGAGATGCCGCCCGAGGGATTCCAACGGCGCCAACCGCGCTGGCTCGGCGCCGGCCGCGATCGCGCCCGCCTGCAGCGGCGTGATGAACGAGTACCAGCTGGTCTTGAGCTCCACCATCTTCAAGTAGTCGGCGTCGTCGAGCCGCCAGGCGTTGGACCGCACCCACTCGAGCTCGAGCGCCTGGCCGTCGACGGTCAGGCGGGTCATCGTGGCGACGGCCCGCAGGATGCGCAACGCGGGCCCAAGCCCCACGCGCTCGACGTTGTCGAGCAGCGGCTGCAGCGACAGCGACAGCATGGCATCGCCGACATTGACGGCGATCGGCACGCCATGGTCGACATGCAGCGTGGGTTTGCCACGCCGCCACCATGATTCGTCTTCGATGTCGTCATGGATGAGAAACGCGTTGTGGTAGAGCTCGAGCGTCGCGGCGGTCGGCAGTATCGCTTCGAGGTGGCCGCCGAGGCCGAGGCACGTCGCGATGCTCAGTGCGGGCCGCAGCGCTTTCCCGCCGCGCATCGGGTAGTCGAGGATCAGCTCGTAAAGCCCCTTCGACTCCCACTCGCCCGGACCGTACAGCCGGTCGATCTCGCCGTCGCAGGCGTCCTTGCACATGGCGAGATACTCCTCGAGAGCGCCCGGCGCCACGGGGAGTGAGCGCGCCTGAGGCAAGGTCGAGGTCATTACGGATTGAGGACGACGGCGTATCCGCTCGGATCCTTGACCCGTAACACATAGCTGAGGCGGACTCTGAGTTGGACCATGTTGTTGGGTGTGTCGCCGACGACCTCGAGGCTGGGCGGAACGCTGACGGCGAGGTCCAGCGCTTCCTCACCCGCGGAGGCCTCCGCCGCGCCTGCGGGCGCGATCCGCTGGCGCCGGCCGAGCAGGTATCCCACCGCCTTGGCCTTCGGGTTCTCGAGCGTGTCCACGCGCTGGAGCGAGTTGATGTTGGCCGGAGGCAACAGCACATTGGTGCCGGGGTTTCCGTTGACCAACGCGCTGAGCAGTTGGAGGCCCGCCGTGTCCGTGATGAAGCACGACGGTGCCGGGTAGCCGCCCTGCTCGACCAGCGTTCGGGCATCGATGAGGCCGTTCAGGATCTCTGCGGTCTTCCCCGGTGCCTTGATTGTCGCGGAGGGGGCGTTGGTGCGGAGTGCCGGGAACACCGCATCGTCGACCGCCGCAGCGAGTTTGACGGTGTAGACGATCACGCTGGCGAGCAGCGCGTCGGGTTTGGGCGAGATCGCCGCGGCCAGCGTCACCTGGAAGTCGATAGGTACCGACGTGAGAGTGAGGAATGCGGGTGCGGTCACGTTGTCGTTGGGCACCTGTGTCTGGCTAGGGTCACCCGTGTCCCAGTGTGGGATCGCCTGCCAGGCAATGCTGGACTGCTCGAACGTCTCTTTGACCGTCTGGTTGGCAAGGGCCAACCGCTCACCGCTTAGGTACATGGCTGTGACCCTCCTGACTGCCGACCAAAATCATGGCAGACGAAATCGGTAATCGAATAGCACTTTGCGCAGTTTTTGAAAATGGAGTATTGGATTACTTGTTCAGGAGCGCTATCTCCTGACCAGGAGTCATCTCGCCGCGAGCCACCGCATCGCAGTGCGCCAGGTGCAGCGTTGCTACCGGGTCGTCGGGCAACAATTGCCGGCATCGTTCGAACGCGGCGCGCGCCCGGTCGACATCGCCGCCGTCGAACAGCGCGAAGGCCTCATCGAAAGCGGGCTGCGCTGCGCGCTTCGCGGCTCGCAGAGAAGCCGAATCCTCGTTGTATACCTCGTAAATCGTCACCGGCCGACGCCGGTTGACCACCATGACGCGCTCCATACGACGGACATCGAACTGTTCCGCATGATCGAGGCGACTATAGGTGCGGTCGGAAATCAGCAGAGCAGAGCCGTAGCGTTTGTTGGTGCTTTCGATGCGGGCGGCCAGGTTCACCGCATCGCCGATGATGGTGAGCACCATGCGGTTAACGCCGCCGACCAGCCCGACGCCCACGGCGCCGGTGTTGATGCCGATGCCCGCCCGCAGCTCCTCGGAGCCCAGTGCCGTGCGCTCCCGGTTGTGTTCATGCAAGGAGCGCAGCATGGCCAATCCCGCCCGGACGGCGTCGGGCTCCGAGTCGAAGACGGCGACGATCTCATCGCCGCGCACGTCTTGGATCATGCCGTTGTAACTGATGATCGGAAGCTCGACTGCCCGCAGAAAGCCCATCGCCAAGTTGCTCGCCTCCGCGACGTCCATGTCCTCGAGCATCGTCGTGTAGCCCCGGATGTCGCTGATCAGCACCGTCATCTCGCGTTCGACGCGGTAACCGGCGCGGACGCGCCGAAGGTCGTCGATGTCGAGGATGCGCAGCAGTTCGTTGGGCACAAATTTCGATTGCACGTCCATGAGGGACTGCCGGTGCTCGTCGGCGACCCGTAGCCGTTCCTCGAGCTGGAAGTTCCACAAAGGCGCAGCGGCCTGTTCGCACAGGAAGGTCACTGCCTCCTCGTGGGCAGTGCCGAAATTGGTGCCCGACTTATCTTGCTCGGCGTAGATCATGCCGATTGTTCTGTCGTGCAGCGTTATTGGAACAGCCAGGGTCGCCGGCCTCCGACGGTCCGCGGCGACGACGACGGAAGAGCCACCGTCGATCACGCGGCGCACGATATCCCGGTCATAGGCGACCTCGGTCCATGGCCCGTCCACGATCGAGATGTCGCCATGATCACCGACGGCCCGGACCGTCGGGTTTTCCGCGTCGCCGGTGACGAACAAGACGCGGCCTGCACCAGTCGTATCCGCGACGGAGCCCAGGATGATGTTGGCCAACCCGTCCGAGGTCCGCGCGCCCGACAACGCGCGCAGAAGCTGATGCGCGCCGACCGGGTCGATCCCAGCCGAACCCGTCTTGAGGTCGCGTCGCAGTAGCCAAGAGTGTTCCCGCGCTAGCCAGTCCGCGCGCACCCCGAAACCCAGGTTCAGCCAACGCTGATATGCCGACCGCAGCATGTGTTCGCGGAGTGTTTTTCGACCGGTCTCGGCGTAGAGGGCGGCGGCCTCCTCGTGGGCGCGCGCACTAATCGTTGGCAGCCGGTTCTCCTCGGCAAGCTCGATCGCTTGGTGAAGGTAGCGGTCTGCGTTGGCGTGTTGGCCGTGTGCTCGCGCCCAGGCTCCTCGGATCAGGGCATACGGCGCGGCGTAGTTTTCCGGAGCGCCCGCCGCCCACTTTCGGTGCGAGGCCAGGGTCTGGCGCACGAAGCGGGCGGTAGAGCGGTCCCGCGGCGCGCATTCGATCATGCTGAGGGCGCCGATCATGTAGACGAGTTGTGAGGCCGCAACGCCGGCCAAACCGCCGATATGCTCGATCGCCTCTGACGTGGCGGCGACCGCACCGGCGTGGTCGCCAGACCAGAAGTGCAGGCCCTGCTTCATGGCCGCGGCTACACCCATGGCCACCTCATCGCCCTCATTGCGGGCCGCCGGCAGCACATCTCGCTCGTCGTAACCGCTCTCGCCGGCGAGGAGGAAAGGATCGGCGCTTCGGCCCATCAGGTTGAGGGAAAGCTGCTGCATGGCCTGGCAAAGTGCGCTGTGCACGGGCTGGGAACGGATGTGGGGGATGAGGGAGCTGGCGAGGGCATCGATCTCCGGGAGCGGACGACCGGCCCAAAACGACTGGGAGAGCAGTGTCGCGGCCAGCAGCCCGGCGTTCTCCTGGTCGCCCTGGTCGAGTGCCTCCTCGACCGCATCGCGAAGCTCGCCTAAGCCGTCTTGGATGGAATGGCGCCAGTGGCGGATGTAGCCCAGGTACATGAACACCGTCTGCGGCCTCGCCTGGCGGAATTCCGGGCGCTCTGCAAGCAGCATGGCGACCTCGCCGAAGCGCTGACTGCCCGCGTGGTCATCGAGCAGCACGAGCACAATCCCGTAACCGGCAATGACCAGCGGCGAGGACGGCGTATGGCCGTGGGCCAACGTGAGATCGAATTGCTTTCGCACGAGCAAGGGCAAGAGGTTAGGCCGCACGAGAACCGCCATATTGCACAGCTCGGCAAGAATCCGGTGCAGTGCGATGACCCGCTGGTCATCGCACTGCGGTAACTCAAGCAGCCGCTCGTTGCTCCAGCGGCGCGCTGTCAGCCTCATCCGAACCAGCGCGTTGGCCATCCGCGGCTTGCCGGCATCCGCGGGCACTGTTTCGCCCAGCTCGTCCAGTGCGCGCAGCCCGATGTCGAGCGCCTCCTGGAGACGTTTCTGTGCGACCCGGCCCTTGACCCGGAGGTAGGCCAGCCGGGCGCGGTCGGCCGGCTCGTGCAACACCTGCTCCGCCTCGTCGAGCAACACGTGTAGCGCCGCCACGTCACCGACCAGCAGCGCGGCTTCCGCCGCATCGAGTTGCAGCTCGCGGGTCAGGGCGAAGTGAGTGGCCCAACGCTGTTCGCCGAGCATGTCCAGGGCATTGCGGCAGTATGCGAGCGCCAACGGGAACGAGGTCTGCGCCTTCGCTTTTAGCGCCGCGCGCCGCAGCACATCGACGAACTGAACGCGCTCGGCATCGTCTGGCAGCCCACGCCCGCCGATGCCGACGTGGCGGGCGGCCTCGAACAACCGATCGTCGCCCCGCTCGACCAGCAGTCGACCAATCCGCAGGTGTGTTTCGCGTTGAGCGGCATCGGATAGTCCGTCGCGTGCCGCCTCCGCCACGCGATCGTGGCTGAAGCGGTACCAGGCGTCCCGACTGATCGCGTTGGCGATCCGCCTGCCGCCGCTGTCGACGGCCTCGAGCAGACGAAGCTCGAGGCACGCCCAGAGTGCCTGGGCCACCACGTCGGGCGGCTCCGCGGCCGCCGCAGTGGCGTCGTCGAGGTCGAACTCGCCGCCAATACAGGCCAGCGAACTCAGCACAGCCCGATCGTTCGGACGCAGCTGGTCGAGGTAGCGGCCGAGGAATTCGGCGGCCGTGGCAGTGACCTCGATCGACGCAAGGACGCGCAGGTCCCAACTGGGGCGTCCACCCGCGCCGACTGGAGTGAGCGCGCCCTCGCGTTGTGCGCGGTACAGGAGCTGTCGAACCTGCAGCGGATTCCCGCCGGTCCGATGCTGGAACTCGGCGGCCACATCACCCAACTCCACGCCCCGGCCGGACACCGCGGCGAGGAGCTCCTCGACGTCCTCACTGGAGAGCGGTCCGAGTTCGATACTGCGCAGTCGCGCAGAACTGAGACCCGCTGCGCCTGCATCGAATTCACCCGCGCGATGCGCACCCAGCACCAGCACATTGCGCAGCGACACCGTCAAGAGTTCGGATAACAGCAGCAGCGTGTCGCGATCGGCCCACTGCAGGTCATCGATCGCCAACACGACGGGTCGATAAGCCGCAGTATCGGACAACAATCGGTTGACCGCACGGTGCAGCCGTCGGCGAGCATCGGCCGCGTCGAGGCCTGTCGCTACCTGCGGGGCCTCACCGAGCACACGCGCCAGGTCAGGCACGAGCTCACCGAGGACGCCGGCGATCGAGGACATCCCGCCGACGATGTCCGTACGCCAACGGTCGCGTTCGGCCGGCCCGGTGGCCTCCATCGTGCGGACCAGCGAGCCGAACGCATCTCCCACCGCCGAGTACGGGGCCGGCGCCCCGTCCCGGCACCGCCCGTACGCAAACACGCAGTCTCGCCCGGACACCTCCGCGCCGAACGCTTGGATGAGCGTCGACTTGCCGACTCCGGGCACCCCGCTGAGCAGGACGCATTCCCCGCCGGCGCGACCCGCCGCTTCCACTGCGGCTCGGAGTTCGCTGAACTCCTGTTGCCGGTCGACCACACGGCCGTCGAGGTCGAGCACCGGAGCCGTCATGTTGCTGGACACACCAAGGCGGGCGCCGTCCGCCGGACGGCGCCGGAAGGGGATCGCAAGGTAAAGCGCATCTGCATCCTCGGTGTCCCTCTACCGGGGGAATTGTCGAATCATCGTAATGACCGGTATTACGGCTGCGGCCAAAACGATGCAGATCCGGTGGGCGCGAATGATCGCGCCAGCCCTTGCCGGCCCGTTACTAGAGTTGCACGAATGAGCGATGCCACCGGCACGACGCCGAACGACGGGTTCGAGTTCGTCGTCGCAGAACCGGGCGTCGAACTCGCGGTGCAACGGTCCGGCCAGGGCCCGACCGTGCTGCTGGTCGGTGGCCTCGGTATGCCGAGCATCACCTGGGAGATTTGCGGGCTTCCCCAGTCCCTGGTCGACGCGGGATTCCAGGTCATCGCCTACAACGCGCGCGGAATGTCACCGTCGTCGGCGCCGGGCGCGCCGTATTCAGTGGCCGACCTGGCCGGCGACGCCGCCGCCATACTCGACCATTTCCAGATCCGGCGAGCCACGGTCGTCGGCTATTCGATGGGTTGTTATACCGCGCAGATGCTGCTGCGCAGCCGACCCGAGTTGGTGGGTGCGCTGGTCTTGTTCGCCGGACTTCAGCCGTCGCCAATCGGGGCGATGGTGGGGGAGATGGAACTCGGGCTGATCGAGCGCTACGGCGAGGTGCCGCGTGAGGTACTGGTCTTCGAGCAATTGTTGACCACCCTCCACTCGCCGATGCTGCAAGATCCGGCGACGGTGCAGGGCTGGCAGCAGATGTTGTCGGCCGGCTACGACAGTGGGTGGGCAGGGCCTGAAGGATTCAAGGGTCAGCTGATGGCATCACAGCAGTGGATCACCGCCGGTGAACCGGCCCCGGAACATCTCCGCGCGATCGACGTGCCCACCCTTGTCTTGGCGTTCGAACACGACCTGTTCTTTCCGCCGGCCCTGTGCGAGGCGGCGGCTCGGCTGATCCCCGCCGCCGAATTCGCACAGATCGACGGCGCAGGCCACGGTGGCATCTTCACCGGACCTGGCGACAGCGTCGCCCGGATCACCAAATTCTGCTGCGCGCACCGCGTTAGCTGATCATCCCGGCCCGCCATCCCACTCGTGGTCGTGCATGAACGCCTCGGGGATGTTCACTCGATACCGAATGGCCTCGGCGAGAATATTTCCCATCGCCAGCGGCAGCGCCAGGCTCGGCCCTGGATCGCTGTGTGCGAAGATGACCCCATCAGTACGTCGGTAGTCACGCAGGAATCCGCGGAAAGTGTTGTCCTTCAGCGCTGATTTGCGCCACCCGTACATCAGCATCCCCGGACCCAGCATCTTGCTCGCCCCGGCCTCGGGTGCGATGACCTCTTCGTTGACGCCGAAAAATGCCCTATCGACCCGTGTTTCAGGGTCGAACAACAGAATTCCACTGGTGGCCCGTGGATTACATTCGATGGCGAAGAGCTCCCCTCCTGGCGCCTCGATGAAATCCAAACCCATCTGACCGGTGAAATTGAACGCCTTGACGCATTCGCGCACCCACGCGACGATGCCGTCGTGCTGGACAGACTCAAACGTCAGGCACGACGTGCCGTCGATCGCGTAGCGCACCGGATATGCGGCGTGCGCTTTGATCTGACCGTGGTGGCAGACCGAATACGAGCAATAGTTCGTGCCGTCGGCCCACTCCTGCGCGATCCACGCATTTCCCGCGTCGAAACTAAGGTCGTGCGGCACCTCGCCGGGACGCACCTTGTGGATCTCCTGCGAGCCACGCGAGTAGACGGGCTTGAGCGCGAAGGGCTGGTCGAAATCCAGCGCCTCTATCTCTTCTTGGTTGCGGACTTGCGCAAAGTCGAGGGTTGGGATGCCCAGCGTTTTCAATGCCGCCTGGAACTCGTACTTGTTCTCCAGCTGAGCCTCAAGTTCGAATTCGGAGAAGAACAACGTGCAGCCGTCCGGGAACAGGTCGGGGTGTCGCTTGATGGTGTTCGCGAGGATTTCGGTTCCCTCGTGGATCGGCACCACCAGGTCGACGCCCCGTTCGCTAACTATGTTCGCTATGGCCCGCGTCCACTCGACAGGTTCAAACGTCGGTCGTGGCGTGCGGAACGTCTTCTTGACCGACGACGAGAATCTGGTGATCGGGAAGGGCACCGAATCCGAAATCAGCACATCGTGTCCGGCGGCGCCCATCAAGCGGGCCAGATGGAGTGCCAGAAATGACCGGCCGAACGTGATCAGCACAGTCTTTCCACCCGATCGCGACATCGAACCTCCCCTGGAACACCCGCGGCACGGTAGCTCCACTCAACCTACGGGCGGGGAGGCGGGCTTGTGGCTGGGTTGAAGCTCGCGCGTATTGATATCATATCGAGCATTTGACATCACTCTGCAGCGGGAGAAGGATGTGTTTTATGAAGGTCTTCCCCCTACGCCTGCCTAGCCAAGGCCTTCGGGAACTGGTACGTGAGGTCGCTGCCAGCGAGAAAATCAGTCAAAACGAGCTAATCGTGCAAGCTGTCGCCCACGAAGTTCTCCTGCGCGGAGCCACGCTTGTCGATGACCTCGAGCGCGCTGCCGAGCGCATCGGCAACCTCACCGATGCGGAGTACGCCAAAGTTGTCGACCGCAGTCTTGGCGACTTCGCCGAGGGGGAGGGATTGGCCGAGCCGTTGCAGGCGCGTGCGATAGACATTGAAGACGTGAGTCAATCGGAAGGCGAAACCGACCGTCTCGGGGTTATGGCCGCATTCGACTCGGCTCAAGCTGACTCGGCGCAGACCTAGAGAGCCTGGTTGCCCAAACCAGCGTGGAACGACGATTCGCCTGACGATCTCGCTCGGATCCGACAGAATGCCGCGGCGCTAATCCGATCTATCGCTTATGGGGCCTGCGATTGGTCAACGGTGCCCGGTGCTGCCGAGGTTCTGAACTGGCATACGCGGCTCTACGAGGATTGCCGTGTGCCAGTCGCCGGGTATGTCGGCCACTTTCGTGGCGATCCTACGGTTGAAGAGTTGGTCGGCTATGAGGTAGGGGTCGGACGTCTTCAGCCGGACGGGCTAACGGAGAAGGTCGGCGTCTACTCTAAGGATCTTGCGGTCGAGATTCCTACTCTGGTCGCACAAATTAAAGCAGGGATCCGGCAGTTGGATTCGGCGCTAGAGCCGGGAGTGCGCCCTGCGATGGGTGAAGCCGTTGAGGCAGTCGTTCTGCTCGCTGCACGGGTACACGGTGAATGGGTCCGGCTTCATCCTTTTGCGAACGGCAATGGCCGGACTGCGCGTGGTTGGGCGAATTTCATCGCGCTGCGCTATTCGCTTCCTGCCTTTGTTCGCGTCAGGCCACGCCCTGCTAACACCGCGTACGGTCGCGCGGGCCACGCTTCGATGGGTCGTCCGCCGGACTTCGTCGGAGACCATGGGCCAGTCACCGCGTTGTTCGCGCGCATGTTGGCTGAAACATTGGCCAGCTGAGGTGTTTTCAACGCCATTCTGTTTATTCTTTAAACCGGCCTCGGTTACTCATCGACTTCGTCAAATGTGTCAGGGCAGCTAGCCGGATGGCCGATCTCCTCGAACCGCGCGAGCGCGGCGTCGATGTCGGTGTCGTCGAACATCTCACAGCGGTTGACCAGGTCACCGTCGACGGTCAGAATTGCCGTCTCTCGCCACTCGGCGTCGAAACCCTCTTGGGAGGTCCCATATGCCGCGTGCGTGAACACGATTCCGAGATCGCTCAGCCGGTGTACCGCCTCGATGTAAATCTTGATGTCTGGCGAGACGTCAAAAGTGGCACGCAGGTATTGAGGAAATTCGCCAGGCGCAAAAGCTATCCCGCGCCGATGGTCGATGTTCACCCAATCCGGCGTTGTCGTGGGTACCTCATGTCGGTTGATCGCCGCGTAGTCCCTCGTCACGACCGACCAGGTGCGCGAGTGGGGGGCCGCTTCGCCGGCGAGGTACCGAGCGTCGAGTTCCGCGAAGGCAGCGTCGATGTCGTCGGGATCGAAGAAGACGTAGCCCGCGATGCGTTCGGCGGCATCGATCTCGACGATGCCGAGCATCTCGACGCCGAAGTCCCCATCGCGCGGGTCGCGGTTCAAGGAACAGATGCGAGTCAGGGCGAGGCGCTCCCCGCGGATAGCAATGACGGTCAAGGTTACGTTCGCGAGGCCCTCGGCCAGGGCTCGCATGTTTGCTATCACGATATCGCGGCCGTCCCAGAACCCGACATTTATCACGCGACGGCGATCGTCGACGAAACTGTCGTCGGCCAAGATCTTGGCTATCGCCGCCCAATTGTGGGCCGCGGAATAGGCAAACAAGCCGTGATTTGCCCGACTTGCCGCATTCTCCAACTGCCGTGCCTGTGTTTGCAACTCGTCGAAGCGGGCGAGCGCGGCGTCGAGATCGTCCTCGTCGAAGGCTTCCACGCGGCTGTAGAGGTCGCCTTCGATTACGCCAATGACGATTGCCCGCCACTCGGCGTCGAAGCCCTCCCGCGACGTTCCATGCGCAGCCTGGGTGATGACCGCTCCGTGGCCGCTCAGCCGATGCACCGCTTCGATGCGGACGTTGATGTCCGGCATGAGATCCCACGGGCTATGAAGATATCCGGCCAGATGCTCCTGCTCAGTCGTTAAGACCGCTCGATGGTCGATGAAAACCGAATCCGGTGTCATGCCGGGAAGTTCGTGCCGACTGGTCTCGCAATAGCTCCGCGCGATTACCGACCAGGTGTGTGCGTGGGCGGCTGCGTCGCCGGCGAGGTAGCGACGATCGAGTTCGTGGAATGCGGTATCGATGTCGTCGAGATCGAACATCATGCACGCGGCGACCTGGTTTTCGGCGTTGATCTCGACGATGCCCAGCACATCGGTACGGAACGCCTCGGGTCGCTGGTCATGGCCGGCGAAGCGAAGTCGCGCAAGTATCAGGCGCGCTCCACGCGTCGCAATCACCGTAAACGTCACGTTCTTCGTTCCGGTATCAGCAACAGCGCGCCAGTCCGCGATGATGACCGCTGGGCCGCGTCGTATTCCAATGCCCACGACCGGACGACGGTCGTCGGTGAAACCGTCGTTGGCCAGTAACTCTGGCATGGCGTCCCAGTCGCGGGCAGCGAAGCACTGCCGGAAACGTTCAACGACTTGGCTTGCCGCGTTTTCCAGCCGTGGTGTCCGCGAATGCAGTTCCTCGAAGCGGGCCAGCGCTCCGTCGAGGTCTGCCTCGTCGAAGATTTCACAGCGGTTGAGCAGTTCGCCTTTCACCGTTGAAATGCTGATCTGCCGCCACTCGGCGTCGAAGCCCTCCGGCGAAGTCCCGTAAACCGCATGGGTAACGACTGCACCAAAATTGGTGAGTCGATGGACAGCTTCTATGTAGATGCTGGATTGAGGCGTGAGATCCCATGTGGCGCGGAAGAATGCGGTCGGGTCGCGGTACTCGAACGTGGCGAGTGGCCGGTGATCGACGGTGATCCAGTCTGGTGTCGTCGCGGGAAGTTCGTGCCGGTTGAAGCTGGCGTACACCCCCGCAATGACCGACCACGTGTGCGCGTGGGCGGCTGCTTCGCCGGCGAGGTACCGACGATCGAGTTCGTCGAAGGCGGCGTCGACGTCATCGAGGTCAAACGCGAGCTGCGCCGTGATCCGCTCGTCGGTGTCGATCTCGGCGATGATGAGCATGTCACTGCTGAACTCCCCCTGCCGCAGGTCGCGGTTCGGGGAACTGATATGAGTGAGGGCAAGGCGCGCCCCGCGGGTCGCGATAGCGGTCGGCGGCATGGGTGCCGCATTGGCCAGGGCTCGCAGATTTGCGATCACGACGTCGCGACCGTCCCAGAACCCGGAGCTCGTCACGCGACGGCGGTCGTCGACGAAACTGTCGTCGGTCAGGATTTCGGTTATCGCTGCCCAGTTGCGGGCCCGGAAGTACCCAAAGTACCGGTCATTTGCTTGGCTTGCCGCGTTTTGTAGCTGCGGTGCCCGCGGCTCTAGTTCATCGAAGCGCGCGAGCGCCGCCTCGAGATCTGCCTCGTCGAAGAGCTCACAGCGATTGATCAGGTCGCGGTCCACGCCGAAGAGGTTGATCGTCCGCCACTCGGCCTCGAAGCCCTCCTGCGTGGTCCCTTTCAGCACCTGTGTCAAGACGGCTCCGAGCTTGCTCAGCCGGTGCACAGCCTCGATGTGGACATGCAGATCCTGTTCGAGGTCTTCCCACGCGGCAGAGATGTATGCGGTCATCTCGCCGGGCGCGAAGGCTGTCCCCCGGCGGTGGTCGACGTTTACCCAGTCCGGCGTCGTTGCTGGGAGTCCCCGCCGGTTAAGTGCGGCGTACGCCCGTGTCAGGACGGCCCACGTCTGCGCGGGGGCGGCCGCTTCACCGGCGAGGTATCGGGCGTCGAGCTCCTCGAAAGCGGCGTCGATGTCGGCGGCATCGAAGAAGACGCCCGCCGTGATCCGATGGTCGTCGTCGATCTCGCTAAGGTAAAGCAGCTCGCTGCCGAACTCCCCGTCGCGCAGGTTACGGTTCAAGTGGGTAAGAACGAGGCGCTCCCCACGGATTGCAATGACGGCAGACGTCATGCGCGCGTTGAACTCGGCGAGGGCTCGCATGCTTTCGATGTGAACATCTCGACCGTGCAGGACCCCGCCGTTGACGACCCGACGGCGATCGTCCGTGGAGACGTCGTCGGCGAGCAACTCGGCTATGACGTCCCAGTCGCGGGCTGCGTAGGAGGTCCAGAAGTGTTGGTCCACTTGGCTTGCCGCGTTTTCCAATCGCGGTGGCTGCTGGTGCAGTTCTTCGAAGCGAGCGAGCGCGGCGTCGATGTCTGTGTCATCGAAGGTTTCGCAGCGGCTGATCAGATCACCTTCGACTGTGAAAATGTTGATCATCCGCCACTCGGCGTCAAAGGCCTCGCGCGAGCTTCCTTTCAGTGTCTGGGTGACGACGGCTCCGAGTTCGCTCAGCCGATGGACTGCCTCGATGTAGACGCTGACGTCCGGAATGAGGTCCCAGACGGAACGAAGATGAGCGGCCATATCAACCGCGTCACTCGTTACGAGCGGTCGATGATCGATGAAAACGGGATTCGATGTCGTCGCGGGGAGTTCGTGCTGGGTGAATCCGGCCTGGGCCCGCGCAATCACCGACCACGCGTGCGCGTGCGCTGCCGCTTCGCCCGTGAGGTACCGCGCATCGAACTCCGCGATGGCCGAATCGAAGTCGTCGAGGTCGAACACGACCGCCGCCGCGATCCGCTCGCTGGCGTCGACCTCGACGATGCTGAGGGCATCGTTTTGGATCGCCTCGGGGTCGCGGCCCGACACGCGAACTCGTGTCAGGGCGAGGCGCCCGCCGCGGGTTGCCGAGGTGCCCACCATCGTCATCGTGAAACCGACACCGACGGTTGCCTGCGCATCTTTGATGTTGGCATCTCGACCATGCAGGGTCCCGGCGTTGACCACCCGTCGGCGATCGTCGACGACGACGTTCTCGGCTGATATTTGAGCCACGGCCTGCCAGTCGTCGTCCGCAACGTACGAAAAAAGGCGCTCCCACACACGCGTTGCGGTGTTTTCCAGCCGCGGTGTCGGCCGGCTGAGTTGGCCGAACCTCGCGAGCGCGCCGTCAAGGTCTGCTTCATCGAAGACCTCGGTGCGGTTGATCATGTCGCCGTCGACCGTGAAAACCGCGATCCCGCGCCACTCAGCCTTCAAGCCCTCCTGCGCAGTCTCCTGCGCCGCGTATGTGACGACTGCTCCGATGTTGCTCAGCCGATGCACTTGCTCGACGTAGATATCGATGTCTTGCTCGACGTCCCACCCGGCTTGGATGTATGCGGTCACGTCACCGGGCCCGAACGCTGTCTCCCGTCGGTGGTCGATGGTCACCCAGTCAGGGGTTGTCGAGGGGAGCTCGTGACGGTTGAGCGCGGCGTAGCTGGCCGCGACGAGCGACCAGGTGTGCACATGGGCGGCAGCCTCACCAGCGAGGTATCGGGCGTCGAGTTCCGCTATGGCGGCGTCGATGTCGTCGCCGTCGAACGAGACGTTCGCCACGACTCGCCCATCTGAGTTGATTTCCCCGATGTCGAGTTGCTCGGCGCAGAAGGCCTCAGGATCTTGATCCCGGAACGAAAAGACACTGCGGGTGAGAACAAGGCGCTCCCCGCGGGTCGCAATGACGGTCACGATGACGTTCGCGATCCCGAGGTCGGCGACAGCGCGCATGTTTGCAATAGCCGCATCTCGACCGTGCCGGACTCCGGCGTTCACCACACTTCGGTGATCGTCGAGGTAATAGTCGTGGGCCAATAGCTCGGCCATGGCGTCCCACTCGTGAGCCGCGAAGTGCGCCAGAAAGCGCTCGCTCACTTGGCTTGCCGCATTTTCCAATCGTGGCGCCGGTCGACACAGTTCGTCGAATCGTGCGAGCGCAGCGTCAAGGTCTGCCTCGTCGAACAGCTCACAACGGCTGATCAGCTCACCGTCGAAAGTGCCCAGGAGAACTTCCCGCCATTCGGCGTCGAAGCCCTCTTGCGAGCTTCCACGGACCACGTGAGTGACGACAGCGCCGATGTGGCTCAACCGATGCACGGTCTCGACGTAGCCCTTGACGTTTGGCGCGAGGTCCCACGTCGCGTGCATGTATTCGGTCAATTCACCGGGTGCAAACGCTCTTGCTTGTCGGTGATCGATGCTCACACAGTCGGGCGTCAGTCGGAGTTGTTGCCTGTTCGCTGCGGCGTACGTCTGCGCTACGACTGACCACGAGTGTGAATAGGCGGCCGCCTCGCCGGTCGGGTATCTGGCGTCGAGTTCTTCAACGGCGGCGTCGAAGTGGTCGAGGTCGAACGACACAAACGCGACGATTCGCTCGTCGCCATTGACCTCGCCGACGGCGAGCAACTCCGTGAGAAATTCCTCGGGCCCGTGCTCGCTGCCCGAAAAGCGGAGACGCGTGAGGATGAGGCGCCTCCCGCGGGTCGCAATAACGGTCGACGTCACGTTCGTGAACCCGAGGTCGGCGATGGCCCGCATGTTTGCCATCTGGGCGTCTCGACCGCCGCGGAATCCCGAGCCCACCACCCGACGGCGATCGTCATTAAAAAAGTCGTCGGCCAGCATCGTCGCCATGGTGCCCCAGTTGCGGGCTGCGAATTGCGCGAGGAAGCGTTCGGCCACTTGGCTTGCCGCATTTTCCAATCGTGGCGCAGGCCGACACAGTTCGTCGAAGCGGGCGAGCGCGGCGTCAACGTCTGCCTCGTCGAACAGCTCACAGCAGCTGAGGGCGTCGCCTTCGGCAGTGAAGATGCATATCATCCGCCACTCGGCGTCAAGGCCCTCCTGTGAGATCCCATGCGCGGCATGGCTGACGACGGCACCGAGGCTATCCAACCGATGCACAGTCTCGATGCAGATCCTGCCAGCCATGTCATCCCATGCGGCCTGGATGTACGCGATGATGCCACCTGGAGGGCCCGCTGCTCCGCGACGGTGGTCGATGCTCGCGAAATCTTGTGTCGTGGCGGGGACTTCGCGTCGGTTGACTGCCGCGTACGCGGCCGTGATCGTAGACCATGTGTGCACATGGGCTGCCGCCTCGCCGACGAGATACCGCGCATCGAGTTCGGCGATGGCGGCGTCAAAGTCGTCACGGTCGAATATGACCAATACCGCGATGCGCCCGTCGGCGTCGAACTCGGCGACATGAAGTGCTTCGACTCCCAACTCTTCTGGCTGCCGAGCGTGAACCGAAAAGTGATTGAGGGAGAGGCGCTCTCCGCGGGTCGCCATGACGACCGAGGTCATGGTCGTGAACCCGACCTCGACGGACATACGCAAATCTTCGATCTCGGCGTCCCGGCCGTGCCGAACCCCCGCGTTCACCATTCGCCTGCGATCGTCGACAACCAGGTCATCGGCAAGCACATCCGCCATGGCGTCCCAGTCGCGGGCTGCGTAGCACGACGAAAAGCGCTCTGCCGCTCGGCTTAAGGCGTTATCGAGCCGCCGCTCTGGCGGGCCTTCTTCCTTGAACCGGGCGTAGGCGGCGTCGAGTTCGGCGAGCGCCGCGTCGACATCTTCGACGTCGAACCACACCTGCAGCGCGATTCGCCCCTCCTCGTCGATGCCGAGTAGCGAGAGAAATTCGTCGCGCGGCGCTCCAGGGCTCACGTCGGCACTGCCTACCACCACTCGAGCGAGCGCCAGGCGCTCGCCTCGCACGGCGATAACGACTTGGTCGAACCGGACCGCGCGTGTCTCAACAGCTCGCCTGCTTTGATGTGCCCAGTCCGCCGGTGGGAGGTCGGTCGTGAAGCCGACGATCTTCCGACGACTCTCGACGAGGCCCTCAGGGGCATACAGCTCCTCGAGCGCATCCCAGGCCTCGCTATGAATAACAGCTATGACGCGTTGGCCCACACGTGCGCATGCATTGTCGAGCTCTACAACGGGCGCTTCGAGTGGCGTCGTGGCGCTTTGCGAGATGCGTTCTCCGATAATGCCGCGTCCCCTTTCGGCGAGTGCCGCAGCTCCTTTCCGTTCATACAGGTTGACTGCTCGCTCGGCTGCCCCTCGCGCCGCCGCAGTGTCGCCGGCAGCACTCAAAACCGTTGCCAGCGCCAGGCACGCATCACCGTGATCGACCAATGCATCGGTGCGCTCGGCCAGAGCGACCGCAGCCTCGGCGACGCGCCGGGCCTCACCATGATCGCCGCTGCGTGACAGCAGCTGCGCTCGAAGCGTGCGCCAGGAGATCGACGCCTTCAGGGCGTGCCCGGCGAGACGCTCACTTTCCGAACACAATTCGTCGGCTTCGACATCTTGCCCGAGCGCGAGACACGCGCGACCCAAAAGGGCCGCAGTCTCAGCGGTATCGGCATCGAGTCCCATGCGACGAAAACCGTTGTAGGCCTTGCGCAGGTGCGGCTCGGCGGCAGCAGGATCGTCGACAACCAGCTCGACGATGCCGGCAAACTGCTCGACTTCGAGCAGAGCATGGCGGAGGCCGAGTTCGGTGACCGTGCGCCGAGCCGAGTCGATCATTCGTCGAGCTGCTTCGGCGCGGCCGCGGAAGGCCTCCAGCACGGATTGGCATCGCGTCGACGTCGCCTCGACCGCAGGCGAGTCGGTCGTGATTCGCAGCAGCCGTACCACGTCAAGGCACCGCCCGCCCGCGCGCGGAACAGGATTCGGGCCCCACAGCGCCGCGAGCGGCGCACCTGCCAGCACAGCGTTCACCCGACGGTGTTCACGTGCACGTCGCGCCGCGGTAAGAGCCTCGTCCAGGGCGATTTCGCAGTCGCCGACTCTTCCAAGGCGGGCGAGGCATCCGGCGCGCACGGTGTGCGCTTGGGCTTCTCCGGCCGCGTCGTCGAGTTCGGCAAGTTTCTCGGCGGCCGCACCTACTGCCGTCGCCACCTCATCTAATCGCTCAGGGTGGATCAGCATCGACAGCTGGCCGTGGAAGCACGTCGCCCATGCCGCCAACCGCGCGGAATCGACTGTCGCTTCTTGCAATTGCGCGACAGCACCCGCTGCCGATGCCACATCACCTGCGGCCAGCAGCGCCTCGCAGCGCGCGATAAGTAGCTCGGCGGTCTGCTCGTCGCGGTCTGGCAGTTCCTCGTCGATCTCCTCCAGCGCGTGCAGCGCGTGATCGTAGAGATCGGCGGCGCCCTCGTAGCCGAGCCGGGCCATCGCCTGGTCCGCGGCACGCCGGCAGTAGAGGACGGCCTTGGCCGCGTTTCCTGCCCAGGCGCATTCGAAGTAGTGATGCGCCAGCTCAGCGAGCAGCTCGTCGTCGGCGCCGGGCTCGTTCTCCAGCGTGGTGGCGATGCGTTGGTGCAGCCGCATGCGGCGCACGGACGCCAGCTCAGCAAGCAGCGATTGCCGAACGATGGCATGGTTGAACCGATATCGACCGCCGGGTTCTTCGATGACGATGCCGGCCTTACACGCCTCGTCGAAGGCGTCGACCAGATCCTGGTCGACCACTCGCTCCACGAGGTCGAGGGCAAATCGACTGCCGACGACCGCGGCCGCGGCAAGGGCCTTGTTCGTTTCCACGGGAAGCCGGGATAGTCTGCGGCTCACGGCTTCACGGACACCTTGTGGCAAGGTGCTCGGGTCCCACACGCCGCCGCTTTCGTCCACATGGCGCAATGCTTCGATAAGGAAGAACGGGTTGCCACCGGTGACGGACGCCAATGCCCGAGCGAGCTCTTCGTCGTCATACCCGGACTCGGCGACGTAGGCGCTCACGTCGTCTTCATCGAGGCCGGTGAGTTGAAGGCGGTTGGCGGTGCCGTCACGGTGCAGGTCGGCGAGCATCGCGGCCAGGGGATGGGAGCGGTCGAGGTCGGTGCTGCGGTACGTCCCGACGATTTGGACGCGAGCCTGATCGCCGAAGCGCAGGAGATGCCGCAATAACAGCAGTGTGGGTTTGGCCGCCCAGTGCAGGTCGTCGAGTATCAGGACGACGGGCGCGCTCGTGGACGCGAGTTGCAACAGTGCGACGACGGCGTCGAAAAGCGCATACCGTTCGGTGTCCGGATCGGCGCGGGTCGGCGCTGCCAGGTCGGGTACGACTTCGGTCAACCCAGGCGCCAATGGCAGCAGCGCTTCCACGCCGCGCAGTCCTCGCAGTCGACTGGCGCCGAGGCAGGGCACGACCGAACGCACGGCTTCGGCGAACGGTTGGTAGGGCGCGCCGAGATCCTCGTCGCAACGCCCGTACAGCACGACCGCTCCCTGCTGGTGAGCCTGTCGCGACCATTCGCCGGCAAGGCGGGTCTTGCCGACGCCGGGTTCGCCGGCAATGAGCACCGCGCGCGTGCTCCCGGTAAGCGCGGTCTGCCATGCCGACAGAAGTCGTTCGAGTTCATGGCCGCGCCCGACGAACGGCCCGGGGCCAGTCAATATCGCAGGAAGGTCGGGTCGCTCGATGGGGGTTTCGGGGGTCTCCTCTGGTCGCTCGGCGGTTTCCAGCCGAAGCTCGAACACGTGCTCGGGGCGCGCCAGGTTGCGCAGCTGGCGCATCCCCAGGTCGGCGAGCACAACGTCGTCGGGCAGCGAGTCGATGACGAGTTCGGCGGTCGCACCCGAGCACAAAATTTGGCCGCCCACCGCCAGCGACCGCAGGCGCGCGGCACGGTTGACCGCCCGACCGAAGTAGTCGCCGTCGCGCAGCTCCACCTCGCCGGTGTGCAGCGCCACCCGAATACGCATGGGCTCTAGCAGTGCCCACGGCTCGTGGGTGATCGCGTCTTGCAATTCGATAGCGGCCGCAGCTGCCGCCGACGGCCGCTCGAAGACCGAGAACGTCGCATCGCCCTCGCCGCGCGTCTTGATCAGTCGTCCGCCGCGGGACGTGACGACCTGTTCGACGAGCTCGTCGTGCCGGGCCAGCGCCGCCGCCATGGCGCCGGCGTCAGCTTCCCAAGCGGCGGTTGAACCCTCGATATCGGTGAGCAGAAACGTGACGGCCCGCATCACCGATGGAAGCTGTTGTGCCACAGGGGTATCCAGCGCTGCATCTTGAGCGACGATTGCAGCCTCGAGCCGGCGAAGTTCCGGACCGGGGTCGACCCCGAGCTCGTCGGCCAGCAGCGACCGTGCCCGTTGGTATGCGGCCAGCGCTTCGCCCTGCCTGCCGGCACGGTAGAGGGCGAGCATCAGTTGGCCCCAGCGTCTTTCGCGCAGCGGAGCGTCGGCCACCGCGGCCTCGAGTTCGCCGGCGATCTCGGCGGCCCGGCCCGTCGCGAGCAGCGCATCGGCCCGGTCCTCGACCAGCGCGGCGTGGCTTTCGATCCAGCGCGTCTTCTCGGACAACCCCCGGTGCGAGTCGGGCAGTTCGGGGATTCCGCGCCAAAGGGTCAGCGCCTCCTCGAAGCGGGCCACGGCTTGAGTGATGTCGCCGACGGCCGCGGCGTCGCGGCCCGCTTTGGTGGCCAGTTTGTAGCGCGAGGCATCAACCGCGGTCGTGCTGAGGGTCCAGCCCATGCCCTCCGTCAAAACGAAGCCGTCGCCCAAGGTGCGACGCAGTGACGAGATGTGGGTCTGCAGAGCCTTGGCGGCGGTGCGCGGGGGATCGTCGCCCCAAAGAAGTTCAATCAACGTTTCGGCGGGCACGACCGAACCGCCGTGGAGCCCGAGCATCGTGAGGATGGCGCGCGGTTTCGCGCCCGGAATTGGGACGGGCGCACCGTCCTGCCGGACCTGGAGAGGTCCCAAAACCCCCAGTTCCACGGCTTGAAGCGTACTCACGTCCTGATCGTCGGTGGGGCGATTCAACAGGCGGTCAAGGTCGAGTAAAGCCGCGGCGTCGTCCAGGCAGTCGCACCGTTCAGCCGTGCTTCAGCGGTCGGTCAAGTGTCCTCTTCGGCGTACAGCAGTGCTTGCGTGACGTGATTGTCCTCGAAACGGAATTCGTGGGCGGGTCGCCGCAATGGCTCGATGGTGGCATCCGGATGCACAATGACTCCGCCACCGGAGGGGATTCCGAGTCCGGTGGCCGCTCCCTCCAACAGATGAATCGTGCGCGACAGTCGCGCCCACTCGGCTCGCTCGTCGTGTGTGTCAATGACCAGCGGGACGAGCTTGAAGAACTCGCGCAGCTCGATTGTGGGTGATTTCGGGGTCTCGACGACTCCATAGCGTCCGAGCTGGACCGCCCCGGCTGAAACACCAAACAGAACCGCGCCTTTCGCGTAGCGGTCCAGGATCGCATCCTTCATCCCGGTTCTCTCGAACGTATCCCAGCCGAGGCGCACGTCGCCGCCGGCGAGGACGATCAACTGGGCGCGCTGCAGGAAAGCGCGGTCCTCAGGGCCGAACGACGACTCGATCATGCGACGATCGGTGATTCCGGTGGCGTCCACCGCGGCCTCGAAGATGCCGTAGAACTCGGGATTATCCCCGTTGGAGGCGCCGATGTATGCGGCGCTGGGCGGGGTGTCCCGAGCCAGCCCATCGAGGGCAGTTTCGAGGAGCAATCGGTCGCGACACTGCCAAAACAGCAACTGACTGTCCGCCAGCAGATAAAGCGGTTGGAGTTGTGGCACAGGCTCAGCTTCTCAGGCCGCGAGTCCGAGGAATACCAGGGCATGCCTTCCGTTTCGGCGCTATCGCCCGCGACCGGTCGCATGCTAGCTAGGTAGCACATTGCGTGCTACGGTCAGGTTATGGAGGCGATCGGGGTCCGAGAACTGCGACAGCACGCGTCGCGATACCTCGCCCGGGTCGAGGCTGGTGAGGAACTCGGCGTCACCAATAACGGCCGATTGGTGGCCCGACTTGTTCCTGTGCAAGCCGCCGCGCGTTCTCGTGAGGCTCTGATTGAATCAGGCGCTCTAGTTCGGGCTCGTCGTCCACAGAACCTCCTTGACGTCACGGCCGCACCGGCGCGAGACCGCAAGCGCAATCTGTCCGATGTTCTCGACGAGATGCGCGAGGAGCAGTGATCTATCTGGACACCTCGGCGTTGACCAAGTTGCTTGTCGCCGAGCCTGAGACGTCCGAACTGCAGATATGGCTTACCGCGCAAAGCGGCCACGGGGAGTATGCGGCGACGAGCTCGATCGGCCGGGTCGAGTTGATGAGAGTAGTTGCCCGATATGGGGAACCGGGCCAAGCCGAGCGTGCACGTTACCTACTCGATGGCCTCGATATGCTCCCCCTCACCGACCCGGTGATTGCTCTGGCAGAAACCATCGGCCCGACCACTTTGCGCTCGCTCGACGCAATTCATCTCGCGGCTGCAGCCCAGATCAAGCGGGAATTAACAGCTTTCGTCACATACGACCACCGCTTGTTGAACGGATGCCGCGACGTTGGGCTCGCGACGGTGTCACCCGGCGCATCCCATTGAGTAGCCCGATGGCAGCTGCGACTGGCTGGCGCGTGGCAACAAGGGGAGCCCATGGTTGTGCAGCATCTGTCGGGAGCGTTCCACTCGACGTGAGCCAATCGCATCGCTGTTGCTGTACAGCTGCGGGCCTTCGTAAACCTAGGCCGGGGGTGTGCGCCGGCCGGCGCGTACGGCGAATGCGTCGAGTGCGCCGAGAACCTCAGGTGCGCGCCAGACGCGGTTGCGTGCGCGGTCGCTGAACTCGACGATGATTCCTGTTTCTGTAAGGGGATCGACGTATCGACGTGCGTTTCCGGTGGAGATGCCCAGTTCACGCTGAAGCAGTCGCGCATTGATTACCGGGTGTTTGATCACCAGATCCGCGACACGGTGAATTGCAGAGTCGCGGCGTGCGCTGATCTTTGAATCCCAGCCGTGACGGATCGACCGAAGATCGTCGACCAGTTGACGGCCGTTCGCGACCGCCAATACAGAGGCGGCGGAGAGCTTTTCGACTATCGGGGCAGGGTCGCCTTCTCGGTAGGAGTCGAGCGCATCGAAATAGACGTCGGTGTTGGTCAACAGTCCCGCCGAGACAGGAACGGTGATCTGTCGCGCCAGACGCTTATTGCGGAGCATCGCCTGGATCAGCGCGCGTCCTGCGCGCCCGTTGCCATCCGGGAAGGGGTGGATTGTTTGGAACTGTGCGTGTGCGACCGCGATGTGCGGGAGCGTTGGGATGTCGCTACGGCGGGTGAAGGCGAGCAGGTCTTGGATCGCGGCGGGAATCCGGTCATGATGGGGCGCCACAAAGTCAGCGCCACGCGGCCCGAAGGTGCCACCGCCGATCCACACCTGCTCGGTTCGCCACTTGCCGGCCATGTCCGGATGGCTGGCGCGCATCAGCGCTGCGTGCATGGCCAGGATCGCGTCCTCGTCGATTTGATCCGCCAAAGCGATTGCAGCTTTCATCGCCTCGGTATTGCTCACGATCAATGCTGCGTTGCGGCGACTGGTATCGCCTAGTGTCTCGGCTTCGGCGATGGCTCGTGCCGAGGCGGTTAGGTTCTCGATGTTGGAGCTTGCCGCCGACTCCGTTCTAAGCAGTACTGAGGAGAAAGGGGCGATCTCGTTGCCGAGTTCGGCGTCGAACCGGGCGATTTCATGGCTTGCCTCGTCGGCATCGGCGAGGACGGCCGCTGGCAACGCGATTTCTAAATCGGCAATGACGGCGGGTATAGCGGCTTCGTAGTTTCCGGCCTGCCGCTGGGCCGCCCGCAGATCGGCCAGGCCATAGCCTGCCTCAGCTGGCGTCGGCCAAGTGAGCGTTTCGTATTCGACAGCGGTGCTGGCACTAACTGATGCCATCCAACGAGGATAGCATCACTTAACTGCCTATATGATGTTATCGGCGCGGCATGGCATCACATTTGTATGCATGGCTGACGGATGCGGACTTGGTCGATGACGACGACGTCTGTGACCCGTCAGGAGTTTTCTGGCGCCACCACGCACGCCGGAGGTGGCGGCTCACTGAGTGCTCGATTGACAACATTGTGTGCGCGGTCCTTGCAGGCTTGAAAGGTCTTCTCGTGACTGATTCCGCCGCAGGAGAATTCGAACCCATGCTCCACGTCGCACAGTTCGCTAGGTGCTCCATCGACGGCGCGACGGGCGACGCTGACCCCCAGCGACGCACGTTCGACTGCCCCATAGGTGATCAGTTCGTGTGCTACGTCGGCGACAGTTTCAGCTGGTATAGCGAAGCCGATCCCTTCGGCGCTTGACCGGCGCTTGCCGCCTAACCCCCGTACGTGGGGCCCTGCACGCCGTCGCGGTATGTGGTGCACTGCTTCCCGGTGCAACACGTCTCGATGAGAGTGGGGGCAGCGCCCCAATGGGGTTGTACCTCCTGCGACGTATAGTCGCCGCCGGAACCCCTGCAGTTACTTTCGATATCCGTTTGCGCATGGGCAAGCGGTGCGGTGAGCATCACCGCACCCGCGATTGCAAAAGTGGCCACGGGCATGGCGCTGAATACGCGACGTTTCATGTTCTCTCCATAGCTTCGCCTAGTTAGCGAGGTCATTCGCTCAAGCCGTCAGCCGTGCGGTATTGACGTCGCCAGTTTAGCGGCTCTGCGCTCGACCTAAGCTGCGAACGGTGGAGTCCGTCGCGTTACAGGTTGCTCAGTTTGTTGATTGTTTGGATTTCACTGTCCCGGAAGGGCCGTGCATCAGGTTGGACCAGGTCGTGAAACCAGACTTTCGGAACCGTCTTGTATGGGTGATCCCAGGAATCCCACGGGAAGTACGTCTGGGTCTTCCCGGCAAACAAACCCCAATTGAGTGCACCTACGTTGTAGCGCTTAGCGATTGGCAAAACGCCCTCGACGGTGCTGCCGAGTGACCGGGCCAGGTACTCGGTGCAGAGGATCGGCCGGCCCAGCGGGGAAAGTTCGGCGATCCTGGCCTCAAAGCCGGTCGGCTTGTCATAGCAGTGGAATGTGACCACGTCGGAGTTGTCCAGCTGAATGTTGACGATTTCGCTGCGGCGCTGCGGATCTCCCCACTCTCCGTCCCACACGCCGCTGGTGAGCGGCTGGCTTGGATCAACCGATCGTGCCCATCCGAATGCCAGGGAGAGCAGATCGGCGACCCGCTCCTGCTTGTCTTTCCGCTCGACGTTGCGATACACCCGCGCGGGGTTGTCGGGCTCATTCCACAGGTCCCAGCCCAGCACGCGATCATCGGTGCGGAACTGGTTGAGCACTCCGGTGACGTAGTCGCGCAGAGTCCGGCGGTAATCGAGGTCATCGAGGTGTTCAGCGCCCGGGCTTTGCACCCAGCCAGAGTTGTGCACGCCAGGCCTCGGCGCGCGCTGCCGACCCGGTTTGGGGAAGGGATCCCAGCAGGAGTCGAAGAAGACAAAGAGTGGCTTGATGCGTCGACGCGCCGTAATGTCCACAAACTGCGCCAGACGTCGTTGGAAGCCTCGGGCGTCCTGGGCCCACAGCTGATCGTGCAGGAAGACCCGGACCGTGTTGAGCCCGTGCGACTGAGCCCAACCCAGCTCGGTATCGATGCGCCGCGGGTCGAAGGTGTCGGCCTGAAACATCTCGAGCTGGTTGATCGCATTGGAGGTGATGTAGTTGGCGCCGACGCGCCACCCTTGTGCTTGATACCAGTGGTTGGCTCGGTCGAGCGACCACGGAGTTGTCTCTGCGGCGGCGCGGGGCATCCGGGTCAGCGTCGGGCCTGCCGCCATCAGCAGCGGCAGCTTCAACACCGTTCGACGCCTCACAAAGTGACCATAGTTGGCCGCGTGATGTGGGCTGGCTGTGTTGGTTGATTCGGAAACGCTTTGCGCTGCTGGCGTACCGGGTCCTCAACGTGCGCTAACAACGCGACTCTTAAGCGTGGAACTGCAAGCATAAGCACTTGACAGCGGTGCATCTGCCTATGCATGCTGTTTATGCATGTGTTTTCAAGCATAAGGAACGAAGTGGCTGGACCTCGCCGAACACATCCGCGTTCTGAGGCGACTATGCCTGAAATTTCACGCATAGGCCGAGCGTTGGCGGAGCGCCGGATCGCGTTACGACTCACCCAACAGACGCTGGCCGACCTCGCGGGCGTGTCCCGTTCCAGTGTCCAGGCGTTGGAGCGGGGGAGCGGCTCGATCAAGTTCGGCTCGGTCGTCGATATTGCCGACGTCCTAGGGATGCATGTCGACGTCGGCGTAGCGGCCAATCGATGACACCAACACGGCTTGACCTACGCGAGATTGCCGACGCCGACGTTTATATCGGTGACGATCTCGTTGCTCACCTGGTACGCGGGCAGCACGACACGGTCGGCTTCGACTACGTTACCGATTACCGCGTTGCCGACGCGAGCGTGCGTGACCGGTCGGTGTCATGGTCACTCCTGCGCACGAGCCGGTACCCCCTTGTCACCACAGGTGGCGCGGTTCCAGCGTTTTTCGCGGGGCTCCTTCCTGAAGGGGTCCGGCTGGGTGTGGTGACGTCATCGACAAAGACCTCGGCGGATGATCACCTCACACTTCTGTTGGCGATCGGCGCCGACACGGTCGGCAATGTACAGGTGGTGCCCTCCGGTGCTGATCGGGTTCGACCGTTGCCGATGTTCGACCCTGAGCACGACACCAACTTTCATGCCGTGTTCGAAAAATTGGTCGGTTCGGTTGATGCAGATCCTGTCGGAATGGCGGGAGTCCAGCCCAAGGTGAGTGCTGCGATGATGTCGACGCCGACGCTGACTCGCTCCGGCCCAGCGATCCTCAAGCTCAATCCCACGCAATATCCGTTGTTGGTTGAGAATGAGCACTTTTTTATGCTGATGGCCGCTGCATCTGGATTGCGAGTCGCCGCAACATCTTTGCTGCACGATGCTGACGGGCGCAGTGCGTTGTTGGTGAGACGATTCGACCGCGATGGAACGACGCGCGTCGCTCAGGAAGATGCCTGCCAGGTCGCCGATGTCTACCCGGCCTCCAAGTACCGAATCAAGGCCGAGGCCGCTATCGGCACACTTGCGGAAGCATGTGCGCGCGGCGGCGGCTCCAAGCCGGCGGCAGCCCTGGAATTGCTGAAAACCGTTGTATTTTCCTGGGTTATCGGCAATGGCGACCTGCATGGCAAAAATCTGTCGATCTACGACCCCGACGGTGTGTGGCAACCAACGCCTGCCTATGACCTGCTGTGCACCCAGCCCTACATGCGATGGCGTGATCCCATGGCGCTGAGCCTATATGGGCGTGCGAATCGGCTTACCCGTCCGCACTTCGTTGAAGCTGGCGAACGCCTCGGTGTGCGAGCACGCGCCACGACGCGGATGATCGATTCAATCATCGACGCCGCGCAGGAGTGGCCTGATCGATGCGGCGACATCGGATTCGACGATCGCCAAACCGAGCTCCTTGCACAAATGCTGTCCAAAAGAATCGGCAGCCTCAAATAGGCCGCTGGCTCAGTATCGACACGCCTACAAGTCACCCAGGTCGTCGGGCACATCGACGGCATACTTGCGGAGCACCTCCAGCGGGACCATGTCCAGTGTGCGTTCGTGGCTAGCGGCGAGCACCACCGGCGCCGCGTAGCCGTCCTGGTGGGCTCGAAGCCAGTTCAGCGCGGTGACACACCATCGGTCACCGGCAAGGAGCCCTGGGAACCGGTACTCAGGTCGCGGTGTCAGCAGGTCATTGCCGACGGAGCGTTGGTGCTTGAGGAACTCGGCGGTCACGACCGCGCAGATGGTGTGGGCGCCGATGTCCTCTGGCCCAGTCGAACAACAGCCGTCGCGGTAGAAGCCAGTGACGGGGTCGGTACCGCACGGTTCCAACGGGCCGCCCAGCACGTTGCGATCAGGCATCGACTCTCAGCGCCCGAGCTTTTCGCGGACCGTATCGGTGAGAAAGCGCCTCGCCGATACCGGCCGGAACGAGCGGGCCGCGTCGGTCAGCGCGTCCCGGGAATCCACCGGAAGTTCGATACCGGCGGCGGCCACGTTGAACTCGAGTTGCTCGACACTGGACGCGCCGGGAATGGCGACGACGCCCGGCAGGCTGATCAGCCAAGCCAGCGCCACCTGGGCCGGCTGGGCGTCGACGTCCGCGGCGACGGCACGCAACGTCTGCAGCAGCGGCTCCACGCGGCGCAGATTCTCGGTGCCGAACAGCCGATTGACCGCGCGAACACCACCCGGCCGGTTGTCGACGCCGTACTTGCCGCCCAGCAGCCCCTGCGCCAGCGGACTGTAGGCGATGATGACCCGGTTCTCGCGCTCGGCGAACGGCACCAGATTGTCGAGCGGGCGCGGATATGCCAACGAGAAGTGCACCTGGTTGCTGATGACAGGTCGGCCGAGCGCAGCATCAGCCTGCTGCCATCGCGCTAGCGAATAGTTGGAGACACCGGCCGCGCCGATGTCGCCGCTGTCGAGCAAGTCACGCATCCCGGGCATGATCACCGAATCCGGCACCACCGGGTTGGGCTGATGGATCTGGTACAGCGGGATGCGCGTCAACTGCAACCGCCGGGCACTGGCGCGCTCACGCTGCTTGACCACCGCCGGGAACGGTGCGACCGGCATGATCTTGCTGGCCACTGCGACCTCGGCGCGTTTGTCGCCGAGCGCTTCGCCGAGGATGCGCTCGCTTTTGCCGAACCCGTAGACCTCGGCGGTGTCGAACAGCGTGACCCCCAGGTCAAGTGCGCGCTGCACGATCTCATGGGCGGCCCCGGACGCGTACTGGTCGCCGTAACCCCACTCGCGTGAGCCGAACTGCCAGGTGCCCAGGCCGATCCGACTGACCCGGCCGATTCCGTCGACGTCCAGATACTTCATGCGCCCCACGGTACTGGGCTGACCTACTCCGCCCAACGCAATACCGAGTTCTTCGGGACCGGTGGCAGATACGCTGTGCCTGCATCAAGGTCGTTACAAGAAAGGGCGAATATGTCAAGGACAGTGGTGATCGGCGCATCGAGCGGTCTCGGGCGCTGCATTGGTGTCGGTCTCGCGCAGCGCGGCAACCACGTCGCACTGCTCGCCCGGCGTCGTGAGCGTCTCGAGGCTGCCGCGAAGGCCGCCGGGCCGGACGCGATCGCCATCGAATGCGATGTCGCCGACGAGGCGTCCTGCCGTTCGGCCATCAACGATGCCGCCGACGCGCTGGGCGGCATCGACAACCTCATCTACACCCCGGCTGTGGGGCCGCTGGTGCGCATGGTCGATACCGACGCCGAAACCTGGCGGCGCGTCTTCGACACCAATGTCATCGGCGCGGCGCTGGCGACGGCGACCGCGGTGCCACACTTGACGGCCTCCGCAGGCAAAGCGATCTATCTGTCCTCTGATGCAGGCACTTTCGGCCCACCCTGGCCCGGCCTCGGCGCGTATGGCGTCAGCAAGGCCGCGCTAGAACGACTCGTCGACGCCTGGCGAGCCGAACATCCAGACATCGGCTTCACCACGTTGATCGTGGGAGAGTGCGCGGGCGGCGAGGGCGACTCGCAAACGGGAATGAACATCGGCTGGGATCTTGAGCTCGCCACGCAGGCCGTTCCGCTTTGGGTGTCGCGCGGTTGCATGCCCGGCAAGTTGATGCCCGTCGAAGATCTCATCGACGTCGTGCACACGATCCTGCGCGCCGACGCGTCGACATCGATGCCGGTCGTGGTTGCCAGAGGCGCGCCCGCCGGGGCCGCAGCGTTTCCGGGCGCCGGTTAGCCGCAACCGCGTAGACTGCCAATCTCATGGCCATTCGGCGCGCAGTTCTCCTCATTGCCGATATCAGCGGGTACACGAACTACATGAATTGGAACCGGCTGCATCTGGTTCACGCGCAGTTCACGGTAGCCACGCTGCTGGAGGCGGTCATCGACGCCGCCAAAGGCCTGAAGCTGGCGAAGCTGGAGGGCGACGCCGCGTTCTTCTGGGCACCAGATGGTGACGCCAAAATGCTGGTCTGCGAACGGCTGACGCGGATGCGCCAATCGTTTTTCGCCAGGCGCGACAAGATCAAACGCGACCACAGCTGCGAGTGTGCGAGCTGCTCGCAGCTGGACAACCTGTCGCTGAAGTTCGTCGCCCATGAGGGCGAGGTCGCAGAGCAAAAAGTGAAGCGCCACGCCGAGCTCGCCGGGCTTGACGTCATCCTGGTGCATCGCATGCTGAAAAACCAAGTGCCAGTGGCGGAATACGTACTGATGACCGACGTGGTGGCACAGCGTCTCGACGAGCAGTTCCGCCAACTTTGCCTGCCGCTGATTCACGACTTCGAGGGCATCGGACAAACGTCCACCCACTACATCGACTTGGCCGCATCCGGTGCGCCAGTGGCGGTGGCCGAGCGCAGCACTTCCAGCCGGCTGGGAGCGAAGCTGAAGTTGGAGTTGAGCGCGCTGCCGTTCATGTTGGGCATCAAGGAAGCCTGTGCGGACTTCCGTAATCTGGGCCGCGGCTCTGCGAACATGCCGAAAGTTTGAAGGAGGTCTTATGGCCGAACTACGCATCGAGCGCGCGATCGCGGCGCCTCCGGAACGGGTCTTCGACTGGTTGGCCGACCCGGCCAGTTTGACCGCCGCCCCGCCAGTCCTGCGGGCGAAGTGGGAGAAGGGCTCGTCGGGACCTGCCGAGGGGGCGGTACGACGGGTGATCGGGTTGGGAACTTGGTTCCGCGAAGAGATCACCGCCTACGACCGGCCGCGAAGCTACTCATATCTCATCCTCCGCTCCGTCCCACCGTTCGATCACGAGGGCGGCACACTGACGTTCACCCCGGAGGGCGGCGGCACCAAGGTCGTCTGGCTGACCCGCTACAGCCATCCGGCTTACGTGGGCGGCAAGTTGTTGGAGCCGGTCAGCAGTCGGCTGCTGCAGTCGAGCTTCTCGGCGATTCTCGCTGGTTGCGCCAAAGCACTCGAGGGATAGCGACGTCAGGCGCGTCGGTGTTAAGCGGCGATGACCGTGACGTCGTAGGCAGATAACTGGTCGTCCGCGGTGACGATTGCCAGGTCGAGTAGCTGCGCTTGGGCGACGAGGACACGGTCGAACGGATCCCTATGGTGGTCGGGAAGCTCCGCGGTCCTCAGGACGTGGGCGTGGTCGACGGGCAGCGGTGAAGTTCCCGAACGGCGAAGGCGGTCAGGCACATAGGATGCCGGCGCTTCGGGCAACGGCAGCTTGCCCAGCCGATATTTGATCGCGATTTCCCATGCGCTGGCGGCAGAGAAAAAAATACTATTACGGCCGTCCCCAACGACTGCGCGAGTTTCGTCGCGCAGGCGGTCAGGGTCTGACTGCATCCAGAGCCAAACGTGTGTGTCGACGAGGAAGCGTTTCATCGCTGGAAGCTGTCGAGAACATCATTGGCCAACGGTGCGTCGAAATCGTCGGGCACGGTATAGACGCCCTCGTCTATGCCCAAACGACGGGTCTCCCGAGGGCGAAACGGCACAAGCTTTGCCACCGGCTCACCCGCGCGGGCAATCTCGATCTCCTGTCCGCTGTCGACGAGCCGCAACAGCTCGGACATGCGGGTTTTCGCCTCGTGAACGCCGACCCTGATAGAAGTGGACTTAGTCATAGACTTAGTCTACCTCTGGGCGCGCGAGGATGCTGGCGCACGTTTGGTCGGCTCGGACAATCGAAATCGGTGATAGGAAAGCAACCATGACATCGACAGCCGATATAAGCGGTCAGGTCGTGGCGTTGGCCCAAGGGATGCGCGACCTCGTTCGTGCCGAGGCGGCCGAATCAGAGCGGAACCGCACCCTGACCGCCCCGATCGTCGACGAGATGTGGGCCAGCGGCCTGATGTCGGCTTTTGGACCAATCGCGGCCGGTGGTGTCGAACCGTCGTTTGCCGAGATGATCGAGACGTGGATCGAAATGGCTTGGCAGGACGGCTCGTTCGGCTGGGTCGGCATCGCGAACCTGCCGTCGACGTTCGCGGCCGCCGCATATCTCCCCGACGACGGTTTTGCCGAGGTGTTCACCGCTCACGACAACCGGGTCACGATGGGTGGCCAGTTTTTCCCCAATGGGCAGGGTGTCGCCGTCGACGGCGGTTACCGGTTGAGCGGCTCGTGGAATTTCGGCTCGGGCATTGGCCATTCCCAATACATCGCGGCGGGCTTCTTCCCGATGGACAACGGCGAAATGCGCTGGGTCAGCGACGGTATCCCCGACATGCAGGTGGCTGTCATTCCGCGCGAACACATCACGTTCAATGACGGCTGGCATGTGCAAGGGCTCAAGGGAACTGGATCCTATGACTACAGCGCGCAGGACGTGTTCGTGCCGCACAGCCGAACCTTTCCGTTGTTTCGCCGTGAGCCGTACCGAGGTTCCTCGCCGGCCACCCGGATGGGGCTGATGTCGGTGACCGCTGCCGGTCACGCGTCGTGGGCACTCGGGGTGGCCAAGAGCATGCTCGACGACGTCACCGAATTGGCGGCTACGAAATACCGGATGAGCGACATGGGGGAGTCGTTGGCCAGTCGCCCCACCTTCCAGAAGGGTCTTGCCCACCATGTCGCGGCTTGGCGCGCGGCGCGGCTATTGGTAGTTGATGCGTTCAGCACCGCCGAGGCTGCCGTCGCTTCCGGTGAAGACCTGACGGCGGCCCGGCGGGCCGACATGCGGGTAGCCGCCGTGTACGCCACCGATACGGCCCGAGGCTGCGCGGAGTGGGCCCATCTGGTCGCCGGAACCACCGCGATCCGTGAGGGCAGCCGCCTGGAACGCGCTTTTCGTGATATCTACACCGGAACTCAGCACGCTTTCATCAGCGAAAAGGTGGCCATCGATGCGGCGCAGATCTGGCTCGGCATCATCGAGGACCAGTTCGGTCTCTGAGCAGCCGTGATAGACGACCTGGGAAGTGGGTAAACAACCTGACCATGCAGGCTTCCGACGACCATCCCGAGGCGATCACGCTTGGCCTGCACGACGCCGCGCCGTCCCATTTGATGGACAACATGGCCGAGAACGTCGAGCTCGAATTAGGTTGGGGCCGACTCATATTCGGTCAGACCTTCGCCGATTTGGGCAAGCTGACCGAGGCACTGCGATGGGAAGGGCCGGGGCGGCGCGACATTTGCATCTACCCGCGTGAGCCACACGTGGTGGTCGCCGGGTCGCCGAGCGAGTTCTTCATCGATCCCAGCCACACCTATCGACTGCGCTTCAAGGACTCTGATCCCGAAGACATGGCTTCGTCGCCGACCGGTCTGACGGTCCGCACGCTGAAGGAGTCCGACGACGCCGATGCGATGAACCGGGTTTATGTGCGCTGCGGAATGGTCCCGGCGCCAGTCGACACGATCTGGAACAACCATCGGCACGCTCCGGCGGTGATTTACCTGATTGCGGTGCGTGACGAGGACGGCGCGGTGGTGGGCACCGTGACCGGTGTCGACCACGAGTTGTTGTTCTCCGATCCCGAGCGGGGGTCCAGCATATGGGCCCTGGCGGTGGATCCGGCTGCCGCGCTGCCCGGCGTCGGCGCAGCGCTGACCCAGGCGATGGCTGAGCGCTTCCGCAGCGAGGGCCGTGCCTACCTGGACCTGTCCGTCGCGCACGACAACGCCGCGGCCATCGCCCTTTACGAGAAACTGGGTTTTCGTCGCATCCCGGTGATGGCGATCAAGCGGAAGAACGCGATCAACGAGCCGCTGTTCACGCCGTCGCCCGAAACGATCGACGACCTCAATCCATATGCGCGGATCATCGCCGACGAGGCGCTGCGCCGCGGAATCCGGGTGGAGATCCTGGACGCGGAGGTCGGCGAGATGCGGCTCACTCACGGTGGCCGCAGCGTGATCACCCGCGAGTCGCTGTCCGAATTCACCTCGGCGGTGGCCATGTGCCGGTGCGACGACAAGCGGTTGACCCGGCGCCTTGTCTCGCAGGCGGGCATCACGGTGCCGCGCGGCCGCTTGGCCACCTTCGACGACGCCGACTACGCCTTCCTGACCGAAGTCCACGAGGTCGTCGTCAAACCCACCCGCGGAGAGCAGGGCAAGGGCATTACGGTCGGTATCACGGTCGACGACGGTCCCGACGAGCTTGCCGCCGCGTTGACCCGGGCGCGCGAGCAACATCCCGACGTGCTCATCGAGGAGCGCGTGGCCGGCGACGACCTGCGGTTGGTGGTCATCGACGGCAAAGTGGTAGCCGCCGCGCTGCGACAGCCCGCCGAGGTGATCGGCACGGGCGACCACAACGTGCGGGACTTGATCCAAGCCGAGAGCCGGCGGCGCGCCCAGGCCAGCGACGGCGAGGCCAGCATCCCGCTCGACGACGTCACCGAGGCCACGGTCGCCGACGCCGGTTGGGCGCTGGATGATGTGCTGCCCGAAGGCACTCGGCTACCGGTTCGTCGCACCGCCAACGTGCATCAGGGCGGCACCATCCACGACGTCACCGCAAAGGTGCATCCGGAACTCTGTCGGGTAGCTGTCGCTGCAGCCGAGGCGATCGGCATCCCGGTGACGGGCATCGACCTCGTCGTCCCCGACGTCACCGGCGACGACTATGTCTTCATCGAAGCCAACGAGCGGCCAGGGCTGGCCAACCACGAGCCACAGCCGACCGCCGCGGCGTTTGTCGACTTTCTTTTTCCAGGTCAGCCGGCCCCGCCGCAGGCCTGGACGCCGGAAGAGTCGCAACCTGACCGTGACTGACACCGCGGTTCGGCCTCCGCCCGGCTCCCCGCAAATGGCGTTAGGCTGACGACACGCGAGTTCTGACCGGCAACGCAGGAGGACGACCGCGACGCGGTGACCGGGAATGGGGAAGAGCAGATGCGTCATCTGACGGCCGCATTCGTCGTAGTGGGCCTTTGCCTTCTCACCGCCGGGTGCGGCGGCGGCGACCACGGCGACGCCAAATCGACGACAACCACCACCACATCGCGCATTCCGCGTCCCGTCGTCGAGCGCGAACTGGGCGCCTTGCTGCTCACCCCCGAGCAAATCAACCCCGTGATGGGGGCGACCGAAATGAAAATCACCAGAAAACACGACACAATGTCCGACGACAGCGCGATCATGGAGCCCCGGGAGTGCTTGGCCGTCGACAGCTCGGCGCAGGCCCAGGTCTACGCCGACAGCGGCTTCACCGCGATGCTCGATCAGGCATTCAACGACGGCGACAACTTCACCCACTATGCCGAGCAGGCGGTGGTGTTGTTCCCGATCGCCAAACAAGCCAACGCCTTCTTCGCCGCCTCCGCCAAGCAGTGGCCGGAGTGCCACCAATACCGCCACATCCAGTCCGGGACGAAATGGACTGCCGGGCCGATATCCAACGCCAACGGCGTCCTGAGCCTGATCGCCAGCCAGCAGGATCCGAGGGCCGGCGGCTGGGCGTGCGGGCGGGCGCTGGCGGTTCGAAACAATGTCATTGTCGACGTCAACACCTGCAGCCCCGACCCGAAGAACACGGCTGTCGACATCGCCAACCAGATCGCCGCCCGAGTTCCGAACCAGTAAGGCTGTCGATCAGTCGGTGTCGGCCGGATCGAGCAGCCGTACTTCCTCGAGGTCCATCGCCGACTGCAACTCGCGCAGGACGATGTCGTCGATCCGGTTTTGATCCCGAAGATCGGTGACGGCCCGGCGCTTGTGCTCGAGCACCCCGAGACGCACCCGTCGTATCAGGTCGTTCTGCTCGGCTGCGCCACTGGTGGCCGGGTCGTCGGCGCTGGCCATGACGAGCGCGGCACTGTCTTCATATTCCGCCTGCAGGCGGTCCAGTAGTTCACCGCCGATGCCGATCTCATCGGCGACCACGGGTAACGCTTCGATCGCCGCCTCGGCGCTGCGAGAGCGGGCCAGTTGCAATTCCTCAGCGTGCGTAGTGTCTTTGGGCATTCGCGCCCAGCGAACCACGAGGGGCAGCGTGCTGCCCTGGACCAGGACGGTCACCAGAATCACCACGGACACCACGAAGATGATCAGGTTGCGGTCCGGGAATGCGGCGCCGCTGTGCGTGGTCAGTGGAACGGCCAGCGCCGCGGCAAGCGACACCGCGCCACGAAATCCCGCCCAGCTGGACACCACGCGCTGACGCCAACCGGTCCGACGGGCGCGCTGCACCGCACGCCGGTCGACGGTTCGGATTAACGCAGTGGTGGCTTCGACCCAGACAATTCGGGTGGCAATCACGACGCCGGTGACGGCGAGCGCCAGTAACGCCGCGTGGCCCAGTCCGGCACCGACATTGACGATGCCATGCACCGCGCCCGGGATTTGAACGCCGACGAACACCCACAGCGAACCGTTGATCAAGAACGTCGCAATATCCCAAAACGCGAACGACTGCAGACGCGAGCGGGCCCGGATCACCCGCGGCCCAACATAAGTGAGGACCAAGGCGGCCACCAGGACAGCGACCACACCGCTAGAGTGCATCGTTTCGGCGAGTAGGAACGCCGCGAACGGCGTCAGCACACTCAGCGCGCCTTCCTCGAGCGGTGCGTCGATTCTGCGGCGCAGCAAGGTCACCGCCGCGCCGACCGCCAGCCCGGCGGCGATACCGCCCAGGTATGAGCCGGCAAAACGGCCGACCAGGGCAGCCGGACCGATCGCGGGGCTGCCGGTCGCGACGGCAACGGTCACGGCGAACAGCACCAGCGCAGTTCCGTCGTTGATGATGCTTTCGGCGCGCAGCACAGTCAGGGGGCGACGCGGCAGGTGCTTCGCCAGCCCGGCCACGGCCGCGGCATCCGTCGGCGAGAGCACGGCACCGAGCACCGCCGCGGCGTGCGACTCCATCCCGAGCGCTCGCGCCGTCCACGACACCGCCACCGCGGTGGCAATCACCAGGCCAACACTGAACAAGACGATCACGCGCAGGTTCGCCCGGATCTCGCGAAAGCTGGTGTTCATGCTCTCCCAGTAGAGGATCGCCGGCAGGAACAACAGCAGCACGATCTCCCCGTCGAGGCGGGTCTCGCCGAACCGAGGGATCAGGCCCAGCAGAGCGCCGAGCAGGATGAGCAATACCGGCGGTCCAACGCGATAGCGCTTGCCCAGAACCGTTCCCACCACCACGGTGGCGACAAGCGCAACGACGACGACAAGTCCGAACACCAGGACATCTTCCGGCACGAGCCCACCACCGGGGCGAGCGCCCTGCCGTACTTACTTCTGCTGCAGCGACATCACCTTGTTGCTGTGGCCGGCAACGTAGACAGTGCCGTTGCTGTCGACGGCCAAACCCCACGGAAAATCGAGACCGGTGAACGGCAGTTCGACTTGCGTCGTCGAGCCGACGGGAAGTTTCAGGGTCCGGTTGTTTTGGCTGTCGGTGACATAGACGGCGCCGTCGTTGTCCACTGTCACGCCGCCGGGTTCGTTGAGGCCCCGGAAGGGCAGTGTGGATGGACTGCTGGAACCAGCGGGCAGCGCCAGGATTTGGTCATTGCCGCCGTCGGCGACGTAAATCGTTCCGTTGCTGTTCACCACTACGCCGGTCGGAGCGTTGAGGCCGGTGAACGGAAGCTCGGTCTGCCTGTCCGAGCCAGCGGGCAGCGCCACCACCCGGTTCTTCGCGGTGTCGGTCACATAAACGGTCCGGCTGTTATCCACCGTCACGCCGGTCGGATTGCCGAGATCGGTGAATGGCAGCTGGGTCTGGGTTGTTGAGCCCGCGGGTAGCACCACGACTCGCTTGTTGCCGGCGTCGGTGACGTAGACCGTTCCGCTGTTGTCCGCAGTGACACCGGTTGGATAGTTGAGACCGTCGAACGGCAGTACGGCCGGGGCCGTGGAACCCGCCGACAACGCAAGCACCCGATTGTGCAAAGTGTCGGCGACGTACACCGTCCCGCCGCTGTCGACCGACACACCTTGCGGCTCTCGTAGGCCGGTGAAGGGCAACGCCGTCTGCTGCGTGTCACCGGCTTTGGAGCCGCCGCCGCCCAGCACGACCATGCCTGCGATCAGCACGATGACGCCAAGTACGGCGGCGGTCGAGATGAGCACAGGTTTGCGGCGCCACCACGACTGCGACGGCGACGGCGTCGCCTCGGGCAGGTGCGCAGGCACGGGCTGCGGCCGCGGCGTCGCGACGGCGTTGGGCAACCGGTGCTGGATTGTCGCGGGGCTGGCGACGGGCTGCGGTTTCGGGGTGTGTGGTCGGCCGCGGCCCTCGGGGCGGGCCTGCCGGTTCCCGCGCGGGGGAGGCGCCGGCTGGGTGCGAGCAGGTGCCGGCGGCGTGGCGACCGCGTCGTAGGCGGCCCGCGCCAACTGCACGGCGGTGCCGTATCGGTCGTCGGGATTTTTGGCCATGCCGGTGGCGATGACCGCATCGAAGCCCCCGGGAAGCCCGGGGTCGGTGATGGAAGGTCGCGGTGGCGGCGCTGTCAGGTGGTTGGTGAGTTGTTGCTCCAGGCTGTCGCCGGGGAACGGATGTGCCGCGGTCAAGCACTCGTACAACACACAGGTCAACGCGTAGATATCCGAACGCGCGTCGACCGGGCGGGCGTCGAGTTGCCCGGCGCTGAACCGCTCCGGGGCCATGTAGTGGAAGGTCCCGATCACGTCGCCGGCTGTTGTCAAGCCCAGTTCGCCTGCCGCGCGGGCGATTCCAAAATCGATCAGATAGGCAAAATCGTCATCGTCGAGCAATATGTTGGACGGCTTGACATCTCGATGCAGCAACCCGACCTTGTGTGCGGCATGCAATGCCTTGGCGATCTGATCTATGATGTACACCGCTCGCGCGGGCGCTATCGGACCCCGGCCCAATAGCGACTGCAGGTCGCGGCCCTCGATCAGTCGCATGTCCACGAACAGCCGCCCGTCGATTTCGCCGTGGGTGTGGATCGGTATGACGTGCGGGCTGCTCAGCCGTGCGGCCGCATGGGCTTCCCGACGGAACCGCTGTTGGAACACCTCGTCGCGGGAAAAATCGGCGGGCAGGATCTTGATCGCGACGATTCGGTCGATCATCGTGTCATGGGCGCGCCAAACCTCGCCTTGGCCGCCTCGGCCCAGCAACTCGATCAGCCGGTACTTCCCGAACGAAGTCCCCTGCAACGGGCCCTCCCACAGCAACTTGTCAGCAACTTGGCAGCACCATAACGTGCCAGCAAGAACAGGCGCAGGTTTTTTGCTAGCTAAACCCCTGGCGCTACCACCGCGTCAGCGTGAAGGGGGTAGCTGTCAGTTCCGCCCGGCCCGCCGCCGCAGCCCGTCTCGTAGCTGGGCTGCACCGAACCGCTGAGCGTTACCGCGTCCCAGGAGTAGGTGTCATGTGACGGAAAAAAGGCGATCACGCACCGCACACCGTCGGGCACATCGACGCTCATCGTGTAGCGGCCGTCGACGAGGTGGGCGTCCCCGTTGTAGGGCGCGGCTTGTCCGTTGGGCTGTGGGATCGCCTGCACATGCACACAGTCCGCGGTACGGCATGGCCGGATGGCCCACAGCCACGCATGGCCCGGATTTCCTGGCGTCTCAACTGCATAGTTGCCGAACTGCATCTCGGCTTGAGAAACCGGCGCGAGGGTCACGGCGATTGCGGTGAGCACCGCGCCGAGTGCCAACGTCTTCACGGACCACTCTCCGTTCGTCTCGCACGCAATTCGCCTGAATACTAAGCGCTAACAGCAGCGGACTGGCCCCGAAGCGTCAAAAGTCCCATGTCCGCGAGTACAGCGAGACGCCGCAAGATATGTGCGGTCAGTGCGAGCAGGCGGTGCGGGCGGGCTGGCCGGTGGCGGTCATATTGGTCACCACGTCGCCGTCGACCAGGATCGCGCAGGTAATCGAGCCGGGGCCTTCGGCGCTGAGCACAAACACTTGGGTACTGAACGCGGTGAACTGCGTCGTCCACGGCAATGTCACATTTGCCTGCTGCTGCTGTCCGGTGTCGGTTTGATACGAGATGTATTCGGCCACAGGAGAACTGCCACTGACTACGTAACGGATTTTCTGCGGCTGCGGTACTGCGTTGGCCACACCGACAGCACAGGTACCCGCGGCTACGGTGAACGCGGCAAAGGTGGCGAACACAGTGCGGCCCGTGAAACGCGTCATCTGGATGCCTCCGGTTCAGGGACGGTTACCGGCCTTATGGTGGCACTCAGGCGCCGGTTATCCAGCGTTTTTGCATCTTTTGCGGACGCCCACCCGTGTGGGCGCCCATTAGGGTGAGCCGGACACGAGTGGAGAGGTGACAGATGCCAGAACGCAGTCCAAAAAGGGTTGTGGTGTGGGGTACCGGGTTCATCGGCAAGATGGTGATCGCCGAGATCGTCAAGCACCCCCAGTTCGAACTGGTGGGCGTGGGTGTCAGCAGTCCCGGGAAGGTGGGCCGCGACGTCGGCGACATCTGCGGGATGGCCGAGCCAGTCGGCATCACCGCCACCGACGACGCTGACGCGCTGATCGCGCTGCAGCCGGACGCGCTGGTGCATTACGGGCCGACCGCCGCGCACGCCGAGGCCAACATCGCTTTGATGACCCGGTTTCTGCGCGCCGGCATCGATGTCTGCTCCACCGCGATGACGCCCTGGGTCTGGCCGACCATGCACCTCAATCCGCCCAACTGGATTCAGCCCATCACCGAGGCCTGCGAGCTGGGTGAGTCGTCGTGTTTCACCACGGGCATCGACCCGGGATTCGCCAACGACCTGTTCCCGATGACGCTGATGGGTCTGTGCTCCGAGGTGCACACCGTGCGGGCCTCCGAGTTGCTCGACTACACCAACTACACCGGCGACTACGAAAACGAGATGGGCATCGGCCGTGCGCCTGACTTTCGCCCGGTGCTGGAGAACCGCGACGTGCTGATCTTCGCCTGGGGCGCCACCGTCCCGATGATCGCGCACGCTGCCGGCATCATGCTCGACGAAATCACCACCACGTGGGACAAGTGGGTGACCCCCACCGAGCGCAAGACCGCCAAGGGCATCATCGCGCCCGGCCACGTCGCGGCGGTCCGGTTCACCATCAACGGCATCTACCAGGGCAGGACGCGAATCCAACTCGAACACGTCAACCGCATCGGGCACGACGCCGCGCCGGACTGGCCGTCGGGCACCAAGGACGACGTCTACCGGGTGGACATCGAAGGAACGCCGAGCGTCTTTCAGGAGACCGCCTTTCGGTTTACCGACGGATCCGGACGCGACGCGGCGACGGCGGGCTGTCTGGCGACGGGGATGCGGGCACTCAACGCGGTGCCAGCCGTCAACGAACTCTCCCCGGGCTGGGTCACCGCGCTCGACCTTCCGCTGATCGCCGGAGCCGGCACGATTCGCTGATCCGGGCTGTCTATAAATTGGAGGGCGGCGCGCGTGGGCGCGCCGGCGGATATCGAGGGTGGGCAGCTGTTGCGTTCTGAGTAGTCGGTGGTTGTCGGTGGTGTGTTGTAGGAACAGGTGTATGAATCTCGCGAGGTGGGCTGAGCGCAGCGGTGTGGCGGGGGTGGCTGCGTATCGCTGTTTTTTTCACTCGGGCCGGTTGCCTGTTCGTGCGCAGCGTGCGGGTCGGTTGATTGTGGTGAACGATGCGGCAGCCGAGACAGCCCGGCATCGGTGGACTGCGGTGTATGCGCGGGTCTTGTCTGCAGGCCAGAAAGCTGATCCGGGTCGTCAGGTGGCTTGGGTGAGCGCGTGGGCCACGGCCGAGCAGATGCCAGTTGGCAAGGTGGTGACCGAGGTTGGTTCGGCGCTCAGCGGGCATCGCCGTAAGTTCTTGGCATTGCTGGGTGATCCGTCGGTGGGCCGGATCGTGGTGGAGCACCGGGATCGGTTCTGCGGGTTGGGCTCTGACTATGTCGAAGTCGCGCTGGCCGCCCAGGAGGGTGAGCTGGTTGTGGTCGACTCAGCCGAGGTCGACGACGACCTGGTGTGGGATATGACCGAGATCTTCACCAGCATGTGCGCTGGCCTCTACGGCAGGCGCGCTGCTGTCAACCACGCAAAGCGTGCCATCACCGCTGCCGCTGCTGATGAGTGCGAGGCGGCCTGAGGTGGCGAAGTTCCAGATTCCCGACGGGTGGTGTGTACAGGCATTCAAGTTCACGCTCGACCCGACACAGGACCAGGCTCGCGCGTTGGGCCGGCATTTCGGCGCCCGCCGTAAGGCCTTCAACTGGACCGTCGCGACGCTCAGGGCCGATCTGTCGGCGTACCGCACCGGTGGTGTAGAGACGGAGAAACCCTCACTGCGGGTGCTGCGGAAGCGCTGGAACCAGGCCAAAGACGAGGTGTGTGTCAACCCTGAGACCGGGCAGGTGTGGTGGCCGGAATGCTCAAAGGAGGCCTACGCCGACGGTATCGAGGGCGCGGTGGACGCGTACTGGAACTGGCAGAGCTTCCGCGCGGGCACCCGGGCCGGCAAACGCGTCGGGTTCCCGCGGTTCAAGAAGAAGGGCCGCGACCAGGATCGAGTGTCATTCACGACCGGCGCGATGCGCGTGGAGCCCGACCGTCGGCACTTGACGCTTCCGGTGATCGGCTGTGTCCGTACCCACGAGAACACCCGCCGAATTGAGCGACTGATCCGTGCGGGGCGGGCGCGGGTGTTGGCAATCAGCGTGCGCCGCAACGGTACCCGCCTGGATGCGAGCGTGCGGGTGCTGGTGCAACGCCCTCAACAACCCCGTGTCGCCCGTCCAGATTCGCGGGTCGGTGTCGACGTCGGTGTGCGGCGCCTGGCCACCGTCGCCGACGCTGACGGGAATGTCATTGAACAGGTAGCGAATCCACGACCACTCAACGCGGCGCTCAAAGAGTTGCGGCATGTCAGTCGCGCCCGGGCACGCTGCACGAAAGGCTCGCGCCAGTATCGTGAGCACACCACCGAGATGTCCCGGCTGCATCGCCGGGTCAACGATGTCCGCACCCACCATTTGCACGTCCTCACCACGAGATTGGCCAAAACTCACGGCCGCATCATTGTTGAGGGCTTGGACGCGGCGGGAATGCTGCAGCAGAAGGGCCTGCCGGGCGCCCGCGCCAGACGGCGCGGACTGTCTGACGCCGCCCTGGGCACCCCGCGCCGACACCTGTCCTACAAGACAGGCTGGTACGGGTCACAGACCGTGGTCGCTGACCGGTGGTTTCCGTCATCGAAAACCTGCCATGAATGTGGGCATGTTCAGGACATCGACTGGGGCGAACACTGGCAATGCGGCGGTTGTTCGGTCACCCACCAGCGTGATGACAACGCCGCGATCAACCTCGCACGCTACGAGGACACCTTTAGCGTCGTCGGCCCAGTTGGGGCCGCCGTCAAGCGTGGAGCCGACCATAAGACCCGGCTGAGCCGGGCGGGTGGCGATGAAGCGCGGAAGGGACGCAGTCGCAAAGCTGCTGAACAACCCCGAGATGGGGTACGAGTCGCGTGACCACTAAAGATCACTCACTCGCAACGGTGGGCATGGCAAACGGACGACAACGACCGGCGGTAGGTCTGTCAGTAGGCGCCACCAACCTCGCGGCGGTGACCGCCAATCGAGCGGTGACCCGCAAGCCGGTGCTGACGCGGTATCGGCAGCGTCCGCCCGAAGTGGGTGTGCCATCGGAGAACCCGAACCTGACCGAGCGCGGGCTGGTCATCACCGACTTCGTCGACCGGGTGGGCGATCCGGCCGCGATCGTGGCAGCTGACGGCTCCACGCATCGCAGCGAGACCGTACTGGCCGACAGCCTGCGGGCCTTGGCCTACACCGCGACCGATGGTCGCGCCCTGCCCGAAGCGATCGCCGTCGCCTATCCGGCGCATTGGCCGCCAGCGGCGGTGGACGCGTTGGGGGCTGCGCTGGGCCGGGTGCCCGAGTGGGCGGGCGGATTGACGCTGCTTCCGGATTACCTGTCCGCGCTGACCGCCCTGCAAGCGAACCCGGGGTTGCCGGACCGCGGAATCATCGCGGTGTGCGACTTCGGCGGCAGCGGCACCAGCCTCACGCTGGTCGATGCCGCCAACGGCTACCAGCCGGTCGCGCCGACCGTGCGGCACACCGAGTTCTCCGGCGACGTGATCGACGAGGTACTGCTCAGCCGCGTTGTGGCTGATCTGACGGCGGCGGGTTCGCTGGACACCTCGGAAACTTCCGAGATCGGGTCGATGACCCGACTGCGTGCTGCCTGCCGACATGCGAAAGAAGAACTGTCGTCGGCCACGGCCGCCACGCTGACCGCGGATCTGCCCGGATTTCGCAGCGACATCCAGCTCACCCGAACCGAGCTCGACGACGCGATCCGCCGGCCGTTAGACGCGTTCGTCGCTGTGGTTCAGCAAGCCTTACAGCGCAACAGGATTCGCGATGTGGCCGCACTCGCCACGGTGGGCGGCGGTGCGAGCATCCCGGCCATCACCTCGACGCTGTCGGAACACTTACGCGCCCGGGTCATCACGGCGGCGCGGCCGCAGCTGGCCGCTGCCGTCGGGATGGCGCTTCAGGCCATCCGAGGCCCTGGGGACACCGGCGCGACGGCGTTGGCGCCGGCTGTCACCGAGGCCGGACCGATCGCCGATGCCACCACGATGGCCGAAGCAGACCCAGGCCCGAGCCCAGAGCCGGCGCTGGCCTGGTCTGAGGCCGACGACGCCTCCGCCATCATTCCGCTACTCACCGGCGAGTACCCGGCAGCCGGCAGTAGCGGCCCCGCGACGTCCGCCCGGCCGCAGCCAGCTGTCGACCACGCGGCCCGCCCCGCCGCCGCCGGCGCCGCCGCGGTGCCCTGGTATCGGCGGCCAGCGGTGGTGATCATCGGCACCGCGTTGGTGGTATTGGCCATCGGGGCCGCCATTCTGCTCACGCTGCGCCACACGCCCAACGCACCGACCTTGCCGGCGCCGGGTGTCAGCACCACACCGGAATCGGCAACCCCCGGATCCGGCACCGAAAGCCCCGCGTCGTCACAGGCGCCGGACAGTTCATCGGCGCCGTCGACAGAATCCAGCCCCCCGTCGTCGCCCTCGCCATCCACCACGACCCAGCCGCCGACTACGACTACTCAACCACCGACCACCACCACGCAGGCGCCGACCACCACGCAGGCACCGACGACAACGCAGGCACCGACGACAACGCAGGCGCCGACGTCGTCGCAAGCCGCCGTGATCCCGAGGGTTCCCGGCTTCCCGCGGTTCCTGCCGCAGCCGCCGTCCCCCGGTAGCTAGCTGTCCTCTTTGGGGGCGTCCTCTTTCGGCGCATCTTCTTTGGCGTCGTCGGCGAACTTCGGGTTGCCCTCGTCGTCGAGCCACTCGTTGACCGCGGTTCCGGTGATGGTCCCCTCAGATCCCGGCATCACGGCCGTCGGGCGCTGATCGTCGTAGGACTTCATCATTTCGGCGGCTTTTTCTTTGTGCTCATCGGTGACGTCGGGCGCCTCGGTCATCTTCTGCTCTTGGTCATCGCCGCTGTTTTCGTCATCGATTTTTTCGGCACGGGTTTTTTCGTCGTCGTCGTTGCTCATCACCATTTCCATCCCGTTGGGCTCAGGGTGTGGGTCGACGGTTACCCGCTGCCCCGATGAACCCAAACCGGGCAGGTCAGTGCGACCGTCCGTGCTTGACCAGCACCACCGACGCGAGCGGCATCTGCATCTGCTCGGGGGCGGTGGAGAGCCGCGCCGCTACAGCGGCTTCCAGATGCTCGACGAAATCGGCCGCCCGCGGGTCGTCGGTACCGCCGTCGAGCCACCCGGCCAACGTCGGGAAAATCGCTGTCCGCGCGAACGTCGCCCATTGCCCGCCGTACGCCGCGGCGTCATGGTCGACCTGGTATCGGGCCCAGAACCGGTCCTCGGCGTTGAACACTTCCAGATGCTCGATCGACATGCCCTCGAAGCGGCCCTTAGGCGCGAACGGCGCCCGGAAGTCCTTCTCGGTGCGGGCGAAAGTGGGGATGATCATGCGTCGCAATTCCTCGTCGCGCAACAGCCCGTCGCGGACCTGGTCGCCCAGGCCCGCGACGATGGCGTGCACCAACGGCCGGTAACCGAATTCGCCGTCGTCGCCGACGGCCATCGTCAGCACCACCAACCGTCCGCCGGTGGCCAGCTCGCGGCCCCGGAATGCCAGGAACGCCTGCCAGTCCTGGGCGGCCTGGTGTTCATATGCCGCCCGGGCGGCGTCGTCGCTGCTGTAGGCGACTTGGACGTGGTCGTCGACACCGGTCGGGGAGCGGCTCAGCCACATGGTCGCCCAGGACGTCCAGCCCAGCGTGACGCTTTGGGTCGGCAGGAGTTGCCCGTAAAACGAGCGGCCGATAGCCGAGGCGAAGCTCGCCGAGTCCTTATGCAGGTAGCTGTCCGGATCTTCGGCGAGGGTACGAAACAGTGCGGTGAAGTCGTTGTCCGGCAGGTCGGTGTGGGTGACCTGCACCGCATGCTCGGGTCGGGTGCGGCGGCGGATCGCTGCGATCGCCGCCGACATCGGCAACAGCGAATTGTGTCCGGTCGCCGCGCCGTAGTCGACGATGACGATCGGGTGCGGCGGTTTCGGCAGCGGTACCGCTTCGGCGGCTTGTTCGAACAGTGCGACGGCCGGCGCAAGGCCCGCGGCCCGCAGCCGCGACGACGGGGTGTAGGTCTCGCTCTCTATCGGCTCGGGCCGGACGACGATGCTGGATTCAGGCATTGGGATAACAGACTCCGGTGAGTTGTTCGGAGATTTCCCAGAGGCGTCGGCTGTCGGCGTCGTCGCGGGCGCGGGCCGGGACCTTGGCGTTGATCACGCCGCCGCCGGCGGCCTCGTAGATACCGCGCGGCCCGTAGAAGGCGCCGCCTTCGGCGTCCGGGCCGGTGGCCGCATACAGCGCGGGCAGGATGCCTTCGTCGATTTCCTGCCAAAGAAACGGAGTCAGCCGCCACGACAGCTTGTAGAAGCGCTCCATCATCGACGGCTTGGCCCGGCCGTGGGAGGGACCACTGATCTGCAGGTTGGTCTTGGTCAATCCCGGGTGCGCCGCATTGGAGAGGATGTCCCAGCCGGCCTCGCGGCTGCGGCAGTCCAACTCCCGGGCGAACATCAGCACCGCCAGCTTGGATTGCCCGTAGGACCCCATCGGAGTGTAGGACCTCTCGAATTGCAGGTCGTCGAAGTGGATACGACCACGACGGGCGGCCAAGCTGCTCAACGAAACGACCCGCGCGTGTTTGGCGGCGCGTAGCAGTGGCAGCAGGTGGGCGGTGAGCGCGAAATGCCCGAGATGATTGCTGCCGAACTGTAATTCGAATCCGTCGACGGTGGTGTCGCGTGTCGGCGGGGTCATCACACCGGCGTTGTTGATCAGGATGTCGATGGGACGCCCTTCGGAGTTGAGTTGCTCGCCCAGGGCGGCCACGCCGGCCAGCGACGACAAATCGAGCGCCTTGATGGTCAACTTGGCATCCGGAACCGTGCGGCGGATCTCCGCGATAGCGGCCTCACCTTTGGCGCGGTTGCGGATCGCCATTACGACGTCGGCACCGGCCGCCGAGAGCCGGCGGGCCAGCCCGAATCCCAGGCCGCTGTTGGATCCGGTGACGACGGCCAGCTTTCCGGTCAAGTCGGGCACGGCGGCGACGAGGTTGGTGGCCATGTATAGCGACGCTAGTCCCCTTGGCCGCTCGCCGAGCGCTTAGTGGCCGCGGGCGACCCAATCGTCGTAGTTCACGATCTCGTCGCCGACGGTGGTGGTGTCGCCGTGGCCGGTGTACACCACGGTGTGGCCGGGCAATGTGCCCAGCCGGCTCGAGATCGACTCCAGGATCGTTGGGAAGTCGGAGAACGAGCGGCCCGTCGCGCCCGGACCGCCCTCGAACAGCGTGTCGCCGCTGAACACCGCACCCAGGTCAGGGGCATACCAGCACACCGAGCCGGGCGAGTGGCCCGGGGTGTGCAGTGCTCGCAGCTCAGTTCCGGCGACGCGCAGCGTATCCCCATCGGAAACCGCACGGAAATCCTTGTCGGGGTGGGTCATCCGCCACAACATGTCGTCGGCAGGATGCAGCAGCACCGGCGCGTCGAGCGTTTGGCCCAACTCCGGAGCCACGGTCACGTGGTCGTTGTGGCCGTGCGTGCACACCACCGCCACGACGTTGCGCCCGGCGACGGCCTTGACGATCGGCGCTGCAGTGTGCGCTGCGTCGAAAACCACGACGTCGGAGTCGTCACCGACGACCCAGATGTTGTTGTCGACTTCCCAACTGCCACCGTCGAGTTCGAAGGTTCCGTGGGTGACCACCCGCTCGATCACAACATCACCACCGATCGCAGCACCTTGCCGTCATGCATCTTGTGGAACGCCTCCTCGACGTCGCCGAGACCGATCCGCTCGGAGACGAACTTCTCCAGCGGCACTCGGCCCTGCAAATACAGATCGATCAGGGTGGGAAAGTCACGCTCGGGCAGGCAATCGCCATACCAGGACGACTTCAGCGCCCCGCCATGGGAGAAGAAGTCCACCAGCGGCATGTCGATGCGCATGTCAGGTGTCGGAACACCCACCAGCACAACAGTTCCGGCGAGATCACGGGCATAGAACGCCTGCTCCCACGTTTCCGGTCGACCGACGGCGTCGATCACCACGTTGGCGCCGAACCCGTCGGTGAGGTCCTGAATGGTTTTGACGACGTCGAGTTCGCGCGCGTTGACGGTGTGGGTCGCTCCGAAGCCGCGCGCCCAGTCCAGTTTGGTGTTGTCGGTGTCGACGGCGATGATGCGGCGTGCGCCGACCAGCGCCGCACCGGCGATCGCGGCGTCACCGACGCCGCCGCAGCCGATCACCGCCACGGTGTCGTCGCGGGTAACGGCTCCGGTGTTGATGGCCGCGCCCAGCCCGGCCATCACGCCGCAGCCCAGCAGGCCGGCCACCGCGGGGTCGGCCGCCGGATCGACTTTGGTGCACTGTCCTTGGTGTACCAGTGTTTTGTCGGCGAACGCCCCGATACCCAGCGCCGGCGTCAGTTCGGTGCCGTCGGTCAAGGTCATTCTGGCTTCCGCATTTGAGGAGTCGAAGCACAGATGCGGTCGGCCGCGCTTGCAGGCGCGGCACTGGCCACAGACCGCACGCCAGTTGAGGATCACGAAGTCGCCCGGTTGCACGGCGGTCACGTCCGCCCCGACCGATTCGACAGTGCCCGCCGCCTCATGCCCGAGCAGGAACGGGTAGTCGTCGTTAATGCCGCCCTCGCGGTAGGTCAAGTCGGTGTGGCACACCCCGCAGGCGGTCACGTCGACCACCACCTCACCCGGGCCTGGGTCGGGGATGACGATGTCGACCACCTCGACCGGTTCGCCCTTCTTTCGTGAAACCACGCCGCGCACTGTCTGACTCATGGCGTCCAACCTAGCGTCGGTAGGCTCGGCCGCGATGGCTGCACTCGATGCGCTCGATGACTGGCCGGTCCCCACCGCCGTCGCCGCGGTCGTCGGCCGTTCCGGCACAGCGGCCACCCACGGCGACGTCAGTCGGCACTTCGAACTGGCATCGGTGACCAAGCCGCTGGTGGCCCGGGCCGCCCAGATCGCCGTCGAAGAGGGCGTCGTCGACCTGGACACCGCGGCCGGCCCGCCCGGATCCACCGTGCGGCACCTGCTGGCGCATGCCTCCGGGCTGGCCATGCATTCCAACCAAACGCTGGCCCAGCCCGGTGCCCGCCGGATGTACTCCAACCAAGGGTTCACGGTGCTGGCCGAGACGGTGCAGCAGGCGTCCGACATCGAGTTCGGCCAATACCTCACCGAAGCGGTCTTCGAGCCATTGGGGATGACGGCTACCGCGCTGGAGGGCGGCGCGCAGGCAGCCGGATTCGGCGTGAGATCGACGCTGGCGGATTTGGCAGTGTTCGCCGCCGATCTGTTGTGTCCGGCGCTCGTGTCGGCGCAGATGCACGCTAAGGCCACCGCCGTCCAGTTTCCGGGTCTGGACGGGGTGCTACCGGGATATGGCGTGCAGCGGCCCAATGACTGGGGGCTGGGTTTCGAGATCAAAAGCTCCAAAGCACCGCACTGGACGGGCGGCAACAACTCGCCGCGAACCTACGGGCATTTTGGCCAGTCGGGCACGTTCATCTGGGCAGATCCGGAGGCTGAGCTGGCTCTGGTGGTCCTCACCGACCGGGATTTCGGGGAGTGGGCGCTGCCGGTGTGGCCGGCGCTCTCCGAGGCTGTGATATCGGAATACGCGGTGGACTAGCGCAACAGGGGTCTCACGAGGCACAATAGACACGCAAGCCACAAATTCATCTGCAGCATGCTCGTCGGATTCACCAGGCCGTTGGGGAAGACGTCCCTCGTGGAGCCGAAGGAGCAGCAAGATGCGTGCGTCGAACCAGTTCGCCGACGCGGCGACGGGCGTGGTGTACATCCACGCTTCGCCGGCCGCGGTGTGCCCGCATGTCGAGTGGGCGTTGTCGTCGACTCTGGAAGCCAACGCGAACCTGACCTGGACGCCGCAACCGGCGATGCCCGGCCAACTTCGCGCGGTGACCAACTGGGTCGGCCCGGTGGGCACCGGCGCACGGTTGGCCAATGCGCTGCGATCCTGGTCGGTGCTGCGGTTCGAGGTCACCGAGGACGCCAGTCCCGGCGTCGACGGCCTGCGGTTCAGCCATACGCCGCAGTTGGGACTGTGGAGCGGCGCGATGAGCGCCAACGGCGACGTGATGGTCGGGGAGATGCGGCTGCGCACGATGATGGCCGCGGGCGCCGACGCGTTGGCTGCCGAGTTGGATTCGGCACTGGGCACCGCATGGGATGAGGCTCTCGAGGTCTACCGCGACGGCGGCGACGGCGCCGAGGTCTCCTGGCTCAGCCGGGGAGTGGGTTGAGCCCGGATTGCCCGACTCCTCAGCGGGCCGCCGGACGGCCCGCATCGTCGTCGCGCGTCGGCCGCAGGATCTGCAGCGCGCCGGGAACGGCCGAAATCTCTGCGGGCAACGCGCAGGCGAAGTCGCCGTCGGCGTAGGCGTTAATCCCCGGTGAGTCGACCTCGACGGACCCGGCACGCGCCGTGGTCACCTCGTCGAGGTTGACATGGGTGCCCTTGTAGACCGTAGGGAACAACCGGATCAGCCGCGCACGTGACGCAGAGTGCACCATCGTGATGTCGAGTTTCCCGTCGGCGTGATCGGCATTGGGGCAGATCATCATCCCGCCGCCATAGCTGCGGGTATTGCCGAAAGCTGCCAGGGTGAGCTCGGTGACGATCTCCTCGCCGCCGTCGAAGGCCAGCCGAAACGGCAGCAACCGCAACTGCGAGAGCTCGGCGAGCATCGCCAGGTTGTAGCGCATCCGCCCGCGCGGCCAGCGCATCCGATTGGTCCGATCGCTCACCAGCGAGTCGAATCCGGTTGCCGCGACGGTGCCGAACCATTTGACGACGCCGTTGCGGGCACGGATACGGCCCAGATCAACGGTTTCGGTGTAACCGTCGGCGACGACGTCCGCGGCGGCCGCCGGATCCTTGGTGGGAATCCGGTATTCGCGGGCATGGTCGTTGCCGGTTCCCGCCGGAACGATTCCGAGCGGAATGTCGGTGCCGGCCAAGGCCTGTAGCGCGTCGGCTATCACCCCGTCACCGCCGACCACGACCAGCGCGTCGGTGCCGCGGTCGAGGGCCTCACACAGCAAGCGACGGGCGTGTTCGGCGTCGGTGCCGACGATTCCGATGACGTCGACACCGCGCTGCTGAAGTCGCGCGGTCGCCTTCTCTGTGGCGTGCGGCGCGTTTCCGTGCCCCGACGCCGGATTGGTGAGCATCGTCACCTGGGCGATCTCACGCCGGCTTATCACGGAATCAGCTTGCCGGGGTTGAGGATTCCAGCGGGATCAAGTGTCGACTTCACCGCCCGCAACACCTGCACGCCCAGCTCACCCACTTCGCCGGCCATCCAGGGCCGGTGATCGGCACCGACGGCGTGGTGATGGGTGATTGTCCCGCCGGTCGCCACGATCGCATCCGATGCGGCGGTCTTGGCGGCGCGCCACTGCTCGAGCGGGTTGCCGCGTTGCCCGGCTACCACGGTGAAGTACAGCGAAGCGCCGGTGGCGTACACATGCGAAATGTGGCACAGCACCAGTGCCGGTGTGCCGGATTCTGCGAGTGCGCAGGTCAATGCGTCGGTGACCGCCGCCTTGAGCGCGGGGATGTTCGACCAGGTGGTGGCCGTCTCGAGCGTCTCGCACAGCGCACCCGCCGCCAGCAGCGAATCGCGCAGATACGGCGCGCCAAAGCGGCCGTGTTCCCAGGCCCGCGCCGGCGCTTCGCCCAGCGATGTCCCGTCGTGTGCCTGTAGCACCGCCCGGGTTTCGGCGTGCCGGCTCTCGGCGTGCGCCGTCGTCCCTTCGAAAACAGTGATCGCCAGGCATCCCCCGGTGATTTGCGATTCACCGATGGACTCGGTGGTGGCGAGGTTGACGCCAGTCTCGGCTTCGTCGGAGAGCCGGATGACTGTCGGGCCGGTGCCGGCTTGGGTCACCGCACGCAGCGCCGCTGTGCCGGTGGCGAAGTCTGGGAACGACCACGCCTCATAGCGAGTGGTTTCCGGCACCGGATGAACGCGTACCCGAACCTGGGTGATGACGCCGAAGACGCCCTCCGATCCGATCAGCAGTTGGCGTAGGTCCGGCCCGGCCGCCGATTGCGGCGCGCGGCCCAGGTTCAGCACGCCCGCCGGGGTGATCGCCCGCAGGCCCCGCACCATGTCGTCGAACCGCCCGTATCCCGCCGAGTCCTGGCCCGACGACCGCGTCGCGGCAAATCCGCCCAGGCTGGCGAATTCGAAGCTTTGTGGGAAATGTCCGAGTGAGAAGCCGCGTTCGCCCAGCAGACGCTCCGCCTCCGGACCGGTGACTCCGGCGCCGAACTCAGCCTCGCCAGATACCTCGTCGAGGGCCAGCAGCTGGTCGAAGCGACGCAGATCCAGCGACACCACGGCGCTGAATTCGCCGCGGATCGGGTCAAGTCCACCGACCACACTGGTGCCGCCACCGAACGGGACGACGGCGATACCGTGTTGCGAGCAGTACCGCAGGATCGCGCTGATCTCGTCGTCGCTACCCGGCAACAGCACCGCATCGGGTGCATCCTGTTCATCGGAGCCCTTGCGCCGCAACAGATCCAGCGTCGACTTCCCGCCGGCGTGCAGGAGTCGATCGTGGTGGTCGACGAGACAGTAGTCGGCCCCCACAATGGCGGCCAGCGCGTCGCGGTCATCGTCGGTGAGAGCCGACGGGCGCAGCGGTACCTGGTCGGCCTGCGGTTCGCTGCCGCCCGCGTCGGTAACCCCGAGAGCCTGCTCGAGCAGCGACCGGATCCCGTCGGAGAGGGGTTTGGCCGCGGCCGGGTCGCCCCAAGCGTTCCATTTCATCGGCGGGCGCAACGCGTCAGACATGCGTTACAGTATTACACATGCTGTCAATCAGTAACGCATCGGTGGCTGACCGGATATTGGCCGGCGCCGCCAGCTGCGTCCGCGATTTCGGTGTGGAACGGGTGACCTTGGCCGAGATTGCCCGCCGGGCCGGTGTGAGCCGGCCGACCGTGTATCGCCGCTGGCCTGACACCCAGTCGATCCTGGCTGACCTGCTCACCGCACACATTGCCGCCACCCTCGACGAGGTACCGGCAGCCGGCGAGGGCCGTGAAGCGCTGGTAGAGCGCGTAGTCGCGCTGGCCGACCGTCTGCGCGACGACGAGCTGGTCATGGCGGTGCTGCGTTCGGAACTGGCTATCACCTACTTGACCCAGCGGCTTGGCACCAGCCAGCAGGCGCTCATCGACATGCTGGCCGAAAACCTCAATGCGGCCCAACGTGACGGCAGTGTGCGTCCGGGCGACCCACGCCGCCTCGCCGCGATGGTGCTGCTGATCACCCAGTCGACAATCCAATCCGCCCAAATTGTGCAGCCCATCCTGGCGGCCGACGCGCTGGCCGGCGAGCTGCGCTACGCACTGAACGGATACCTGTCGTGATGTCAATTGCACTCAACGCCGCGCGCCGTACCGCCGAGCTGTCCGCCCTGGCCGACGGTGCGCCGTTGGACCTCGTCGTGATCGGCGGCGGCATCACCGGCACCGGTATCGCGCTGGACGCCGCCTCGCGCGGTTTGCGGGTGGCGTTGGTGGAGAAGCACGATTTCGCGTTCGGTACCAGCCGGTGGAGTTCGAAGCTGGTCCACGGGGGTCTGCGCTACCTGGCCACCGGCAACGTGGGCATTGCGCGGCGCAGCGCCGTCGAGCGCGGAATCCTGATGACCCGCAACGCGCCGCACCTGGTGCGTGCCATGCCGCAACTGGTCCCGTTGCTGCCGTCGATGGGCCGCACAGAACGGGCGCTGGTGCGTGCCGGCTTTCTGGCCGGCGACGCGCTGCGCAAGCTGGCCGGCACTCCGGCATCGGTACTGCCGAGGTCGCAACGCATTACCGCGCAGCGCGTCATCGACATGGCGCTAACCGTGCGGCGCGACGGCCTCGACGGCGGCCTGCTCGCCTACGACGGTCAACTGATCGACGACGCCCGACTGGTCACCGCGGTCGCGCGCACCGCAGCGCAGCACGGCGCCCGAATCCTCAACTATGTGGCCGCCTCCGAGGCCACCGGCGACTCGGTGCGGCTCACCGATCAGCACACGGGCGATGCATTCGACGTATCGGCCCGTGCTGTCATCAACGCAACGGGGGTGTGGGCCGGCGAAATCGATGCGGCCTTGAAGCTGCGGCCCAGCCGCGGGACACACCTGGTCTTTGACGCCGAGGTCTTCGGCAATCCGACTGCGGCGCTGACCATTCCGATTCCCGGCGAACTCAACCGATTTGTGTTCGCGATGCCTGAACAGCTGGGCCGGGTCTACCTCGGGCTGACCGACGAAGATGCCCCCGGACCGATTCCCGATGTGCCGCAACCGACGTCGGCTGAGATTGACTTTCTGTTGGAAACGGTCAACACCGCGCTGGAGACCACACTCGACGCCTCCGACGTCATCGGGGCCTACGCGGGCCTGCGGCCGCTGATCGACACCGGCACCGGCCACACTGCCGACATCTCGCGCGATCATGCAGTCGTCGAATCACCGACAGGTGTCCTCAGCGTCATCGGCGGCAAGCTCACCGAATACCGGCACATGGCCCAGGATGTGCTTGATCGCGCCATCGAGTTGCGTGGGCTGACGGCCGGCGCGTGCCGGACCCGCAATCTGCCCCTGGTCGGAGCAATGACGAATCCGGGGACCGATGTGGCACTGACCACCGATCTGCCGGAGTCGCTGATCGCACGTTTTGGGGCCGAAGCGGCAAACGTCGTCGCTGCCTCCAGTTGTGAGCGTCCCGCCGAACCGGTCGCCGAGGGCATCGATGTCCTCCGCGCGGAATTCGAATTCGCCATTACCCATGAGGGGGCGCTCAACGTCGACGACATCGTCGATCGCCGGACCCGGATCGGTCTGGTGGCGTCGGATCGCGAGCGGGTTGTCGGCGTGGCCGAGGAGTTTTTGTCGCGGTTCGGTTAGCGCCGAGCGTGCGGAATCCCGGCTTTCAGCTCGGCGTGTCGACCGGGGACACGCACGCTCGCGCGGATCGGCAAGCCTTACAGCGGGATGTTTTTGTGGCGGCCGCGGCGCGCGGGGGCCTCGGCCAGCGCTTCGGTGATCTTGCTGCGGGTGTGCGCCGGGTCGATCTTCTCGTCGACCACGCCGATGTCGATCGCGCTGTCCACGCCGCCGGCGATGCGCTCGTGCTCGGCGGCCAGCTCGTCGTGCAGTGCCTCGCGCTCATGGTCGGCCGCGGCGGCCAGCTTCTTCTTGTGCAGGATGCCCACCGCGGCCTTGGCGCCCATCACGGCGACCTCGGCGTCCGGCCAGGCGAACACCTTGGTGGCGTTGAGCGAACGCGAGTTCATCGCAATGTAGGCCCCGCCGTAGGTCTTACGGGTGACCAGGGTGACCCGCGGAACGGTGGCCTCGCCGAACGCGTGCAGCAGCTTGGCGCCGCGGCGCACCACGCCGCCCCACTCCTGCCCGACACCGGGCAGATATCCGGGCACGTCGACGATCACCACCAACGGAATGCCGAATGCGTCGCACAATCGCACGAAACGCGCTGCCTTTTCCGCGCTTTCGGAGTTCAGGCAGCCACCCAACCGCAGCGGGTTGTTCGCCAGCACGCCAACCGTACGGCCCGACAACCGGCCCAGGCCCACCACCATCGACGGTGCCCACTTGGCCTGGAACTCGTCGAACGGCGCGTCGTCGTCGAGCAGCGCGGTCACAATCGGGTGCACGTCGTATGCCCGGCGTGGCGACTCCGGCAGCAGCGCGTGCAGGTCGGTGTCCTCGGCCTCGGCCTTGGTACGGTCGAAATGCCCCTGCTGACAGAACAATCCGACCAGCCGCCGGCCGCGCTCATAAGCGTCGAGCTCGTCATCGGCGACGATGTGGCACACCCCGGACTTCTTGTGGTGGGTGTCTGGCCCACCGAGTGCGGCCATGTCGACGTCCTCGCCAGTGACGCTGCGCACCACATCGGGTCCGGTGACGAACACCCGGCTGTCGGGAGCCATCACGATGACGTCGGTCAGCGCCGGCCCGTAGGCGGCGCCGCCGGCGGCGAAGCCGACCACTACGGAGATCTGCGGGATGTAGCCCGACGCACGGATCATGGCCTCGAACACCATGCCGACCGCGTGCAGCGCGCGCACACCTTCGGCGAGCCGGGCACCGCCGGAGTGCCAGATGCCCACGATCGGGCTCTGCTCTTCGATGGCCGTGTCGTAGGCATTGACGATGTGGGTGCAGCCTTCGATGCCCATGGCGCCGCCCATCACGGTGCCGTCGGTGCAGAACGCGACGGTGCGCACCCCGTTGACGGTGCCTGCGGCGGCCAAGACTCCCGAGCGGTCCCGCTCGTGGAGCAACTCGACGCTGTCGTCGTCGAAGAACGCGCTCAGGCGCAGCAGCGGATCGCGGGGATCGAGCGACTCGCCAACCGTATCCGGGGCCATGATCGTCATCGCAGGTCTCCTCCTCGATGGGTGCTCGGAATCAGTACCGGCCGAACGCCAAAGCGACGTTGTGCCCGCCGAATCCGAACGAGTTGTTGATCGCGTACTTGTAGTCGCCCGGTCGCGGCTTGCCGGCCACCACATCCAGGTCGACCTCGGGGTCGAGGTTGACCAGGTTCAGCGTCGGCGGCACGATCTGATCGCGCAGCGCCAGCACCGTCAGGATCGACTCCACCGCACCGACGGCGCCGACCGAGTGGCCGAGCGCGGACTTGGGCGCGTACACCGCCGCGTTTGCGCCATGGGGCCCCAACGCGTTGTTGATCGCCTTGCTCTCGGCAATGTCACCGACCGAGGTACCGGTGGCGTGGGCGTTGACGTGGTCGATGTCGCCCGGTGTCAGGTCAGCGAGTTGGATCGCCCGCGTCATCGCATGCCCGGCGCGTTCGCCGTTGGGGTCCGGCGCGACCATGTGGAAACCGTCGGAGGTGACGCTGGCCCCCATCAGTCGGGCCAGGATGTTGGCGCCGCGCGCCTTAGCGTGCTCTTCGGTCTCGATGACCAGCAGTGCGCCGCCTTCACCGAAGACGAAACCGTCGCGGTCCTTGTCGAACGGGCGGCAGGCACCGGCCGGGTCGTCGTTATTCTTCGACAGCACAATGCGCATCGAGGCGAATGCCGCGATCGGCACGGCCTCGATCCTGGTCTCGACACCACCGCAGATCGCCACGTCGGCCTCACCGAGCACGATCTGCTGCCAGGCACGGGCGATGCCCTCCGAACCGGACGCACACGCCGATACCGGCGCCATCACCCCCGCCTTGGCATGCCTTTCCAGCCCGACTGCCGCCGAAGCACCGTTGGGCATGTACATCTGCACGACCAGTGGGTTGAACGCCTTCATGCCGCGTGCGCGCATGTCGTCGTAGCCGAAGACCAGCTCCTCGGTGGATCCCATGCCCGTGCCGATGGACACCGCCAACCGGGTGGTGTCCACCTCGGGTGCACCGGCGTTTTCCCACACCCGCCGACCCAGCACGGTGGCCATCTTCTGCAGGTAGCCCATCCGGCGGTTCTCGACGCGGTTCAACTGACTGTCGAATTCCTCGACGAGGTGTCCGCCGATGCGCACCGGCAGGTCGTACTCCGCCACGAACGGGTCGTCGAGCTGACGGATGCCACTTTGACCGTCTAGCAGCATCTTCCACGTGTTCTCCACGTCGGATGCGAGGGCCGTAGTCATGGCAACGCCGGTGACCACCACATTGGGGAACGCTTTCCCCGTAACGAGCTCTGTCATAGCTTTAAGGCCCCCCGGCCGTTTCCTTTCCTACTTGTCCGGCTCCTCCTCGGCCCGTTTGGCCCGCATCGTCGCCGGACATCGTGCTTTAGTAACGCCCGAAGGCGAGCGCCACGTTGTGCCCGCCGAACCCGAACGAGTTGTTAATGGCGTATTGGTAGTCGCCGTAACGGGGTTCGCCCGCGACCACGTCCAGCTCAATCTCCGGGTCCGGAGTCTCGTAGTTCAGCGTTGGCGGGATGACGCCGTCGCGCAGCGACAGCACCGTCAACACCGACTCGAGCGCACCGACCGCGCCGATGGAGTGACCCAGCGCCGACTTCGGCGCGTACACCGCGGCATGTTCGCACCCGGCGACCCGGATGGCGTTGGCCTCGGCGGTGTCACCGATCGGGGTGGCCGTCCCGTGCGCGTTGACGTGGTCGACGTCCTTGGCGGACAGGCCTGCCAACTCCAGCGACCGGGTCATCGCACGACCGGCCCTCAGGCCGTCCGGCGCGGGCGCCACCATGTGGTAGGCGTCCGAGGTGATTCCGGCGCCCATCAACCGGGCCAGCGGCTTGGCGCCGCGAGCCTTGGCGTGCTCCTCGGTCTCGATGATCATCAGCGCACCGGCCTCGCCGAACACGAACCCGTCGCGGTTCTTGTCGAATGGCCGCGACGCCTTCTCAGGCTCGTCGTTGCGGGTCGACATGGCGCGCATCATCGAGAAAGCCGCGATCGGCAGCGCCTCGATGCCGCCTTCCACACCACCGCAGACGGCGATGTCGGCGTCACCCATGACGATCTGGCGCCAGGCGTGGGCGATGGCCTCCGACCCCGACGAACAGGCCGACACCGGGGTCATCACCCCGGCGCGAGCGCCGAGTTGCAGACCGGCGACCGCAGCCGCACCGTTGGGCATGATCATCTGCACGGCCAGCGGTGACACCTTGCGCGGGCCGCCCTCGTTCATCAGGTCATAGGTCTCGACGATCTTCTCGCCGCCACCCAGGCCGGTGCCGATAACCACGCCGAACCGGTCCGGGTCGACCTCCGGGCTGCCGGCGTTCTCCCAGAGCCGCCCGCTGAGCAGCTTAGACATCCGCTGGACATACGACATGCGGCGCAGGTCCAGCCGGCCCATGTGATCATCGACTGGGTCCTTGAGCTGGCCGCCGATCTTCACCGCCAAGTCCCACTTTTCGGTGAAATCGCCCTTGAGGACGTGGATGCCACTCTCGCCGGCCAACAAACCCTTCCACGTGCCGTCGATGTCCGCCGCGATCGATGTGGTGGCCTCGACGGCGGTTACCACAACACTGGGGTAACCGCCGTTAGCAGTGGAAGGCTTGGTCACTTGCTGTCGGCTTCCATCCTGGAGCGGACCGACTCGACCGTCTCGGGGTTCTCCGACTCCAGCTTGGCGCGCAGCGCCTGGGCGGCCTCGGGGTTCTCTTCCTCGAGCTTCTGGATGTAGTCGACGACGTCACCGACGGTACGCAGACCGGCGAGGTCCTCGTCGGGGATCTTGACGCCGTACTTGTCCTCGGTCTGCACGGCGATCTCGACCATCGACAGCGAGTCGATGTCCAGGTCGTCGACGAACGACTTCTCCGGCGTGATCTCGGAGGGCTCGATGCCGGTCACCTCTTCGATGATTTCGGCGATTCCGGCGATGATTTCTTGCTGGCTGACAGCCACGGTGAGATTCCCTTCGTAATGGTGGTGTGTTACTGGTGATGAAACGTGCGATATGCGGTTGTACTGGCGGGGTTTACAGCTCCGGCTGCGTTACGCCTCGGCTAAGCCGTCCAGGTCTGCGGGGGACTTGACGGCGCGCGTCGGAGTCCCACGAAGTTCGCGTTTGGCGATACCGGCCAAAGTGCCCGCGGGCGGGAACTCGACGATCGCCGTGACATCGTGCTGACGCAGCGTCTCGGTGCACAAATCCCAGCGCACCGGTCGGGTCAGTTGCGCGACGAGGTTCTCCATCGCGTCGGTCGCCGACGATACCGGTTTTCCGTCGCGGTTTGACAGCAATGTCGCGGTCGGCTCGGCCGGCGTGACCTTCGCCGCCGCTGCGGCGTAACCCTGTAGGGCGGAGGCCATGAAATCGGTGTGGAAGGCCCCGGCGACACCGAGTGCACGCACCCGCGCCTTGGCAGGCGGGTCTTCGGCGAGCTTGTCCAACGCGGTCAATCGACCCGCGGCGACGATCTGGCCGGCGGCGTTCCGGTTGGCAGCGACCAGGTCGAGTTGCTCGAGCCGGTTCAGAACCTCGGCCTCATCTCCACCGAGCACCGCGGACATGCCGGTCGGCTCGAGGGCGCATGCCTTGGCCATCTCGGTGCCGCGGGTGGCGGCCAGCGAGACGGCTTCATCAGCCGAAATCACGCCGGCGATCGCATAGGCGGCAATTTCGCCGACCGAGTGGCCGGCCACGATGAGGTCGGCCTCGCCGAGCTCATCGCGTCGGGTCAGCTCCTGATGGGCGAGCAGGGTGGCGGCCACGACCAGCGGCTGGGTCACCGCGGTGTCGGTGATCTCCTCTGCCGACGCCGTGCTGCCCAACCGGGCGAGGTCCAGGCCGCTGGCCGTCGACCACGAGGCAATCTGGTCCGCGGCGCCGGGCAGCTCAAGCCACGGCGACAGCATGCCGGGAGTCTGCGATCCCTGTCCGGGGGCAAGTAACGCAATCACGTGTTTAAGAGAACACTGTGAAGACGACTTTGCGCGGTGTAAGAGATTATGAACCTTGTCTTAGGTTTTTGTCGGGACCCTACAAAACAGCCTCGGATGCGACATGTTTGAGATCGCGTCGCAACCTCGTCAGTCCACCCGGTGGGCCGCCGACGGTTCGACCAGGTCTTTTACCACCGGGGTGGTGACGGGCGTCACAGTGTTACTGGTGATGCTGTTGTGCTGCGCCTGATAGGCGAGATGCCCCACCGTAGCGGCTATCCGGAGTACATAGGCATCCCTGGGCTGCGTGGGGTCCCGCCCGGTGAAGTCGGCGATACGCCGAAGGCGGTAGCGCACCGTGTTTGGATGAACGAACAATGTGCGCGCGCAGGCCTCGATCGCGCCGCCGCAATCCAGATAGGCGTCCAACGTCTCGGTGAGGGTAGGCCCGGCATCGGCGAGCGGCCGCATCACGTCGGTATGCAACGCGGCGATGGCCGAGGCGTCGCCCATCAGCGCGCGTTCAGGCAGCAGTTCCCGCGCCAGCACCGGGCGCGGCGCGCCGGTCCAGCCGGCTACCGCGTTCATCCCGGAGATGGCCTCACTGGCGCTGTGATAGGCAGCGGTCAGCATCGGCGCCGTCGGCCCGATCACCACCGGGCCGGCGGAGAACGCGTTCAGCAGATCGCCGAAGAACTTCTCGGTCGGGGTGAGCTGGCCGGACACGATCGCCACCAGCCAGGTGCCGTGCACGTCGGTGAGCGCGGCGCGGCCGTGACGGGTGGCGATATCCCGGACATCCTGGCTGGCATGGTTTTCCCGTCCCGGCGCGGGTGTCCCTACTACTACCGTCGCCGGCGCGGTGGTGTCCCAATTCAGCGCGGCGGACCTGGACAACAGCTCGGGGCCGGTGTCGCCGCGCACCACCGCGTCCACGACGCTGGCCTCCATCCGGCTGTCCCAGGTGCCGCGGGCTTCGGCCGCGTCGGCATACGCCGTGGCGGCGGTGAAGGCCAGGTCGCGGCTGTACTTCAGAATTCCGACCGTCAGCGCGGTGACCTGCTCTTCCGAGCGGGCCACCATCGGGACGACTTCCTCGAAGAACTCCATCGTGACCCGCACCATGTCGACGGTGTCTCGCAGCGCGATTCGGCGTGTCAGTTCCTGGGGCACCAGCTCGAACGCCTGCGCGGTGTAGCTGACGTTGCTGCGCGGGTCGCCCATCCACTCGACGAAGTTCACCACCGCGGTCTGGACCACCAGCGCGACGCTGGCGCGCTGAGAGGCCTCCAGGTCGGCGAAGAACGGCAACCGGTCGTGCATCGCTGAGACCGCCTCGGTGGCCAGCCGCCCGGAGTACTGCTTGAGCCGCCTCAGCAGCGACTCCGGCACGGTGTCCAGTAGCTCGAGCGTTGAGCGCGGCAGGACGAACTGCCCAATATCCTTGTCGGCCACCCCTAAAAGCTACGCCACTTTTATGGATGTTTTCGCCAAGCGCGACCCGGGCCCGTTGGGCTCAGCGAGCTGCTATGCCACGCCGGGATCCGAAGTCTGCGCCGGTGCGGCCTGCACGTCGTCGATCTTGTACTGGCGCGCCGCAGCGACCGGCACCGATGGATCGATCTCGCCGCCCCGGGCCAGCGCCTCGAGGACCGCGACGACTTGCGACTCGGCGTCGGTGTTGAAGTAGCGCCGCGCGGCGGGCCGGGTATCGGAGAAGCCGAATCCGTCGGTGCCCAGCGTGACGTAGGTGCCCGGCACCCAGGGCCGGATCTGCTCGGGCACCGCGCGCATCCAGTCCGACACCGCGACGACGGGGCCGGCCTTGTCCGCGAGGGCGTGGGACAACACCTGGGTCACGTACGGCGTGCCGGCCGGACGGTCGGGATGGCGCAGCCTTTCCTTGGCAATGACGATTCCGTCCCGGTTAAGCTCGCTCCAGCTGGTGACGGACCACACGTCGGCGGCGACATCCCACTCCGAGGAGAGCATGTCGGCGGCGGTCAGCGCCGACGGCATCGCCACCCCCGAGGCCAGGATGTGCGCGGTGTTGGCGCGCGGCTCGGTGGCGGCCCGGTAGCGGTAAATGCCGCGCAGCAGGCCCTCGGGGTCGAAGTGCTCGGGCTCCGGCGGCTGCACATACGGCTCGTTGTAGATGGTGATGTAGAAGAAGACGTTTTCCGGGTTCTCGCCGAACATGCGGGCCAGCCCGCTTTCGATGATGTAGGCGACCTCATAGGCAAACGCGGGGTCGTAGGACACCACAGCCGGGTTGGTGGTCGCCAGCAGCAACGAATGGCCGTCGGCATGTTGTAATCCCTCGCCGGTCAGCGTCGTACGCCCTGCGGTGGCGCCGAGCAGAAACCCGCGGGCCATCTGGTCGCCGGCCGCCCACAGGCCGTCGCCGGTGCGCTGAAAACCGAACATCGAATAGAAGATGTAGATCGGGATCATCGGCTCGTTGTGCGTCGCATACGAGGTGCCGACCGCGGTGAAGCAGGCCGCCGACCCGGCTTCGTTGATGCCCTCGTGGAGCATCTGCCCGGACTCGCTTTCTTTGTAAGCCAGCATCAGATCGGCGTCGACCGAGGTGTACAGCTGACCGTTGGGGTTGTAGATCTTCAGCGAGGGGAACCAGGAGTCCATCCCGAAGGTGCGCGCCTCGTCGGGGATGATCGGGACTATCCGTCGACCGATTTCTTTGTCGCGCAGGATCTCCCGGAAGGTGCGCACAGTCGCCATGGTGGTGGCGACCTCTTGGCTGCCGGAGCCCTTCTTCAGCGATTTGTAGGTGTCGCGGCCAGGTAACGGCAGCGCCTTGGACTTGGTCCGGCGCTCGGGGATGAAGCCACCGAGGGTACGACGCCGGTCGAGCAGGTAGCGGATCTCCGGTGCGTCCGGCCCGGGGTGGTAGTACGGCGGCAGGTACGGGTCTTCCTCCAACTGCGCGTCGGAGACCGGAATCCGCATCTCGTCACGGAAATCTTTGAGGTCGTCCAACCGGAACTTCTTCATCTGGTGGGTGGCGTTGCGGCCGGCGAAGTAGCTGCCCAGGCTGTAGCCCTTGATGGTTTTGGCCAGGATCACGGTCGGCTGGCCCTTGTGTTCCATCGCGGCGCGGTAGGCGGCGTAGACCTTGCGGTAGTCGTGACCCCCGCGCTTGAGGTTCCAGATCTCTTGGTCGGTCAGGTTTTCCACCAATGCTTTGGTGCGCGGGTCGCGCCCGAAGAAGTGGTTGCGGACATAGCCGCCGTCGTTGGCCTTGTAGGTCTGGTAGTCGCCGTCGGGCGTGACGTTCATCAGGTTGACCAACGCGCCGTCCCGGTCGGCGTGCAGCAGCGCATCCCATTCGCGCCCCCACACCACCTTGATGACGTTCCAGCCGGCTCCCCGGAAGAACGACTCCAACTCCTGGATGATCTTGCCGTTGCCGCGCACCGGGCCGTCGAGACGCTGCAGGTTGCAGTTGATCACGAAGGTGAGGTTGTCCAGACCATCCAGCGCGCCGATGTGCAGCAGGCCGCGGCTCTCGGGCTCGTCCATTTCGCCGTCGCCCAAAAAGCACCACACGTGCTGGTCGGAGGTGTCTTTGATGCCCCGATCACGCAGGTAATGGTTGAATCGAGCCTGGTAGATGGCGTTCATCGGGCCCAGGCCCATCGACACGGTGGGGAATTCCCAGAAGTCGGGCATCAGCCGTGGATGCGGGTAGGAGGGCAGCCCGCCGCCGGCGTGACTGTGTTCTTGGCGAAATCCGTCGAGTTGGTCGGCGGTCAACCGGCCTTCCAAGTATGCGCGCGCGTAGATGCCGGGGGAGGCGTGGCCCTGGATGAACACGTGGTCGCCGCCGCCGGGATGCGACTTGCCGCGGAAGAAGTGGTTGAAGCCGACCTCGTAGAGTGCGGCAGAGGAGGCGTAGGTCGAAATGTGGCCGCCCACACCAACGCCCGGCCGTTGCGCTCGGTGCACCATGATCGCCGCGTTCCACCGGATCCAGGCCCGATAGCGGCGCTCGACGTCCTCGTCGCCGGGGAACCATGGTTCGAGCTCGGTGGGGATGGTGTTGACGTAGTCGGTCGATGTCAGCGCCGGAATCGAGACGCGCTGTTCGCCGGCGCGTTCCAGCAGCCGCAGCATCAGGTAGCGGGCTCGCGAAGGCCCGGAGCGCGACAGCAGTTCGTCGAAGGATTCCAGCCATTCGGCGGTCTCTTCGGGATCGATGTCGGGCAGATAAGACGCGACACCTTCGCGAATCACCCGCACCCGGTCGGGTTCGCTTGTACCGCTTGAGTTTTTCGCCAGATCGTGGCGTACGAACTCGGTAGTCAACTCGCTGCTCCTTGTGTGTGGCGGGTATCCGCTTGTGGCCGATGCCCGCCGCCGCCGCTTGGTCGTTGTCCCTCCTATCGTGCCGCACCGGACGCCTCGTCGCGTAGGGGCTATCGACACGATGTCCGCAACCGGCAGTCGGCGGCTCGAGGCGGGCGAAATCGGGAACCGGTAACGTCAGACGTTGTGCTGACCGGATGGCGTGCCGCCCGAAGATGGCGGATCGTCGCGCTGGTACTCGGTTGCGTCGCGGCGATGCTGATGGCCATCGTCGGGTGCACCACCGTCACCGAAGGCAGCCCCACCGTCGACACCGCAATGGCGCCCGCCTACCGGGCCTCGGTATCGGCGTCGGTGTCGGCGTCCTCGGCGACCTCCCGGATTCGGGAGACGCAGCGCCAGCAGCAGCTGACAACCCGAGCTGTGATCCGGGCCTGCGAGTCGTTTGCCAACACCAGCAAGGACGCAATCGAGAAGGTGAATGCCTTTGTCGGGGCGTTCAATCAGGGCCGCGACCCCGCCTCCGCCGAAGGCCCGGCCGTCGATGCACTCAACAACAGCGCCGACGTTGTCGCCGGCAGCATCAGCGAGCCGCTGTCCGGACAGGTGCGTGACTCGCTGAACGCCTATGTCGACGCGGCCCGCGACGTCGCGAACGCCATCCGGGCGCATGCCCCGACGGGTGAGTTCAACCAGCGCGTCGATCAGCTCAACGACACCAAAACCAAAACGGTGCGCGCCTGCCTGGCTTATTCGTGAGCGGGGGTTCAACGGCACAGTCGTGTCAGCTGGGGGTGGGCTGTGCGACGATAGTGGCCATCGCACGGCGCGTGTGTCGGTAGAAGGAGGTCCCCCTGTGGTCGCGGCGGATGACGCCCCGAGCTACGCCCGCAAACTGGGCATCCAGAAAGACCAAATTGTCCAGGAGTGGGGCTGGGACGAGGACACCGACGACGACATTCGCGCCGACGTCGAGGATGCGTGCGGCGCCGAGCTACTCGACGAGGACACCGATGAAGTCGTCGACGTCGTTTTGTTGTGGTGGCGTGACGGCGATGGGGACTTGGTGGACACCTTGATGGACGCGATCGCCCCGCTGGCCGACGACGGCGTGATCTGGGTGCTGACACCGAAAACCGGCCGGCCCGGCCACGTGCTGCCCGCCGAGATCGCCGAATCGGCGCCCACTGCCGGCCTGATGCCGACGTCGTCGGTCAATCTGGGCGACTGGAGCGCCAGCCGGTTGGTCCAGCCGAAGTCGCGGGCCGGGCGGCGCTAATGCTCACGGTCGGCACCACGGCGCCCGACTTCACCCTGCGCGACCAGAACCAGCAGCCGGTCACCTTGAGCGCGTATCGGGCTGGAAACGAGGCCAAGAACGTGCTGCTGGTGTTCTTCCCGCTGGCCTTCACCGGTATCTGCCAGGGCGAGCTCGACCAGTTGCGCGATCACCTGCCCGACTACGAAAACGACGACAGTGTGGCGCTGGCCATCTCGGTGGGCCCGCCGCCGACTCACAAAGTGTGGGCGATGGAAAGCGGCTTCTTGTTTCCGGTGCTGTCGGACTTCTGGCCGCACGGCGCGGTCAGCCAGGCCTACGGAGTGTTCAACGACGCCGCCGGTTTCTCCAACCGCGGCACCTTCGTCATCGACCGGTCCGGGGTCATCCAATTCGCTGAGATGAAGCAGCCGGGCGAAGCCCGCGACCAGCGGCTCTGGACCGACGCGCTGGCCGCCCTCAAGGCCTAGCGTTCTGTGGATCCCTGCCGCGAGCGTGCGTGTCCCCGGTCGACACGCCGAGCTGAAACCCGGTTTTGCGCACGCTCGACGCGAAGCGTCGGCGTTTTGAGCAGTAGGCAGGTAGGCGGGTAGCCTGCCCGAGGCAGGGCGCGTAGCTCAGTGGTAGAGCTCTGGTTTTACACACCAGCGGTCGGCGGTTCGATACCGTCCGCGCCCACCAGTGTTGAGCAGTCAGCTGTGACGCACCGCCTCCTGGGCCAGCTGCACCCGAGAGGTGAGGCCCAGTTTGCTGTAGATGTGGGTCAGATGCGCCTGCACGGTTCGCGGCGAGATGAACAGCCGCGCGGCGACATCTTTGTTGCCCAAGCCGTCACTGACCAGTCTCACGACGTCGCGCTCGGCACGGGTCAGCGATGACCATCCACTGCTGGCGCGCTTGCGTTCGCCGCGGCCGCGCTGCGCGTACGCGATCGCTTCATCGATCGAGAGCATCGCACCTTCAGCCCACCCGGCGGCAAAGTCGTCCTCGCCCATACGATCTCGGATCTCAGCGATCCTCGCCTCGTCATCGGCCGCGAGCGCCTTGAATTGCACCAATCCGATGTTCTGGCGGGCCGATTCGGCTGCACCGAACAGGCGCGCTGCCATCTGGTGGTTGCCGGCGTCGCCCGCCGCAAAGGCGAGGCAGTCGAGAGCGAACGGAACGGCGACATCGCCTCCCAGCCGAGCAATCAGATTGAGCGCGTCGTGAGCATCACGTTCGGCAGCATCGAACTCGCGCTGCGCAATCTCCACGTACGCGCGTGACGCCAACGCGATCGATAAGCCGCAGCCCTTGATCACCGATACGGCATCATCAGCCCAGCGACGGGCGGTAGCGAGATCGCCGCATGCCAACGGCGCTAACGCCGCCCAGCTGAAGGTGGAAGCGATCTGGGCATCCATGCCGCTGCATTGCAGCGCTGCTTCGTAGGATTTCCAGGCCGCAGACGCGTCGCCCGCCGCCAGGTGCGCTATGGCGAACGCCGTGTGCACCGGACCTTCGTAGTATTCGAAGAGCGCGGATGCGCTGCGGAGCGCCGCCTCTGCCACGGCTCGAGCACCGGTCAAATCCCCGGTGTACGCGAGCGCGTATGCCCGAAGTACGGACCCATACATCGCGAACATCGGATCGCGGGCCGCATTGGACTCCTCGACCACCTCACCCAACCGGACGGCGCCGCCGAGCAGGTCGCTGCCGTAAATCTTCATCCAATTCAATGCCAAGTCGCATTGACGAGTGAGGAAGCCGTCGCCGATTCGGTCCGCGATCCGAAGGCCTTCCTCCGCCGCAGCCTGAACATCAGCGATTGGTTCGCCGCCGATGAGACCTGCGAAACTCTCGTGGGCCCGGATTCGGGCCAACGTCCGTAAATCGCCCAGATCTCGGGCAATGCCTGCCGCCTCGGCGTAGTACTGCCGCGCAGCGTCGGCGTCGTTGGCAGCTCCGATCAAACCGCAGGCCGTCAGCGCGACCGCCACCAGCGATGGGTCGCCGAATTTCCGTGCCATTGCCAGAGTTCGTACAGCGTCATCGAGGACATCGGCCCTGCCGAGCTGCGAAAGCAGCTGGACCCTGTTCGCCGACGCCCGTACGAACGCCGCCGAAACCTCGCCGTTCGCTTGGCTCCCGTCAGCCAGCGCGGCGCCGAGCCAGTTCAATCCTTCCTGGATGCGTCCGCGGGTCAGCCACAGCGGCTGCAGCGACGACGCCAGCGTCAGCGCAAGCTCAGTTTCAGAACCCTCCCGACTCCACCCGAAGGCGGCTCGAAGATTGTCGAGTTCGGTTTCCGCCCAGTCGATTCGCCGTTCGTAGTCGATGTCTGCCGGCGCGTCGAGCGAGGTGGCCTCCCCGGTGTAGTGGTCGCGGTGCCGGGCCCGCAGATCATCGCCTTCACGGGACTCGCCGAGTTTTTCCTGCGCGTACTGGCGGACCGTCTCCAGCAGCCGGTAGCGGGTGCCACGCGGGCTGTCGTCGGCGACGACGAGCGACTTGTCGACCAACAGCGTGAGCTGATCGAGCACCTGATAGCGCTCCATCTCGCCGACAACGGCTTGGGCCGCATCGAGATCGAACCCGCCGAGGAACACCGCCAGCCGTCGAAACAGCACCTGTTCGGGCTCGGACAGCAATGCGTGCGACCAGTCCACTGATGCGCGCAGTGTCTGCTGGCGTCGGACCGCGGTACGCGCACCACCGGTCAGCAGGCGGAACTGATCATGCAGGCTGTCCAGGATCTCGGTCGGCGACAATGCGCGGACCCGGGCTGCGGCGAGCTCGATGGCCAACGGAAGTCCGTCGAGCCTGCGACAGATCTCGGTCACCGTCTCGGCGTTGTCCGCGGTCACGCGGAAGTCGGGCTTAGTCCGGCGGGCGCGGTCGCTGAACAGATCGATCGCTTCGCCGGCCAGCGAGAGGGAGGGCACTCGCCAGCTCACCTCACCGGCAACGCCGATGGGCTCGCGGCTGGTCGCCAGCAGTGTCAGCGCCGGACACCCGGCCAACAGCCCGATGATCAGCTCGGCGCTGGCGTCGAGCAGGTGCTCGCAGTTGTCCAGCAAGATCAGCATCCGGCGGTCGCGAACGAACCGACGCAGCACGTCCATCGTCGGTTGGCCGGGCTGGTCAGGCAGGCCCAACGCCCGTGCCACCGTGACGGCGACGACGTCGGGATCGGTGATCGGTGCCAAGTCGACGTACCACAGGCCGTCGACGAATTCGCCGCCTATGTTGGCGGCGACCTGCACCGCCAGGCGGGTCTTACCGGCGCCGCCCGCACCGGTCAGCGTGACGAGTCGGTTGTCGGCGAGCGCCTCGCGGATGCCGTTCATTTCTGATTGGCGCCCAATGAAACTCGTCAGTTGTACCGGAAGGCGCTCGTTGGCGAAGGTATTCGCGGTGCGCAGCGGCGGGAAATCGTTATGCAGATCGGGATGGCAGAGTTGCACAACCCGTTCCGGGCGTGGCAGGTCGCGCAGCGGGTGAGCGCCGAGATCGGTCAAGGTGACGCCGGTCGGCAGCTGGTCTACGACGAGCGGTTCCGCCGCGCCGGAGAGCACCGTCTGGCCGCCATGGGCGACATCGCGTAGCCGTGCGGTGCGGTTGATCGTCGGGCCGATGTAGTTGCCTTCGTCGCGCAGTTGGATATCGCCGGTATGCACGCCGATGCGCAATTTGATCGGCGCCAGCGGCGCCCGCTGCAAGTCCAGGGCACAGGCGACCGCGTCGGCGGCGCGGGCGAACGCGATGACGAAGCTGTCGCCCTCGCCTTGCTCGACGGGCCGCACACCGTGGTGGGCCGCGACAGCATCCGACAGCGTCTGGTCGAGGCGCACGACGGCGGCCTTCATCGCCTCGGGCTGGGTCTGCCACAGGCGAGTCGACCCCTCGACATCGGCCAGCAGCAACGTGACCGTTCCGGTCGGAAGCTCGCGGATGTCTCCCATGTCTGTGCCGCTCCAGCTGGTTTCGCTCATGCTAGCCAGCATGCGGTGACGTGCGGCACGAAACATCAGCAAAAGCGCTCATAGTCGCGGCAGGGGTATGCGTACGTATGGCGCAGCGGTGGTGAGGCGGCGCAGACACGAGAGGACGTTTAGCTTCTCCCACGCCGGCAACGCAGAGGGGTGACCACAGAACCCACCCCGCCGCCGCCCGATCCGCCCAATGTCTCGCCGAAGGGCAAATGGGGCGTCGCACCGTCCAATAGCCCGCTGACGCCGCGGCCGTCTCGCAAGCCCAACACCGGCCCCGTTGTCTGGTGGACGCTGGCAGCGCTCATCGTCCTGGCCATCGTGCTGATCATTCTGCTGGCTTAAGACCACATCACCCTGGCGGCGCGAAGAACTCCAGCGCGATGCCGTCCGGGTCTCGAAAGCTCAACCCCGAGCCGTAGCGGGCGTCCACGATGCCGCCGTGGTGGACACCCAGCTCGTTGAGTCGCGTCATCCATTGCTCCAGCTCGGCGCGGTCGGCGCAGCCGAAGCCAACATGGTCGAGGCCGACGCGGAACTCGCTGAATCGCTCGTCGGGAGCGGAACGTTCGTGCTGGTGGATGCCGAAGATCGTCCCGCCGTCGAGCATCCAGACCAGATGGCGGAATCCGGCGTCGGTGTGCTCGTCGAGGACTGGGTCAGTGCCGAGCAGTTTGCGGTACCAGGGGCCGCTGACTGTCATGTCGCGCACCGTGATGGCGACGTGGTTGAGCGCCGGGAAAGCCATGAGTCTGCTCCCTTCGGAACATTTCGCGGGCCGCGCCCGGCCCAGCAGTGTGACCTGCGTCGCAATGAGGGGGTCGATGAAACGAGCAACACATTTACTAAGGCTAACGAGTCGATAATGATAGTTAGCATGACTTCACAACTAACGCCGGAGCGTTCCACTTCGCTTGCGCCGGAGGCGCCGGAGACGGCGAAGACGCCGAAGACCGAGGAAACCCGCGAGCGCATCTATCTGCAGCCCTGGTTTCTGCTGGCGATGGTCTGCATGGCCGCCATCGTGCTGCTCGCCATCTACGGCTAGTCGTCACACGATTCGCCACCCGCGCCGAGCGCGAAACCGCATGTCCCATAGATAAAGCCGGTAACCGAAGATCCAGGCCTGATGCGGTATCAGCCGGTCAGCCAGTCGCAGGGCGCTCAGCAGCCACTCGAACCGGCGTTGTTGGGATGGTGACCAGTCCAGCTGCATCATCGTGCGGAACTCCGGCGCCAGGAAACCCGTCGTCGCGAACAAATTGAACGGTCCGGCCAGCGCGCGCAACGGCCACGGCAGGAACGCCACCGAGGCGACGCCGCGAAGATGCTCGCGAACCGGCGGATCGATGTGCAGCTCGTCGAGCGAGCGCTTCCAGTATTCGTCGAACGCGGCGCGGTCCGGCGGCCACATCCCCTCGCGCACCTGCAGCGTGGTGCCCAGCCGCTTGGCGTCTTGATATACCGCGTCGGCGACGACGTCATCGAGCGCGCCGTGCAAAAACTCGTGCTGGTCGACGAAATAGCGGTACAGGCAGGCCGCCACCCACAGCTGTAACTGCGGATTGAACGCGTTGTAGGAGACCGGGCTCGACGGCGTCGACCGCACCTGCTGATGCGCGGTGTCGACGGCAGCGCGGATCAACTCGCGGTCGGCGTCGGTTCCGATCGTCGCGACGGCCAGGTAGGTGCCGGTGGTGCGGGCCCGCTTGAACGGATGCTTGTAGACGTTGCCGCTGTCGACCGGGCTTTCCAGCACGCCGTAGCCGACGCCCGGCAACGACAGCTGCATGATCACATTGGCGGCGGGCGACAGCGTTGCGGCGGGATTGAGCAGGTCGGCCACCCGGGTGGCAGGGCGCTTCATCGTGGATACCGCCTCATATCACCGAGTAGACCATGTGTGAGACGCTGCCGGAATGTTTGCGGTGCGACAGCTGCTGGGCGCGCTGGTCGGCTACCTGGCCGACTTGCTGCTGGGCGACCCGCAGGCCGGCCATCCGGTGGCCGCCTTCGGTGCGACGGCGGCGGCCCTGGAGCGGGTCAGCTACCGCGATAGCCGGGTCGCCGGCCTAGCCCACGTCGGCGTGCTGGTCGGCGCCATCACCCTTGTGGGGGCAGCGCTGCAGCGGTACACCGAGCGGCGCGGTCCGTCGTGGTCGGTTGCCGCCACCGCGGTGGCCAGCTGGATATCGCTGGGCGGGACGTCACTTGCCCGCACCGGCGCGAGCATGGCGGAGCTGCTGGAGTGCGGCGACGTCGAGGCCGCCAAGCGACTGCTGCCGTCGTTGTGCGGCCGCGATCCGGCGTTGCTCGACGCTGACGGGCTGGCCCGTGCGGCAGTGGAATCGGTCGCCGAAAACACTTCCGACGCGCATGTGGCGCCGCTGCTGTGTGCGGCGGTCGGTGGGGTGCCGGCGGTGCTGGCGTACCGCGCCGTCAACACCTTGGACTCGATGATCGGTCACCGTTCGCCCCGCTATGCCCGATTTGGCTGGGCAGCAGCATGTTTGGACGATCTGGCCAACTATGCGGCAGCGCGGGTGACTGCGACGCTGGTGGTGATGTGCGCGCCGGCCGTCGGCGGATCACCGGTCGGTGCGCTGCGGGCCTGGGTACGCGATGCCGACCGCCATCCCAGCCCCAATGCCGGTGTCGTCGAGGCGTCGTTCGCCGGGGCGCTGGGGGTGCGGCTGGGCGGGCCGACGCAGTACCACTACGAACTGCAGATCCGGCCAACCCTCGGCGCGGGGCCGTCACCGTCGGTGGCCGACCTGCGCCGCGCGGTGCTGCTTTCCCGGGTGGTGCAGGCCGCGACGGCGCTGTTGGTGGCGTTCACCGCCGCCGGCCATAGCGATCGGTGAGCTTTTCTTCGACGGTCTTGGGTGCGGTGGGATCGCCGGCTGCCGCCTTTTCCGCACGGCGGACGCGGATCTCGGCGTAGACGAAATAGCCCAGCAGGATGGGCGCGACGATGCCGAACGAGATCCACTGGATGCCATACGACAAGAACGGCCCGGCATCCAGATGCGGCACCCCGATTACGCCGAGCCCACCGGGCTGGTTGTCCACCAGTTGCAGGTAGGAGCCGGCCAACGGCACCCCGGTCAGGTTCGCTATCTGATCGATGTCGATGGAATACACCTGCTGCACACCGTCTGTGGTGAACGGATCCTTGCCGCGTGCCGGCGCTTCGGAGTCACGCAACCGCGCGGTGATGGTCACCGCACCGCTGGGCGGCGGCGGTATCGGCGGCACCCGCGAGCCCTGTTCTGGCCGGACATAGCCGCGGTCGACCAGCACGGTGGGACCGGCATCCACAACGAACGGGACCAGCACTTCTAACGAGGGCTCCCCGCCGGCCACTCGTAGCCGGGCCAGCACCTGCCCATCCGGCAGATAGTGCCCGGTGGCCGTCACCTTTCGCCACTGCGCATCGGGTGCTGACGAATCTTGCTGCGGCAGCAGCGTTTTCACCGGGACCGGGGCGGTACTCAGGGACTGCTGAATTTGGTCGTTCTCTCGCGAGGTCTTGCTGTTTTTTCCCAGCTGCCACGGTGCGAGCACGGTGAGACACAGGTAGGTGAACGCGATTACCACCACCGCCAGCGCCAACCAGCCCGGCCGCAACAGGAACGCCAAACGCCGCATCAGTGGTGACCGTTTTGCGCAAGTCGCTCGTCGACCCAATCATGCAGCCCGGGCAGGGCGGCCTCGATGGTGGCGAAAACCGCCTCGAAATCATCGTGATCGCCGTAGTAGGGATCATCGACGTCGAGCGCGTAAGCACCGGACCGCGGGTCGAACGACCGCAGCATTCGTACCCGGTCGGGGTCGACCCCGAGCTGGCGCAACAGCCAGACGTGGTTCCGCGCCAAGGCGATTACCAGGTCGGCTGTCAGGTGGTCGCTGTCGAGGTGCGCCGCGCTGTGCTCAGTGGGATAGCCGTGCGCGCGCAGCACCCGGTTGGTCCGATCGTCAGCACATTTGCCGATATGCCATTCGGCGGTACCCGCACTGGTCACCCGCACCGCGTCGTGCAGCCCGCGCTGGCTGATCTGATGGGCGAACATTTTCTCGGCCATCGGCGACCGGCAGATGTTGCCGGTGCAGACAAACGTGATGTGCAGCCGTGGATCAGACACCCAGCATCCTCCGCAACTCCGCGACCGTGGCGACCCGGGCGACACCACTGTCTTCGGCGAAGTCGGCGTGCCCGTAGCCCCACTCGACCACCACCGCGTCGATGCCGTGGGCGGCCGCACCTTCGACGTCGTGCACGCGGTCACCGACCATCAGCAAGCGCTCGGGCAGCGGCTGCAGCTGCGCCAACGCGTGGGCCAGCACGTCGACCTTGCTGCTGCGCGAGCCGTCGAGGGTGGCTCCGGCGACGACTTCGAAATGCTCGTCGAGCGCGAAGTGGGCCAGGATGCGGCGCGCGGTCGGCTCGGCCTTGGAGGTGGCCACCGCCAGCCGAACATCGGCGGCCCGCAAATCCGCCAGCAGCGACCCGATCCCGTCGAAGAGCGTGTTCATCGCCCAGCCGCGGGTGCTGTAGTCCGCGCGGTAGGCCGCGATCGCTGCATCGGTGCGCTCACCCAATCCCAGCCCGGACAGGGTGTGGTGCATCGGCGGGCCGACGATCCGGCTCGCCAGATCGCCCTCGGGCTCGGCCGCACCGACGTGGCGCAGCGCGTGGCGAAAGCTGGAAACGATCCCGTCGGCGGAATCGGTCAAGGTGCCGTCGAGGTCGAATATCACCAGCTGCGCCGCAGCAGAGATTATGCCGGTCACCTTCTCATTGTCTCCGATGCGCTGACCTGCCCTGCCACTGAGGCCGTTACTGTTTCAAGCGTGGCGAGTCTGGACCCGACCCCGCTTGCGGTGGCGCGCTACCACGGCGATCAGGCCGCTGAGCCGGGCATGCTGGACTTCGCCGTCAACGTTCGTGATCCGCAACCGCCGGCATGGCTGATCCGGCGGCTGACCGACCGGCTGTCCGACCTCGCAAGATACCCGGGAGTCGACGACGAGCGGGCCGCCATTGCAGCGGTGTGCGCCCGCCACGGCCACGCCCCCGACGAGGTGACGGTGCTGGCCGGCGCCGCCGAGGGGTTCACGCTGCTGGCCAACCTGTGCCCGCGACTGGCCGCGATCATCGCGCCGTCGTTCACCGAACCGCACATTGCGCTGGCCGCGGCCGGGGTCCCGGTTCAGCATGTTGTGCTCAAGTCGCCGTTCGGCCTGGCCGGTGTGCAGGTGCCCGACGAGGCAGATCTGGTGGTGCTGGGCAACCCAACCAATCCGACCTCGGTGCTGCACGCTCGCGAGCAGATCCACGCGTTGCGCCGCCCCGGCCGGATCGTGGTGGTCGACGAGGCGTTCGCCGACGCGGTTCCCGGTGAGCCGGAGTCGCTGGCCGGTGATGCGCTGCCCGATGTGCTGGTGTTACGCAGCCTGACCAAGACCTGGTCGCTGGCCGGGCTGCGGGTGGGCTACGCGCTTGGGCCGCCGCAGGTGCTGGCCCGCCTGACCTCACGACGCGCGCACTGGCCGGTGGGCACCCTGCAACTGGCGGCGATCGCGGCCTGTTGTGCTCCCGGCGCGGTGGCCGAGGCGGCGGTTGGCGCTCGGCGGCTGGCGGAGCTGCGGGCCGAGATGGTGTCCGGGCTGCAATCCGTGGGTGTCGCCGTGGTTGACGGCCGGGCGCCGTTCGTGCTGTTCACTGTCGGCGACGCTGAGCTGGTGCGAAAGCGGTTGCACGCCAAGGGTATTGCAGTCCGTCGCGGCGACACATTTGTCGGTCTGGATGGGCGGTATCTGCGGGCGGCGGTGCGCCCGGAGTGGTCGCTGCTGGTCGAGGCGTTGAGCGAGGTGCTGGAATGACTATGCGATTGGCCGACGTCATCGGCGTGCTCGACGAGGCATATCCGCCGCGGCTGGCCCAATCATGGGATTCGGTCGGGCTGGTCTGCGGTGACCCCGATGACGCGGTGGAATCGGTGACGATTGCGGTCGACGCCACCACAGCGGTGGTCGACGAGGTCCCCGACGGGGGACTGCTGCTGGCGCACCATCCGTTGTTGTTGCGCGGGGTGGACACCGTGGCGGCCAGCACAGCCAAAGGTGCTCTGGTGCACCGGCTGATCCGTTCAGGGCGTTCGCTGTTCACCGCGCACACCAACGCCGACTCCGCCTCACCGGGGGTGTCCGACGCGCTGGCGCAGACGCTGGGACTGACCGTCGAGGCGGTGCTCGAGCCATTGGCAGCGATGGCCAACCACGACAAGTGGGTCGTTTTCGTCCCGCCGGACCACGCTGAAGCGGTGGGGGCGGCGGTGTTCGCCGCGGGTGCCGGCGAGATCGGCGACTACGCGCACTGCAGCTGGAGTGTCACAGGCACCGGCCAATTCCTGCCCCGCGACGGAGCTTCGCCCACAATCGGCAGGGTTGGCGCCGTCGAGCGGGTGATCGAGGACCGGGTCGAGTTCATCGCGCCGGCCCGATTGCGGGGTGAGGTGCTTTCGGCGCTGCGGGCCGCCCACCCTTATGAGGAGCCGGCATTCGACATCATCGCGCTCGCATCTCCGCCCGGCGATGTTGGGTTGGGCCGCATCGGCATCCTGTCGCACCCAGAATCGTTGCGCGCGTTTGTCTCCCGGGTTAGCGCCGGCCTGCCGCAAACGTCATGGGGGGTGCGTGCCGCCGGCGACCCCGACGCGCCGGTGTCGCGGGTGGCGGTGTGCGGCGGCGCGGGGGACTCATTGCTGGATGCGGTAGCCGGCGCGGATGTGCAGGCATATGTCACCGCCGATCTGCGGCACCACCCGGCCGACGAGCACCGTCGCGCCTCTGATGTGGCTCTGATCGACGTCGCCCACTGGGCCAGCGAATACCCGTGGTGTGGCCAGGCCGCCGACGTGTTGCGCTCGGCATTCGGTGACGCGCTGCCGGTTCGGGTGTGCCCCATCCGCACCGACCCCTGGAACGTCGACAATTCCGCCGAAGGCCTATCGTCATGAAAGCTGCCGTAGTGCAACAACAGTCGCTGCTCGAGTTGGCCGAGCTGGACGCCGAGCTGTCCCGACTCACCCATCGGGCGGGCCATCTGCCCGAACAGCAGGACTATCAGCGGATGCAGGCTGAACACAGCGCCGCCACCGACCGGCTGGCCGCGGTGCGAATCGCAATGGAGGATCTGGACGCCCAAGTGTCTCGATTCGAGTCGGAAATCGACGCGGTGCGCCAGCGTGAGGACCGCGACCGCTCGCTGCTGCAGACCGTGGCAGACGCCAAACAATTGGCCGAGCTGCAGCACGAATTGGAAACGTTGCAACGCCGCCAGACCAGCCTGGAGGATTCGCTGCTGGAGGTCATGGAGCGCCGCGAGGAACTGCAAGCTCATCAAACCGTCGAGTCGACGGCAGTCGACAAGTTGCAGGACGATCTCGGCAACGCCCAACAGTCTCTCGACGGTGCACTCGCCGAGATTGACGAGACTCGCCGGCAACGTTCGTCGCGGCGCGACGAGCTGACGGCTGCGCTAGATCCAGAACTGGTTGCGCTTTATGAACGGCAACGTGCCGGCGGTGGCCCGGGCGCCGGGCCGTTGCAGGGACGCCGGTGCGGAGCATGCCGCATCGAAATCGACCGCGGTGAGCTGTCGCGGATCGCGGCGGCCGCCGACGACGACGTGCTGCGCTGCCCCGAATGCGGTGCAATCCTGTTGCGCACCATTGGCTTCGGCAAATGAGAGTCCTCGTCGAGGCTGACGGCGGGTCGCGCGGTAACCCTGGGCCGGCCGGGTACGGATCGGTGGTGTGGTCGGCCGACCGTTCGACCGTGTTGGCCGAGAGCAAGCAGGCGATTGGCCGCGCCACCAATAACGTCGCCGAATATCGGGGGCTGATCGCCGGTTTGGATGAGGCGGCCAAACTCGGTGCTACCGATGTCGCGGTGTCGATGGACTCCAAGCTGGTGGTCGAACAGATGTCGGGACGCTGGAAGGTCAAACATCCCGATCTGGCGGAGCTGCACGCGCAGGCCCGCGCCCTGGCGGCGCGTTTCGGGCAGATCAGCTACACCTGGGTGCCGCGGGCGCAGAACTCGTATGCCGACCGGCTGGCCAACGAAGCGATGGATGCCGCCGCTGAGGCCACCGAAACTGCTCTGCCCGCCGCGGCAACCGAGACCATCACGGCACCCGGCTGGACTGGTGCCCGCGGCGCGGCCACTCGGCTGCTGCTGTTGCGGCACGGGCAGACCGAGCTGTCGGTACAACGGCGTTACTCGGGACGCGGTAATCCGGCGCTGACCGAACTGGGGCGGCAACAAGCCGATGCGGCGGCCCGGTATTTGGGCCAACGGGGCGGAATCGCGGCGGTGATCAGCTCGCCGCTGCAGCGTTGCTATGACACCGCGACGACGGCCGCCAAGGCGCTGGGCTTGGATGTGACGGTCGACGACGATTTGATCGAAACCGATTTCGGCGCCTGGGAAGGACTGACTTTCGCCGAGGCCGCCGAGCGCGATCCTGAGCTGCATCGACGCTGGCTGCGCGACACCAGCACCAGGCCGCCCGGCGGTGAAAGCTTCGACAGCGTGCACCAGAGGGTGGCGGCAGCGCGCGATCGGATCGTCGAAGAGCACGGCGGTACAACGGTGTTGGTGGTGTCGCACGTGACGCCGATCAAAATGCTGCTGCGGCAGGCGCTGGAGGCCGGAACCGGCATCCTCTACCGGCTGCACCTGGACCTGGCGTCGTTGAGTATCGCCGAGTTCTACCCCGACGGGAACTCGTCGGTGCGGTTGGTGAACCAGACGGCCTATCTCTAACTGTGTAGATGCAGGCGTTCGCCGTTTGCGCCGAAGATCACGATGGCTTCCACCGGAGCGTCCACCGCACCGAACCAATGCGGGGTCCAGGTGGAGAACTCGACCGCCTCACCAGGCTTGATCGCGAAGTCTCGGTCACCGAGCAGCAGGCGCATCCGGCCGGAGAGCACGTACAACCATTCCTGCCCCTCGTGCACCGGTAGCTCGGCCGGCGGCGTGCGACGTTTGACGCGAATCTTGAAGGTGTGCAAACCGCCGGCCGGACCCTGCCGCGTCAGCGGCCAGTAAGTGATGCCGTGCCGGGTATGCGAGGCGCCCCGCACTCGCGGGTCGGGTTGCTCGGGCTCCCGCAGCAACTCATCCGTGCTGACCGAAAGCGCCTTGGCCAACCTGGGCAGATGATCCAGGGCCAACCGGCGCTTCCCGGATTCCAGGCGGCTCAGCGTCGAAATATCGATATTCGCCCGCATCGCCACATCTTCAAGCGTCATGCCGCGCTGCATGCGCAGCTCTCGAAGCCGCCGGCGCACCACGACATCCACGGAGTCTTCAGAGTTTGCCTGCATGGCAAATTAGGTTGGCAGACTCGATCTGCGCCTGCAAGCTCTAGATATGGAAGCTGAACTCGACGATGTGCAGCAGTTCTGGGAGCAGCACTATCGCCAAGCCGATCGGGTGTGGAGCGGACGAGTCAATGCGCACCTGGCCGAGGTGGCCGGGCGCTTACCGGCCGGCCGAGCCCTTGATCTGGGCTGCGGTGAGGGGGCTGATGCCGTGTGGTTGGCCGAGCACGGGTGGCAGGTGGTGGCCGTCGACGTCTCGGCGACCGCGCTACAGCGCGCAACTGATGACGCGCGCCAACGGAACCTATTGGATCGCATCGTCTTCAAGCGCCTCGATCTTTCCGATAGCTTTCCGGACGGGAGCTATGACCTGGTGTCGGCGCAGTACTTGCACTCACCCGTGCGGCTGGAGCGCGAGCAGGTGTTGCCACGCGCCGCCGGTCACTTGACGCCCGGCGGTGTGCTGCTGATCGTCGACCACGGGTCGGCGCCGCCGTGGTCGCAGCACCAGGATTACCCATTTCCCAGTGTTTCCGATGTACTTGCCGCACTACCGCTGACCGACACCGGCCTGCGCCCGGTGCGTGCCGAGAGTGTGGAGCGGCAGGTTACCGGGCCGGACGGCCAAGTCGGCACGGTAGCCGACAACATCATCGTACTGCGACGCGACAGTCAGGCCGCGTCGTGAAAGATCAACCCCAGCGCATAGCGCTCACCGGACCGGACCACGGAAAGACCATGGCGCACCGGTGATGTCGACCAACCGCGGGTTGATTGCACCGGCCGGTCGCGAGTGGTGAACAAATAGCCATGACCCTGCGGCAGTTGGGTTGCGAGGCCGCGGGACTGTGCCCGCGGGCGTTGTTCGACGAGCAGGAACTCACCGCCGGTGTACTCGCTAGCCGGATCGCTCAGGTTGATCACGACCTGAAGCGGGAAAACCAGCTCGCCGTACAGGTCTCGGTGTAACGCGTTCCAACCGTCGGCGCCGTACTTCAGCAGCAGCGCCGTCGGTTTGGTCTGACCGGCCGCGTGACACATTGTCAGCCATTCGTCGAGGCTGTCGGGCCATGGTGTGTCGCGACGAAGCTTGGTGTACCAGTCTCGGGCGATCGGCAGTAGTCGTGGAAACAGCGCCTGTTTGAGCCGTTCGATCGGCTCGGGATACGGTGCGCGGAAGTACCGGTACTGGCCGACGCCGTAGCGGTGGCGTTCCATCTCGATGGTTTTGCGGAAAAGTTCGTCGCGGTCATAGAGCGCACGGAGCTTCTGCGCCTCGGCGCGCGTGAGGAGCCGGGGTAGCAGCGCACCGCCGTGGACATTGAGGTCGGCGGTGATGGCGTCCCAGTCACCGGCGTCGACACGCTTGAGCCATCTATTGACCTGCGTCACCGTTCTCACGATAGGCAATGCCGCCGGGATCGTGTATGATCGAACGTATGTTCGATAACCTGGCGGTGGTTGACCCGGCTAGCGAGGAATCGGCGCTGGTGGAGCGCATTGCCGAGTTGGAGCGTGTCAAGTCCGCGGCGGCCGCTGGGCAGGCCCGGGCGGCGGCCGCTTTGGATGCAGCGCGGCGGTCTGCCGAGGCCGCGGCCGGTGTTCCTGCGGCACGTCGCTGTCGTGGCGTGGCCAGCGAGATCGCACTTGCGCGGCGCGATTCCCCGGCCCGGGGCGGCCGGCACCTCGGGTTCGCCAAAGCGCTCGTACACGAGATGCCGCACACCCTCGCGGCGCTGGAGACTGGAGTGTTGTCGGAGTGGCGGGCAACTCTGATCGTGCGGGAAAGCGCATGTTTGGACGTCGAGGACCGACGCATACTGGACGCTGAGTTGTGCGGCCAGCCCGCCGATCTCGATGGTTTGGGTGATGCTCGGGTAGCCGCGGCCGCCAAAGCGATTGCCTATCGACTCGACCCGCACGCTGTCGTCGAGCGGGCGGCCAAAGCGGCAGACGAACGTACTGTGACGATCCGGCCCGCGCCTGACACCATGACGTATTTGACGGCGCTACTCCCGGTCGCTCAAGGCGTATCCGTATATGCCGCGCTGCGCCGCGCGGCCGACACCACATTCGACGGCCGGTCTCGTGGCCAGATCATGGCCGACACGCTGATCGAACGGGTTACTGGGCGAAGCGCAGCGACACCCGCTCCGATCGCGGTCAACCTGGTGCTCTCCGACCAAACGCTGCTCGGCGGCGACAACACGGCGGCGGATATCTGCGGCTACGGCCCGATACCGGCGGCAGTCGCGCGCGGATTGATCTCCGCCGCCGTCGCCGACTCACAGTCGCGCGCCACCCTGCGGCGGCTCTACGCACATCCGCGCTCCGGTGCGCTGGTGGCTATGGAATCCAGGGCACGCTTGTTTCCACGCGGCTTGGTCAAGTTCATCGAGTTCCGGGACCAGCGGTGCCGCACTCCATATTGTGATGCGCCGATCCGGCACCGCGACCATGCCGTGCCGCACCGTCGCGGCGGTGCGACTTCGGTCGGGAATGGACTCGGAACCTGCGAACGATGCAACTACGCCAAAGAGGCCGCCGGCTGGCAGGTGAACACCAGCATCGACCAAAAAAGTACCCACACAGCGGAATTCACTACGCCGACGGGCGCGCGCTATCGCTCGGGAGCGCCACCGGTTGCACGAGCTCCTGCTGGGATCGAGGTAAGCGAGTTGGAAGTCGCCGTCGCCATCCGGTTGTCCGATCTCCATGCCGCCTAGATGGGCTGGCCTGGACATTCGGCAGCAGGTACGGTGATCAACGCGGACGAGTTGGCTGGGCGACCGCGGCTCGTGCTGGTTCGCCATGCGAGTCGAGGAAAGTCCGGACTTCACAGAGCAGGGTGATTGCTAACAGCAATCCGAGGTGACTCGCGGGAAAGTGCCACAGAAAACAGACCGCTACCTAGGTAGTAAGGGTGAAACGGTGCGGTAAGAGCGCACCAGCATCCCGGGTGACCGGGATGGCTCGGCAAACCCCACCCGAAGCAAGGCCAAGAAGGCCGCACTGCGGTGCGGCCGCGCAGGTGTCCGAGGGTTGCTCGCCCGAGCCTGCGGGTAGGCCGCTTGAGGCACCCGGCAACGGTGTGTCCAGATGGATGGTCGCCGCCTCGCCGCCAGACATGGCGGCGCGGAACAGAATCCGGCTTACAGGCCAACTCGTCCGCCCCGCTCGGCGCAGTCATCGCAGTGTTTTGCGTGCCGCCTTGTCGAGCTTGCGCAGCGCCTTGTCGAGTTGCTCGCGGCGGCGTTGAGCCAGTTCGGCCTCCTGCTGATAGAGCAGACCGTAGGTGAAGGTGTCCTCGCCGGCTGCATGTGCGGCCGCCGCCTGTTGCTGTAGATGGGATCGGCTGACGACGCTGTCCTGGTGATCTCCGAGCAATGTCTGGATGGCTTTGGCGCGCTCGGACACCTTGCCCGCACCCGTCGCCGACGCGGTGTAACGCAGCCGCTTGGCTTTCTTGCGGATACCGTGCAGCGCGTCGTCGCGGTCTTCCTCGGGCGCACCGGTTGCCTGCTTCGACGCCTTGCGCACCCGCTTGTAGGCGGCCTCGACGGTGACCGGTGTTGATTCCTGATCTGGCCTGGCCGACGGCTCCGCGACGATCGCCTCGAGGGCGTCGAGCAGCCTGAAATACCGCGGCGAGCGCAGCGCAATCAGCGATCGCGATAAGCCTTTTCGGTACCGGCGCTGCGCGTCGTCGACGAGGCGCTCCCGGACCCGGCCGCGCACCAGTTGGGGTGGCAGACCGTCCAGGGCCTGCTGGTAACGCTCGGCGAGCACCTCGGCGTCGCGGGCCGTTCCCAACACCCGGCCCAATTCGCGCAATTCGTCCAGGATCCACGCGTTGTCTGCCAGCCCAAACGAATCCGGCGCAGCCCGCAGCAGGCTGCGGATTTTGCGTGTCGCGACCCGCATTTGGTGCACCGCATCGTCGGCGTCGGCGCGCACCGCGCGGTCCCAGACAAGCAACTCGTCGATCTGCTCGGCCACCGCGCGATGCACCGGGTTGGCCGCCTGCGCCGGCGAATCATGCGGCGGCACAATCCCGTCGAGTGCCCGCGCGAGTTTGGACAGATGCCGCGCCGGCGTGGCACCGGCGCCGAGCAGCCGGTTGCTCAGCCGGTCCAGCAGATCGGTGTCAGCCGTCGCGTCGGCATCGACGAGTTCGAGTTCCCACTCGCGCCAACGCTGTTCGCCGGCGGATTCGTCGGCCAGTCGTGCGGTGACCCGGTCATCGCAGAATTCCGCCAACACGCCGTCGGTGCCGTGCAGCAGGTGAACTTTGCGTGTGGTGCTGATCCGCGCCACCGGAAGCAGCGGACGATCCCGCACGATCGCCAAGACCACATCCACCAAGTCGGCCGGCACCCCATCCTGGTTGCCTTCGGCATCCAACGATGCCCTAACCTCGGTGCGTGCGTCGGGACCGGCCGGCAACTTCAGATGCCACCCAGCGTCGGTGCCGCCGGTACGACGGCGCAACGTGACGCGTTTGGACGCCAGGTCACGTTCCGGCGTGTCGAAGTACACGGCGTCCAGGGTCTGGGCCGGTGGCCCCTCCACCCGAACGATGGTCGTGATCCCGTCAAACGACGGCGGCGACGTCGACTCGACGACGTCGAACTTGCGCTCCACTTCCAGATAGCGCGACGTGTCGGGGGCCTTGACAGCCATGTCGCGCCTCCGCCGGGGGATGAGGGATAGGCGTCCAGGGTAACTCGGGATTTATCCGCGAGGCGTCCGGCAGACGGGTCAGAAGCTGTGCTCGTCGGCGGGAAAAACGCCGCTGGCAACCTCTTCTGCGTATTGCGTTGCGGCCCTGCGCAGTTCGGCTCCGACGTCACCGAACCGTTTGACGAAGCGGGCGGTCTTGCCGTTGGTGAGCCCTGCCATGTCCTGCCAGACCAGCACCTGTGCGTCGCAGTTGGGGCCCGCCCCGATGCCGACGGTCGGGATGGTCAGCTTGCCGGTGATCTGGGTGGCCAACTCGGCTGGCACCATTTCCATCACGACTGAAAACGCGCCGGCTTCGGCGACGGCAATCGCATCGGCGATGGTCTGTTCGGCGGCGTCACCTCGGCCCTGCACCCGGAAGCCGCCGAGGCTGTTGACACTTTGCGGGGTGAAGCCGATGTGCGCCATCACCGGGATACCGGCCGCGGTCAGCGTGGCGATCTGCTCGGCCACCCGTTCGCCGCCTTCCAGCTTGACCGCGTGCGCGCCGGCCTCCTTCATGAACCGGGTGGCAGTGGTCAGCGCGGCGGTGGGTCCGGCCTCATAGCTGCCGAACGGCAGATCGGCGACCACCAGAGCGTGCGGGGCGCCGCGCACCACACCGCGAACCAGCGGAATCAGCTCGTCGACGCAGATCGGCACGGTGGTGTCGTAGCCGTAGACGACGTTGGCAGCGGAGTCACCGACCAGCAGCACGGGAATGCCGGCGTCGTCGAAGATGCGGGCGGTGGAGTAGTCGTAGGCCGTGAGCATGGCCCACTTGTGGCCTTCGGCCTTCATCTTCTGCAAGTGGTGGATGCGGATCTTGGTCCGCGGTGCAGTGGCCTGCTGGGAAGCGCCGTACACGGTCTGTTCAGACATCATTGTCCCTAGTGATGGTCGGGTCGATCCTCGTGGCCCTGCCGGGTCCCCGGGTTCGTCTGATCATGCCAGTCTGCCATCTATCGCGGTGCCGATACACGCCACGCCCAGTGGACTTCCTCACACCGGGATCCGCGCCCGCGATTTTCACTCCATCACGCAGTACCGGACATACCATCTGCGAATGCAGCGGCTCAGCGGACTCGACGCCAGTTTCCTGTATTTAGAGACCCCTTCTCAGCCATTGCATGTCTGTTCGATCCTGGAAGTCGACACCTCGACAATGCCGGGCGGCTACAGCTTCGACCGGTTTCGCGACGAATTGGCGATCCGGATCAAGGCGATGCCGCAGTTCCGCGAGAAGCTCGCCGACAGCCCGCTCAACCTCGACCATCCGGTGTGGGTGGACGACGAGAGCTTCGATGTCAGCCGGCATCTGCACCGCATCGGGTTACCGCCACCGGGAGGGCGGATGGAGCTGACGGAGATCTGCGGCCATATTGCGGCCCTGCCGCTGGACCGCAGCCGGCCCCTCTGGGAGATGTGGGTGATCGAGGGCGTCGCGGGCACCGATGCCCAGAGCGGCGGCCGGCTGGCGGTGATGACCAAAGTGCACCACGCATGCGTGGACGGGGTGACCGGTGCGAACCTGATGTCGCAGCTGTGCAGCACCGAAGCAGACGCACCCGCGCCGGAAGCGGTGGACGGCGTAGGCGGCGGCGACCAGGTCCGGATCGCGTTGGGCGGCTTGGCGAGATTCGCGTCGCGACCGCTATCTCTGCGCAAAGTGCTGCCCAACACGGCGACGTCAGTGGTCAAGACGCTGATGCGGGCGAGTAGCGGGCAGACGATGGCACGTCCGTTCGCCGCGCCGCAAACCACGTTCAACGCCAGCATTACCGGGAACCGCAACATCGCCTATGCGCAACTGGATCTCGAAGACGTCAAGAAGGTCAAAAACCACTTCGACGTCAAAGTGAACGACGTGGTGATGGCGCTGGTGTCCGGGGTGCTGCGCCAATTCCTGCTTGACCGTGGCGAACTGCCGGACTCTTCGTTGGTGGCGATGGTGCCGGTATCGGTGCACGGCAAATCCGACCGGCCGGGGCGTAACCAGGTTTCGGGCATGTTCGCCAGTTTGCACTCCAACATCGCCGACCCGGCTGAGCGCATCAAGGCCATCTCCGAAGCGAATTCGGTTGCCAAACAACACAGCTCGGCGATCAACGCGGCGCTGCTGCAAGACTGGTCGCAGTTCGCGGCGCCAGCGGTGTTCGGCCTGGCCATGCGGACCTACGCCCGGACACGCCTGACCCGCAGCCGCCCGGTGCACAACCTGGTGATCTCCAATGTTCCGGGCCCGCAGATGCCGTTGTACCTGCTGGGCTGCGAAGTCAAGGCGATGTATCCACTGGGCCCGATCTTTCACGGCTCGGGCCTGAACATCACGGTGATGTCGCTGAACGGCAAGCTGGACGTCGGCCTGATCGCCTGCCCGGAGTTGGTGCCGGACTTGTGGGAGTTGGCCGACGACTTCCCCGTCGGGATGGAAGAACTGCTGCTTGCTATCCGGTGATATGCGCCGGCGTGGTCAGTTCTGAGCGCATGGCAGCATAGGTGACCATGGGCTTGACTCGCCGCGACACGATCGCGTGCACGATGCTGATCTGGACCGCGATGGCCACGATCGTCATGACAGTGGCGAGCTGCACTCACGTCGTGAGTGGACGCGCGGTGTTGGAGGGCCCGAAAATCGGTCAGGCGCTGGAGTGGGGGCAGTGCCGGGTCACCGGCGGTACTGCGGTGAAGCTCCCGGCCGGCGCGCAATGCGGCAAGATCGCCGTGCCGGTCGACTACAACCACCTCGACGGCGATGCCACGACGCTGGCGATGATGCGTTTTCCGGCGACCGGCGACAAGATCGGCTCACTGGTCATCAATCCCGGCGGGCCCGGAGAGTCTGGTATCGAAGCCGCGGTCAGTGTCGTGCAGTCGTTGCCGACACGGGTCCGTGAGCGCTTCGACCTGGTCGGCTTCGACCCTCGCGGGGTGGCGTCGTCGCGCCCGGCGATCTGGTGCAACTCCGACGCCGACAACGACCGGCTCCGTGCCGAGCCTCAGGTCGACTACAGCCCGGCGGGCGTGGCGCACATCGAGGACGAAACCAAGGAGTTCGTCGGCCGCTGCAAGGCCAAGATGGGCAACAATTTCCTGGCCAACGTCGGGACCGTCAATGTCGCACGCGACCTCGACGCCATCCGCGATGCGCTCGGCGACGACAAGCTGACCTATCTCGGCTACTCCTATGGGACGCGGATCGGCTCCGCCTACGCCGAGGCCTATCCGCAGAACGTGCGGGCGATGATCCTCGACGGCGCCGTCGACCCCAACGCTGACCCGATCGAGGCGGATCTGCGGCAGGCCAAGGGATTTCAGGATGCCTTCAACGACTTCGCGGCCGACTGTGCGAAGGCCCCGACGTGCGCGTTGGGCACCGATCCGGCGAAATCCGTCGACGTCTACCAGAGCCTGGTGAATCCGCTGGTCGACCCGGACAACCCGAGGATCGGCAAGCCGGCGCCCACCAAAGATCCGCGCGGCCTCAGCTACAGCGACGCGATCGTGGGAACCATCATGGCGCTGTACTCGCCGACGCTGTGGCACCATCTGACCACCGGGCTGAGCGAACTGAGAGGCGGTCGCGGCGACACCCTGCTGGCGCTGGCCGACATGTACATGCGCCGCGATTCGCACGGTCACTACACCAACGCCAGCGACGCCCGGGTGGCGATCAACTGTGTTGATCAACCGCCGGTCAAGGACCGGGCCAAGATCATCGACGAGGACCGTCGCTCACGCGAAATCGCACCGTTCATGAGCTACGGAAAGTTCACCGGCGACGCGCCGCTGGGGACGTGTGCGTTCTGGCCGGTGCCGCCCACCAGCAGACCGCACGTCATCTCTGCGCCCGGACTGCCGCCGACCGTGGTGGTCTCGACGACCCACGACCCGGCGACACCGTACAAAGCCGGTGTCGACCTCGCCAAGCAACTGCGCGGGTCGCTGCTCACCTTCGACGGGACTCAGCACACCGTTGTCTTTCAGGGTAACGGCTGCATCGACGACTACGCGACGGCGTATCTGATCAATGGGACCACGCCGCCGCCGGACGCGAAATGCTAAGACTCCGCGGCAGATAACGAGACCAAGGTGTGACCTTGTGGCCGTGCAGCATGGCTCTGACCCGTGCGACGATGGACAGCCATGTGGCGCATGAGACGGCTGAGCTCTGCGCTGCTTTCGTTTGCGTTGTTGACCGCTCCCGCCGTCGCACCGGCCGGTGCCGCCCCGGAAGCAGACGCCGGTCAACCCATTACGGCGCTCAGCTGGGGAAGCTGTAGCCGATTTCTCGATGACACCAGCGACATTCCCACCGCCCGCTGTACTACCGTGCCGGTCCCGGTCGACTACAGCGAGCCAACCGGCGCTCAGGCGCAGCTCGCGCTGATTCGGATTCCGGCCACCGGCCCGCGGATCGGATCATTGTTGGTCAATCCCGGCGGGCCGGGAGCCTCGGCCGTCGACACCGTCGCGGCGATGGGGGCGGCGCTGTCCGACAGCGAGATCGCGCAGCGCTTCGACCTGGTCGGATTCGACCCCCGTGGGGTCGGCCACTCCACGCCGGCGCTGCGCTGCCGCACCGACGCCGAATTCGACGCGTATCGCCGCGAACCGATGGTCGACTACAGCCCAGCCGGGGTTGCCCACATCGAGGCGCTCTACCAACAGTTGGCCCGACAATGCTCGGAACGAATGGGCGCGGCGTTCCTGGCCAACGTCGGAACCGCGGCTGCCGCCCGCGATATGGACATGGTCCGGCAGGCGCTGGGCGATGAGCAGATCAACTACTTGGGCTACAGCTACGGCACCGAGTTGGGCACCGCCTACGTCGAGCGGTTCGGCGAGCACGCGCGGGCCATGGTGCTTGACGGCGCGATCGATCCCAGCGTCGGCCCGATCGAGGAAAACATCAACCAAATGGCCGGGTTTCAAACCGTGTTCAACGACTACGCCGCGGATTGCGCCCGCTCGCAAGGCTGCCCGTTGGGCACCGATCCCACCAAATGGGTGAGCCGCTACCACGACCTGGTCGACCCGCTTGTCGACAAGCCCGGCAAGACGTCGGACCCGCGGGGGCTGAGCTATGCCGATGCCACCACCGGGACGATCAACGCGCTCTACACCCCGCAGTACTGGAAGTTTCTGACCAGCGGGCTGTTGGGGCTGCAACGCGGCGCCGACGCTGATGACCTGTTGAAGCTCGCCGACGACTACAACGGACGCGACGACAGTGGCCACTACGACAACTCCCAGGACGCGTTCAGCGCGATCCGCTGCGTCGACGCACCCGCGCCTACCGATCCGGCAGCGTGGGTGGAGGCCGATCGCAAAATCCGGCAGGTCGCACCGTTCCTGTCGTATGGGCAGTTCACCGGCTATGCGCCGCGCGATCTGTGCGCGCTGTGGCCAGTTCCGGCAACGTCGTCGCCGCATACGGCCGCGCCGGTGGCTTCGGCCGATTGCCCGGCTCCTCCTCGCGCCGCTGCGCAGCGCGCATCGTCGCCGTGCGGAGACAAGGTCGTTGTCGTGTCCACCACCCACGACCCGGCCACCCCGTATCAAGCCGGAGTTGACCTGGCCCACCAGCTCGGTGCCCCGCTGATCACCTACGACGGCACGCAGCACACCGTGGTATTCAGCGGCGACCCCTGCGTCGACACCGCAGTAGTGCGCTACTTCGTCGACGGGGCCTCGCCAGGCAGCCTGCGGTGCTGAGACGCGATACGCTTCGCATCATGGATCGACAGAAGGAATTCGTGCTTCGCACGCTGGAGGAACGGGATATCCGGTTCGTCCGGCTGTGGTTCACTGACGTGCTCGGTTACCTCAAGTCGGTCGCGATCGCCCCGGCCGAACTCGAGGGTGCCTTCGAAGAGGGCATCGGCTTCGACGGGTCGGCGATCGAGGGTTTCTCCCGGATCTCCGAAGCCGACACGGTCGCGCATCCCGACCCGTCGACGTTCCAGGTGCTGCCCTGGACCACCACCGCCGGCAGCCACCATTCGGCGCGGATGTTCTGCGACATCACGATGCCCGACGGGTCGCCGTCCTGGGCGGACCCGCGGCATGTGCTGCGACGCCAACTCGGCAAGGCCAACGATCTCGGCTTCTCCTGCTACGTGCATCCCGAGATCGAATTCTTTCTGCTGAAGCCCGGCCCAGACGATGGGCAGCCGCCGGTGCCGGCCGACGATGCCGGCTACTTCGACCAGGCCGTGCACGACTCCGCGTCCAACTTCCGCCGCCGCGCCATCGAAGCCTTGGAGTCGATGGGCATTTCGGTGGAGTTCACCCACCACGAAGGAGCCCCCGGCCAGCAGGAGATCGACCTGCGCTTCGCCGACGCGCTGTCGATGGCCGACAACGTGATGACCTTCCGCTATCTGATCAAGGAAGTCGCTCTGGAGGAGGGCGTGCGGGCCTCCTTCATGCCCAAGCCTTTTGGGCAGTTCCCCGGCTCGGCGATGCACACCCATATGAGCCTGTTCGAGGGTGAAGTCAACGCGTTCCACAGCCCTGACGATCCGCTGCAGCTGTCGGGCATCGCAAAGTCGTTCATCGCCGGAATCCTCGAACACGCCTGCGAGATCAGCGCGGTCACCAATCAGTGGGTCAACTCCTACAAGCGGCTGGTGCACGGCGGTGAGGCACCCACCGCGGCGTCGTGGGGGGCGGCCAACCGGTCGGCGCTGGTTCGGATTCCGATGTACAGCCCGCACAAGACCTCGTCGCGCCGCATCGAGGTGCGCAGCCCCGACTCGGCCTGCAACCCTTACCTGACGTTCGCCGTACTACTGGCCGCAGGGCTGCGCGGGGTGGAGAAGGGCTATGCGCTGGCACCGCAAGCAGAAGACAACGTGTGGGACCTGACACCCGAGGAACGCCGCGCGATGGGCTACCGCGAGCTGCCGGCCAGTCTGGATCATGCCCTGCGGGCTATGGAGCAATCTGAGCTGGTTGCGGAAGCGTTGGGGGAGCATGTATTTGACTTCTTCCTGCGGAACAAGCGCCGAGAGTGGGCGAACTACCGCAGCCACGTCACGCCCTACGAGCTGAAGACTTACCTTTCGCTGTAAACGCGCTCCGGTGCGTGCGCTACCGTCGTGGTCGTGAGCCAACCCGCCACGCAGCGCCCGAAAGTGCCCAGCGTGGGCCGGCTCGGGTTGGTCGATTCTCGGGCGAGTGCCAACTTGGCACAGCTGGGCTGGAACACCGACGCACATATCGACTTGTTGTGGTCGCTGTCGCGCGCGCCGGATGCCGACGCTGCGCTGACCGCGATGGTTCGGTTGTCCGAGGCCCTCGACGCCGGTTGGGATGAACTCAACGCCGCGCTGCTGACCGATCGCGGGCTGCGGGGCCGGTTGTTGGCGCTGCTCGGGTCCTCGCTGGCATTGGGGGACCACCTGGTCGCCCACCCGCAGTCGTGGCGTCTGCTGGCCGGCTCGGAGGGCACCGTGACGTTGCCGTCAGCTGAGGACTTGCGTCGCAGCTTCACCGAGTGCGTCACCGAAACCTCAACCGTCCCAATCATGGAGCGGCTGCAATCGCTTTATCGTGACCGGCTGCTCGTGCTGGCGGCACTCGATCTGGCACCGGCTGTCGAGGACGAGCCGGTGTTGCCGTTCACGGCTGTCGGCGCTCACCTGGCCGATATCGCCGATGCCGCGCTGGCGGCGGCGCTGGCAGTGGCCCAATCCACCGTCTGCGGTGCGGACGCCCCGCCCCGGCTGGCGGTCATCGCGATGGGCAAATGCGGTGCCCGTGAACTGAACTACGTCAGCGACGTCGACGTGATCTTCGTCGGCGAACACGCCGACGCAGCGACCAAACGGGTCGCGGGCGAGATGATGCGGCTGGCATCCGAGGTTTTCTTCGAGGTGGACGCCGCCCTGCGCCCGGAGGGCCGGCAGGGTGAGCTGGTCCGTACCGTCGACTCACACGTCGCCTACTACCAACGCTGGGCCAAGACCTGGGAGTTTCAGGCATTGCTCAAGGCCCGGCCCGCCGCCGGCGATCCCGAGCTGGGGGAGAGCTACCTGGCTGCGTTGATGCCGATGGTGTGGAGCGCCTGCGAACGCGAGGATTTCGTCGACGAAGTGCAAGCGATGCGGCGGCGGGTGGAGCAACTGGTGCCGGCCGACGTCCGCAGCCGCGAGATCAAGCTCGGCAGCGGAGGGCTGCGTGATGTCGAGTTCGCGGTGCAGCTGCTGCAACTGGTGCACGGCCGCAGTGACGAGTCACTGCATGTGGCTTCCACGGTGGACGCGTTGAGCGCACTGGGCCGCGGCGGCTACGTCGGGCGCGACGATGCCGCGAACCTGACCGCCTCCTATGAGTTCCTCCGGCTGTTGGAGCACCGGCTGCAGCTGCAGCGGCTCAAGCGCACCCACCTGCTGCCCGCCCTCGACGACGACGAGGCGCTGCGCTGGTTGGCGCGCGCGGCCCACATCCTGCCCGACGGGCGCCACGACGCACTCGGGGTGTTGCGCGAGGAGCTCAAACGCCAGAACCTGCGGGTGTCCCGGCTGCACGCCAAGTTGTTCTACCAGCCGCTGCTGGAATCGATTGGTCCTGCGGCACTGGAGTTTTCCCACGGCATGACGCCGGAGGCCGCCGAGCGCCAGCTGGCGGCGCTCGGCTACGACGGTCCGCAAAGCGCGCTGAGCCACCTGTCGGCGCTGATCAACCAGAGCGGACGGCGCGGACGGGTTCAAGCGGTCCTGCTACCCAAACTGCTGGACTGGCTTTCCGACACTCCTGACCCGGATAGCGGGCTGTTGGCCTACCGCCGGGTCAGCGAGGCGATGGTCGATCAGCGGTGGTACCTGTCGACGCTTCGGGACAGCAGCGCAGTGGCCAAGCGGCTCATGCATGTATTGGGCACCTCGGCGTACGTGCCGGATCTGCTGATGCGCGCCCCGGAAGTGATCCAGCAATACGGCGACGGGCCGGCCGGCCCGAAGCTGCTCGAAACCTCGCCCGAGGCGGTGGCCGGCGCGTTGATCGCGTCGGCCGGCCGGCATGCCGACCCGATCCGGGCCATCGCCGCAGCACGCACCCTGCGCCGGCGCGAGCTGGCCCGGGTGGCCTCGGCCGACCTGCTCGGCATGCTCGAAGTCACCGATGTCTGCGCCGCACTCACCTCGGTATGGGTGGCGGTGCTACAGGCCGCCCTGGATGCGGTGATCCGGGTGAACCTTCCCGAGCAGGGATCCGCCCCCGCCAGTTTTGCGGTGATCGGCATGGGCCGGCTGGGCGGTCGCGAACTGGGCTATGGCTCCGATGCCGACGTGATGTTCGTCTGCGAGCCGGCTGACGGTGTCGAGGATTCGGCGGCGGTGCGCTGGTCGGTGTCGATCGCCGAGCAGGTAAGGGCGCTGCTGGGGACGCCCAGCGTCGACCCGCCGTTGGAGGTCGACGCCAACCTGCGCCCGGAAGGCCGCAACGGTCCGCTGGTCCGGACGTTGGCGTCCTACTCCGCGTACTACGAGCAGTGGGCGCAGCCGTGGGAGATCCAGGCGCTGCTGCGGGCGCACGCGGTGGCTGGCGACGCGGAACTCGGCCAGCGGTTTTTGCTGATGGCCGATAAAACGCGTTACCCCGACGGCGGGGTGTCGGCCGAAGCGGTGCGTGAAATTCGGCGGATGAAGGCCCGGGTCGACGCCGAGCGACTGCCGCGCGGCGCCGACCCCAACACCCACACCAAGCTGGGGCGCGGCGGGCTTGCCGACATCGAGTGGACCGTGCAGCTATTGCAGCTTCGCCACGCGCACGCTATCCCGGCGCTGCACAACACCTCGACGCTGCAGAGTCTGGATGTCATCGCGGCGGCCGAACTCATTGCCGCCGACGACGTGGAGCTGCTGCGGGAAGCCTGGCTGACGGCGACCCGGGCCCGCAATGCGCTGGTGCTGGTGCGCGGCAAGCCCACCGACCAGTTACCCGGGCCGGGACGACAGCTCAATGCCGTCGCGGTGGCCGCCGGCTGGCGCAACGGCGACGGCGGCGAATTCCTGGACAACTATCTGCGGGTGACTCGACGTGCAAAAGCAGTGGTGCGCAAGGTGTTCGGTGACTAGGGAGGCCAGTTGAACATTACCTACGAGGTCATGAGCGCCCAGGAGCATACGCGGCTGACGGCGTTGTATGGTCCGCTGACTGATGCGGTGCGCGACCTCATCGACGCCACGCTTCGTACCCAGGTCGACGGGGACACCGTGCATGATGCGCGAACCGCGATTCAAGCGGTGACTCGGACACTGCGCAGCAGCCAACTCGACGAACCGCAAGGCGTGCGCTACGCCGTCGACGGGCGCCCACTGGCGTGGGGCAACGCTGTGATCGGGATGCGCAACCCGATTTCGCCGCCCCTGACCATTCACCATGACCCAGACGGCGTCAGATGTTGGAGCGAATTCTCGCTGGGCTTGGCCTATGAGGGGCCGCCGGGCCTGGTGCACGGCGGCATCTGCGCCCTTGTGCTCGACCACATTCTGGGCGAGGCAGCCAGTGAAGGACTGACCAAGCCATTGTTCACCGGCACCATCACCGTCAAATATCTGCGCGGCACTCCACTGGGCAGGCTTCGCGCCGAAGCCACCATCGAGCGCGTCGAAGGCGTCAAAACCATTGCCCGCGGGCACCTCTCCGACGGCGACGGGATCACCGCCGAAGCGGAAGGGGTCTTCGTCAAGCCGGCCTGGGCGCGGGAAGTCGGATGAAGTTCTACATCAGCAGCGCTTATCTGAGCACCGGCGAGATCGTCGAAATCGCCAAGGCCGCCGACGACCTGGGCTACGACGGTATCGGTATCCCCGATCACATCGTGAATCTGGAAACGCTGAGCACGCCCTACCCCTACACCAAAGACGGCGAGCGACGGTGGCAGCCGTTCACCCCGTGGCCTGACCCGTGGGTTTTGGTCGGCGCGCTCGCGCAGGTGACGACCCGGCTGCGGTTCGTCACCACCGTCTACATCCCGGCGATGCGAAATCCCTATGCGACGGCCAAAGCCATCGGTACCGCCGCCTGCCTGGCCGACGGCCGGGTGGAACTCGGTGTGGGCGTTGGCTGGTGCGCCGACGAATTCGCGTTGATGGAGCAGCGATTCGAAGACCGCGGCAAGCGCACCGACGAAATGCTGGAGTTGATGGCCGCGCTATGGAGCCCGGGCTGGACGGAGTTCGAGGGCCAGTTCTACCGGACACCGCGGCTGGAAATGGAGCCGACACCGCCGCCGATACCGGTGTACGTCGGCGGGCTCAGCGAAGTCGCACTGCGGCGCGCGGCGCGCCACGACGGCTGGATAGGAGACCTGATCAAAACGGATCGTGCGATCGAGGCCGCGAACCGGCTGCGTGCATTGCGGGCCGAAAATGGTTTGTCGATGGATGATTTCACGATTCTGACGCCGCTCACCGATGCATTGACCGTCGCCGATTACCAGCGGGCCACCGAGGCCGGCATTAGCGGCATCCTCACCATGCCGTGGATGTTCTACACCGGGCCGGATGCCACCCTGGCCGAGAAGGTCGACGGCATGCGGCGGTTCCGTAAGGATTTGCGGCTCGACGAGTGAGACGGCCAGTCGCGCAAGTCTCATGGCGGCGACGTGCGTATCGGGGTCGGCGACGATCGCCATCCCGCGTCGTAGGGACGTCGAGCCACTTGTGGGCGTCGAAAGGCTGAGAAAGCATTCCTTTGCTCGCCCGTTTGCCTTAGCGTTACCAGCGTGGAGGCACATCGAACCCCCGAACTGGTGCCCGTCGAGGCACTGCGCTCAGGTGACCCGATCACCGATGTCCAAGGTGGCGGTCAGCACTACACCGTTCTCGAATCCAAAGCCATCGGCGAGAGTTGCGTTGTCCTTGAACTCGAGTCGAAAGCCAATGATCGGCTTCGGGTGATCGAGATGTCGTTTCCGTCCGGCTATCACATGGGCAGGTCACCTCGTCGAATTCTGTGACGCCGGAAGTCAGGCCGTTCCGCATCGACCTGTCGAGCGAAGTCCTCGACGATCTGCGGACACGTTTGGCGCACACCCGATGGCCGGAAGCCGAGTGCGTCGAGGACTGGAGCCAAGGTATGCCCTTGGCCTACACCCGTGAACTGGCCGCCTACTGGGCCGACGGATACGACTGGCGGTCTCGCGAAGCTGCGCTGAACCGCTTCGATCAGTTCATCACCGAAATCGACGGGCTGGACATCCACTTCATCCATCAACGCTCACCGCATGCCGATGCGCTGCCGCTGCTGATCACCCACGGCTGGCCCGGTTCGATCGTGGAGTTCCACAAGGTGATCGAGCCGCTGGTCAACCCGACGACGGGCCGCCCCGAGGACGCATTCCACGTCGTCTGCCCTTCACTTCCCGGTTACGGGTTCTCCGGCAAGCCGACGACGACCGGATGGGGTGTCGACAACATCGCGCAGGCGTGGGCGACGTTGATGGGCCGCCTCGGCTACCACCGCTACGGCGCGCAGGGCGGTGACTGGGGTGCCGCGGTCACCACCCAACTGGGCCGCAATCGTGGCGACTGCATCGCCATCCACCTGAACATGCCGATCGCCCGGCCTCCGGCGGAGGCAATCAGCGATCCCACCGACGACGAGCAACGAGCGCTGGCGGCGGTCGCCCACCATCGCCGGTGGGGCACCGGCTATTCCAAGCAGCAATCCACCCGGCCGCAGACGCTGGGTTATGGGCTGGTCGATTCGCCGGTGGGACAACTGGCCTGGATCGTCGAGAAGTTCTGGGCGTGGATGGACTGCGACGGACACCCGGAAAATGTGGTGAGCCGCGATGAGCTTCTCGACAACGTGATGTTGTACTGGGCGACGGCGACCGGCGCGTCCTCAGCACGGTTGTATTGGGAGAGTTTCCCAAGGTTCGGCGAGTTCGACCGGGTCGAACTGCCCACCGGCGTCGCCGCATTTCCCCGGGAAATCCTTCCCGCGCCCCGACACTGGTGTGAGGCCATCTACAACATCACGCACTGGACGACGATGCCGCGCGGCGGGCATTTTGCCGCTTTCGAGCAGCCCGACCTCTTCGTCGACGACGTTCGTGCGTTCTTTGCGAACTTCCGATAGTCAGACGTCGGCGATTCGGGTAGCCGGTTACCCTATTGCGCTTCTGCAGACTGGCGGGATACTGATAACTCTCCGGCGAGGACAACCCTGCGGGAGGTGCACGAACATGACGCAGTCACCGACGAGGGTCAACCGCACATTGGCGATCAGCTACGGCGCGGTGAGTTACCTGGCGTTTGTCGCGAGTTTTTTGTACGCAATCGGCTTCGTCGGCAACATCGTGGTGCCGCGCACTGTCGATCACGCCATCGCCGCTCCGGTTGGGCAGGCGATTGTGGTGAACCTGCTGTTGCTCGGGCTCTTCGCGGTCCAGCACAGTGTGATGGCGCGACCGGTGTTCAAGCGATGGTGGACCCGCATCGTGCCAGAGCCGCTGGAACGAAGCACATATGTGCTGCTGTCGAGTTTGGTGCTGTTCTTGCTGTACTGGCAGTGGCGATCGATGCCCGCCGAAATATGGCACATCGGCTCCCAAGCCGGTCGGCTGGTGGTCTGGGTGGTGTTCTGGATCGGCTGGGTGGTCGTGTTTGCGGGAAGCTTCATGATCAGTCATTTCGATTTGTTCGGCCTGCGTCAGGTGTATGCGGTCTGGCAGGGAAAACCGCAGAGCGACATTGGTTTTCGTGCGCCGATGCTGTACAGCTTGGTGCGCCACCCGTTGATGCTGGGCTTCATCATCGCCTTCTGGGCGGCGCCGACAATGACGGCCGGCCATCTCCTCTTTGCCGTCGCCACCACGGCTTACATTCTGATCGCGGTGCAGTTCGAGGAACACGATCTAGTGGCGGTGCTGGGCGCGCAATACCGCAGCTATCGCCAAGAGGTGCCGATGCTGCTGCCGTATCCGCGCCGACGCCCACACCATCCGACGTCGAGCATGGCGGAGCCCTCCTAGCGTCGCGGAGAAGACATCCGACCGAGCCGCGGGCGTCGTGCCATCCGCCGCGGCCCTCGCCAACGGGTCTGCAACCCCCGCCAACCGGCCCCGGTACGACGCGCATCCAATGCGTACGCGCCGCCACCGATGAAGATCAATAGCAGAAAAGCAAAGCAGTACACGACGGCGAGTTCGCCGTGATTGGTGAGCGGCCAAAATCCGTACGGCAGGTGCTCAGTGAAATAGGCGACGGCCATCTCGCCGCAGGCGACGAAGGCAGCAGCCCGAGTGAACAGGCCGACGATGATCAGCACACTGGTGATCAATTCGATCCAACCCGCGTAATAGACCGGCCATTCGCCGACCGGGATCACCGGCCCTGCCGGCCAGCCGATCAGCTTGGACAGCCCGTGGCATAAGAACAGCAGCCCCAACACCACTCGAAACACCGCCACTGCCGACGGTGAACGCGTATTGAGCCGGCTCTCCAGATTGCGCGTCATGCGCCGACAATACGGCGGCGCGGCTATGTTGGAAACGAGCCGCATCGGGCTCGGGTACACACGATGTACTCATCTGCGAATCGCGGTCGAGTCGCGATTTCGTGGCCAAGAGAGAAAGTGCAACACTGTCTCAGATAACGGCAAAGCCGCCGCTACCCGTCCGCATCTCGGTGGTCTCAGCTGTCAGGCAGCGCGGTTCCGGAAAGGTCACGAGATGAAAGCCCTCGGGATGGTGGCGGCAGCTGTCTTGGCTTTCGCACCGTTCTCGGCGGTAGCCGCCACGTCCGGGGTGGCGCAGGCGGCGCCATGTGCCGGCGCCGGGGCCAATCCCAAGTTCTGCGACGACTGCCTGCGCTGGGTGGCGCAATATCGTCTGCCGTCGCCGCGCTCGTGTTACGAGGCCGCGCCGCCGCGTCCGGCGCCAGCGACCAGGGCACCCGCGCCGATTCCCCAGGCCCCGCCCGTGCCGATTCCCGTAGTCCCGGTCGCCCCCGCGCCGCCGTCGCAACCCCCGGAAGTTCTGCCGAAGCCGCCGCCCCTGCGGACGATTCCGGGGCCGAAGATCAACCCGCCGGCCCCGGGGGCGCCGCGGTACGCGCTGGTGACGGCACCGAAAGACCTGGATGCGTCACCGCAGGCGATCGCGGCTGCCAAAGCCGCACCGGCGACGCGGATTGATTTCAGCACACGCAACCCGATGCTGCAGATCGCCGACTTCGACCGCCAAGTGCAGAATGTGGTCAACGACCACCGCGGCAACGTCGACGTCGTCAAAGTCGGCTTCCGGGATCTGGTGCGCCCCCGCCATTGGGATTACATCGACTACGACGAGTACCACCGCCCGACGCTGTACAACCCGCTCGATGAGGCGATGACGTTCCGCTACTTGTACAACGGCGAACACCGTGAGGCCTACTTACCGGCCGGCGGCCGGATCGTGCTCGACGTCGCGGCCCTTGGCCTGTTCCCGTTCACCGCGGTCGGCGACAGCTATGTAGTGTCGGGCAGCTTCTACGGCGGCGCCTGGATACCGCCGGAGGGTTGGCAGGGCCCACCGCCACCCGACTACATCCCGGCGGCGCCGCCGGAGGTGTACCAAAACGTCGCGGCGTATGTCCCGGCCGAGGACAAGACCGTGAAAGTCGGCCAAGTGAAGGTGGTGGGCCACGACGACAGCCAACCCCCGGGCAGCAGGGACACCTTCCTTCTTGACGACTCCACGCTGGCGTGGGGCCAGGTCAACGATCCCGAGAGCAACGCCCAGATCAGAGTGACCAAGACTCAGTCGCTACCGGGGGCCGGGCCGACCGACAATGGCAGCTTCCTGGTGGCGCTGGCCGCTGCGGAGCCCCCGCAGCCCGCCCGACCCTGGTGGCCGCAGGCGCTGATCTACGGCGCGTTGGCGATCGCCGTATGCGGTGTGGCCTGGGGGATCAGTCGCGGAAGCAGCGGGCAGATCGGGCCGCCGGGCCCCTAGCGCGATCAGCAGTCGTAGTAGAGCGCGAATTCGTACGGATGCGGCCGGACGTTGACCGGCTCGATTTCGTTCTCGCGCTTGTAGGAGATCCACGTCTCGATCAGGTCGGTGGTGAAGACACCGCCCTCGGTGAGGTACTCGTGGTCGGCTTCCAGATTGTCGATCACGTCGGCCAACTGCGTGGGCGCCTGCGGGATGTTGGCGGCTTCGTCCGGCGGCAACTCGTAGAGGTCTTTGTCCACCGGCGCCATCGGCTCGATCCGCTTCTTGATGCCGTCGATACCGGCCATCAACATCGCCGAGAACGCCAGGTAGGGATTGCCCGACGAGTCGGGGCAGCGGAACTCCAGCCGCTTGGCCTTGGGGTTGTTGCCGGTGATCGGGATGCGCACACACGCCGACCGGTTGCGCTGGCTGTACACCAAGTTGATGGGCGCCTCGAAGTGCGGCACCAGTCGCTTGTAGGAGTTGATCGTCGGATTGGTGAACGCCAACAGCGACGGCGCGTGGTGCAAAATGCCGCCGATGTAGTGGCGAGCAGTATCCGACAGACCGGCGTAGCCCGACTCGTCGTAGAAAAGCGGGCTGCCCGCTTTCCACAGCGATTGGTGACAGTGCATCCCGGAGCCGTTGTCCCCGAACAGTGGTTTGGGCATGAACGTGGCGGTCTTGCCGCTCTGCCAGGCGGTGTTCTTGATGATGTATTTGAACAGCATCAGATCATCGGCCGCGTGCAGCAGTGTGTTGAACTTGTAGTTGATCTCCGCCTGGCCGCCACTGCCGACCTCATGATGACCGCGCTCAAGGGTGAAACCCGCATTGATGAGGTTTGTGGTCATCTCGTCGCGCAGGTCGACGTATTGGTCGGTCGGCGCCACCGGGAAGTAACCGCCTTTGGGGCGGACCTTGTACCCGCGGTTAGGACTGCCGTCGGCCTCGGTGGCCTGGCCGGTGTTCCACCATCCGGAGACCGAGTCCACCTCGTAGAACGAGCCGTTGATGCTCGAATCGAAGGACACCGAGTCGAAGATGTAGAACTCCGCCTCGGCGCCGAAGAAGGCGGTGTCGGCGATACCCGTACTGGCCAGGTAGTTCTCCGCCTTGCGGGCGACGTTGCGCGGGTCGCGCGAGTACGGCTCCCGGGTGAACGGGTCGTGCACGAAGAAGCTGAGGTTCAGCGTCTTGGCCGCCCGGAAGGGGTCGATCAGCGCGGTGTCCGGGTCGGGCAGCAGCATCATGTCGGACTCGTGGATCGACTGGAAACCGCGGATCGACGACCCGTCGAAGGCCAGCCCGTCTTCGAACACGCTTTGGTCGAACGCCGAAGCCGGAATCGAAAAGTGCTGCATGACGCCGGGCAGATCGCAGAAACGGACGTCGACGTACTGGACCTTCTCGTCAGCGATGAGCTTGCTGATGTCGTCGGCCGTCTTTTCGGACACCGAGGCGCTCTCCTTCACTACGGGCATTGGTGCGACTGCGGTCATTGAAGCGCTCTCCTCTACTGGCCGTGACGGGTGGCCCGATCAGACGCTAAGGAGGCGATGTTGCCCGGCAGTCAACCTCGTGTTGCGCTGACGTTACGCGATCCGGTTGGCGGCCGTCGAAACCGGGTCCGTGCCAGCCGATGCCTATTGTGGGGCCATGGCCCGCAGCATCGCATCCTGGCTATCCGGTCCCGGGCCGCTGAATTCCGACGGTCAGCAGCGGCAATACCCCGGCGAGACGATCGATTTGCCGAAACACGGGCCAGGCTCACTGGCCCGCAGCGGGCGCCGGGTGGCGGCACTAGTCGTCGACTGGTTAGTGGCTTACGGGCTCGCCGCGCTCGGTCTGACGTTCGGGCTCGTCACGCCGGGCCAACTCTCGACCGCGGTCCTGGTCATCTGGTTGGTGCTCGGCATGATCGCGGTGCGGTTGTTTCAGTTCACTCCAGGCCAGTTTGCGCTCGGACTGCGGGTGCAGTCCGTCGATGGGCGGATGCACGTCGGGCTTGGACGTGCCGCGTTGCGAGGGTTGATGATCGCGGTCGTCATTCCCGCGTTGTTCGTCGACGTCGACGGCCGCGGTCTGCAGGACCGGGTGACCGGCACGGCGGTCGTGCGGCGCTAGGTCTATCGCGGCGCTGGGCGTTAGCGCCTGCGCACAGTGCGCTGGACGCCACGCATCTTGGCTGCGCTGGGCATCGGGCCCTTGGGCAAGGTGGCGGCGCCGGCGCGTGAGCCCAGTGCGGTCAGCCGGGACTCCAGTGAGTCCATCTGCTTGACGGTGATGTTGGCCGGCAGCCGGGTCAGGTGGCGCTCGAGTTTGGCCAGTGGAATCTCGCCGTCGCCGTTGCCGACGACGATGTCGTAGATCGGTGTCTCACCCACCAGCCGCGCGGTGCGCTTCTTCTCCTGTGCCAGCAGCGGCTTGATTCTGGTCGCCGACCCCTCAGCGACCAGAATGACCCCGGGGCGACCGATCACTCGGTGCACGGCGTCGAAGCTGCCGGTAGCGGCCACGCCAGGGGTGACCCGCCACTTGCCGCGTAAGTTGTCCAGCGCCCAGGCCGCCGCGCCGGTTTGCCCCTCGGCCTTGCGGTACACCGACCGCTGGGCACGCCGACCGAAGATGATGAACGCGACCAGCGCACCCAGCACGATGCCCAGCGGGATCATCATCACCATGGTGAACCCGCCGGCGGACACGCCGACTGCCACCGACAGCCCCACGACCAGCACGAAAGCGGCGATCATGTAGGGCAGCAGGCGCTTGTCCTCTTTGCGCTGCATGGTGAACGCCTGCCACAGCTGGCTGCGACGCTCCTTGGCGGCGGCCTTGCGGGCCGCCTTCGCCTCGGCTCTGGCGGCTTTATTCGCCGCTGCATTACGGGATTTCGCCATGGCTTCAGGATACGGCGGGGCCGGCCGGGCGTGCCTGCATAGCCTGTTGGTAGAGCCGCCCGGCCCGGTATGACGATCGCACCAGCGGGCCTGCCAGCACCCCGGCGAAGCCGAGCTGTTCGGCATATTCGGAGAGTTCGACGAATTCCTCTGGCCGGACCCAGCGCTCGACTGGGTGGTGGCGTGCCGACGGACGCAGGTATTGCGTGATCGTGACGATCTCGCAGCCGGCGTCGTGCAGATCGACCAGCGCGGTGCGTACCTCCTCGATCGTTTCGCCCAGCCCGAGGATCAGGTTGCTCTTGGTCACCAGGCCAAATGTCCGTGCCGCGGTGAGCACGTCCAGGCTGCGCTGATAGCTGAATGCCGGCCGGATCCGCTTGAAGATTCGTGGCACGGTTTCGACGTTGTGCGCCAATACTTCTGGACGAGAGTCGAACACCTGCTGAAACCGGTCCGGTTCGCCGTTGAAGTCGGGGATCAACAACTCGACACCGGTGGACGGGTTGAGTGCCTTGATGGCACGCACGGTTTCCGCGTAGAGCCAGGCGCCGCCATCGGGCAGGTCGTCGCGCGCGACACCGGTGACCGTGGAATAGCGCAGGCCCATCGCCTGCACGCTCTCGGCGACCCGCCGTGGCTCGTCGCGGTCCAGAGCAGCTGGCTTGCCGGTGTCGATCTGACAGAAGTCGCAGCGACGGGTGCACTGCTCGCCGCCGATCAGGAAGGTGGCTTCGCGGTCTTCCCAGCACTCGTAGATGTTCGGGCAGCCGGCCTCTTCGCACACGGTGTGTAGGCCCTCACGCCGGACCAACTTCTTCAGCTCGGTGTATTCCGGACCCATCCGGGCGCGGGTTTTGATCCACGGTGGCTTGCGCTCGATCGGGGTTTGCGCGTTGCGCACTTCCAATCGCAGGAGTTTGCGGCCGTCCGGAGCGATGGTCACGATGCCGATGCTACGCGGGCCAGCCTCCCGTCGAGCGCGTCACATACCGCCTCGGCAACCGAGGCGCGAACGTCCTCGACGCCGATCCGGCTGCCCAATTCGGCGGACAATGACGTCACCCCGGCGTCGGTGATGCCGCAAGGGACGATCCGCGCGAACGCGTCCAAGTCGCAGTCGCAGTTGAGCGCAAAGCCGTGCAGCGTCGTCGCCCGGGAAACCCGGACTCCGACGGCGGCGACCTTGCGCGCGGGGCGGCCGCCGCCGGCGGGGACCCACACCCCGGAGCGGCCGTCGATTCGGGTCACGGACAGGCCGAGGCCAGTGCACACCGCGATCAGCGACTCCTCAAGCCGCCGAACGTAATTGATCACGTCGAGCGGCTCGGCCAGTCCGATGATCGGATAGCCGACCAGTTGTCCCGGGCCGTGCCAGGTGATCTTGCCGCCGCGGTCGGTGTCGACGACGGGTGTGCCGTCCGCCGGGCGTTCGTGCGGCAAGGTGCGCCGGCCGGCGGTGTAAACCGAGGGGTGTTCCAACAACACCAGCGCGTCGGCGCCGCCGGCCACCCGGGCGTCGGCCAGTTCGCGCTGCAGCTGCCATGCGGCCCGGTAGTCCAGGCAGCCCAGCTGGCGAACTTCGATCGGGGCCGGACTGGACCGGATGGAACTCACAGTGGCGAGGCTACTCGGGCGCCGTCACGCCGGCGGGCGGGATCACGCCGCGGCCGGGCGCGTGGTGGCGTATCGCAGCGCCTCACCGATGGTGTTGTGGTCGAACTGGAAGCCGGCGCGCTCGAGGGCGCTCGGGATCACCCGCTGACCACACAGCAGGCCCTCGTCGGCGAATTCGCCAAGTGCGGCCCGCACCGCGAACCCCGGCATGATCAACGGCGTGGGCCGATGCACGGCGCGGCCCAGCGCCGCAGTAAATTCCGCGTTCGTCACGGGGGCGGGCCCGGTCAGATTCACCGGCCCGGACAGTGCGCTATTGGCCATGGCGAACTGCAGCGCCCGCAGCTCGTCCTCGAGGCTGATCCACGACATGTACTGGCGGCCGTTGCCCAGCCGGGCGCCGAGGCACACCGAAAACAGTGGTCGCATCCTGCGCAGCGCACCGCCCGACGGGGACAGCACCAATCCGCTGCGGGCCAGCACTACGCGAACGCCGGCCTGCTGCGCAGGTGAGGTGGCCGCTTCCCAGTCTTCGCACAACTGCGCCAGGAAACCCGCTCCAGCCGAATCTGTTTCGTTGACGGCATGGTCCTTGGTGTTGCCGTAGTAGCCGACGGCGCTGGCGTTGATGAGCACCCCGACACCGGCGTCGGCGACCGCGGCGGACAGCACTTCGGTCGGCGTGATGCGGCTGTCGCGCAGCTCTTGTTTGAAGGCGCCCGACCAGCGTCGCGCTCCGATGTTGATCCCGCACAGGTTGACCACCGCGTCGACACCACGCAGCGCTGAGGCGTCGAACTCGCCGCTGGCGGGATCCCAGCGGATTTCGCCGCCGTTCGCCGGCGCTCTGCGCACGATCCGCAGCACCCGGTGGTCGGCGCTGCGCAGCGCCGCCACCAGAGCCGAGCCGATCAGCCCGGACGAACCCGCGATCGCGATGACTGACTTGGCCATCCCGTCACAGCCCCAGGTCGGCCTCGAACGCTCCCTCTTCGAGCCGATGCTTGATCGTGGTCAGGAAACGTCCGGCGTCCGCACCGTCGATCAGACGGTGGTCATAGGTCAGTGGCAGATAGCAGATCGACCGCACCCCGATGGATTCGTTGCCGGTGTCATCGACGACGACCCGCGGCCGCTTGACGATGGCGCCGGTGCCCAACATGGCGGCCTGCGGCGGTACCAAAATCGGGGTGTCCAGCAGTGCGCCCTGGCTGCCGATATTGGTGATGGTGAACGTCCCGCCGGACAACTCGTCGGGTTTGAGGTCTCCGGAGCGCGCTCGGCCGGCGATATCCGCGATCGCGCGGGCAAGCCCGGCCAGTGACAGATCGCCCGCGTTGTGGATGACCGGGGAGAGCAGACCTTGTTCGGTATCGACGGCGAACCCGAGGTGTTCGGCGTCGTAATAGGTGATCTCCTTGGTCTGTTCGTTGTAGCTGGCGTTGATGTTCGGGTGTGTCTTCAACGCGTCGATCACAGCGCGAGCAATGAACGGCAGGAAGGTCAGGTTGACGCCCTCGCGTTCGGCGAACGCGGCTTTGGCCCTGGCCCGTAGCGCCACGATCCGGGTCATGTCGACCTCGTGAGTCTGGGTCAGCTGAGCGGTGGCCTGCAGCGATTCGCGGGTCTTGGCAGCGGTGATCTGGCGAATCCGGCTGGCCTTCGCCGTGGTTCCACGCAGATGCGCCAGCGCCGGCGTGGGTGCAGGCGATGTCGGGGCTGCCGCGGCGGCGGGGGCCTGCGCTGCCGGCGGTGGCGGCGGTGCTTTCTTCGCTTCGGCGGCGGCGAGCACGTCCTGTTTGCGGATGCGTCCGCCTACCCCGGTGCCGCTGACCTGATCCAGGTCGATGTTGTTGTCCGCAGCCAGCTTTCGCACCAGCGGCGTGACGTAGGGAGCGCTGGGGGTACTGGCTGCCGGTGCGGCGTCGGGTTGTGGTCGTGCCGGCGTGGGCGCGGGCTCGGGTTCCGGCTGCGGTTTCGGCGCGGGCGCTTGCGGTGCCGGCGCCGGCTCGCGTTGGGGCTGCGGCTCAGGTGCGGGGGCGGGCGGTGCCTGCGGTTCGGGCGCCGGGGCGGCGGCCGGCGCGGGTGCGCCGGTCCCGATCTTGGCCAGCTCCCCGCCGACCGAGACCGTGACGTCCTCCTCGGCGGTGATGCTGACCAGCGTCCCGGCCACCGGCGACGGTATTTCGGTGTCGACTTTGTCGGTGGACACCTCCACCAGCGGCTCGTCGGCGTCCACGGTGTCGCCGACCTTTTTCAGCCAACGGGTCACTGTGCCTTCGGTAACCGATTCACCGAGTTCGGGCATCAGTACCGGGGTAGTGGCGCCCCCCTCGCCGTTGGACGACGCTGCGGCCGGCTGCGGCTTCGGTTGGGTCTCGGCCTCGGCCCTGGGCTCCGGCTGAGCGTCCGGCTGCGGCTCGGCAGCCGGCGCGGGCGGTGCCTCCGGGGCAGGTTGCTCGCGTGCACCTTCGTCGGCCCCGCCGATGATGGCCAGCTCACCGCCCACCTCGACGGTGTCGTCTTCCTGAGCGACGATCTTGGTCAACACACCGGCCGCCGGCGAGGGGATCTCGGTGTCGACCTTGTCGGTGGAGACTTCCAACAGTGGTTCGTCGACTTCGACGGTGTCGCCTTCTTGCTTGAGCCAGCGGGTGACCGTCCCCTCGGTAACGCTCTCACCGAGTGCCGGCATCTGGACTGAGAAGGCCATCTCTGTTGACTCCTCGATCGATCGGTCGGTCGGCACGGGGCGACCGCTGGCTTACCAACGCCAAGGTAGCCGGGGTGCGCACCCAACTGGATGTCGAAACCATCCTGTCACTACGGCGTTGCCGCCACGCGCCCAGGGCAGAATGCGCTGCGGGGGTGCCGGCCGGACATCATTGCGCGACGTCGACCGTGCACTTTCCGGGACGGAGCATCTGGAAGTCGGACGTCGGTGACGCTGGCACCGAAATGAATGGCATCTGCGTGGTGAAAAGTCTAAAAGTCGGATCCAAAAGCTGGATAAGCTGCTCGGCGTGTACCCCGACGACACCGGCAAAGACCTCGCCACGGTTCTCTCCTACCTGGCAGGCCGTCCCCTGAGCAGGGAGCAGATCTGGACCGCGATGGAGCTGCCGCGGTCCACCTACTACGACCAGCTGGACAAAGGAACCCTGATCACGGCGGACAACCTTCGCCGGGCCGCCGCCAACCTTGGCATCAACCGGGCCGAGCTGCTGACTCGTTACCGGTTCATCGATCCCGAAGAGGTCACCTCGCTGGCCGAAGAGATCGGTGGACTGAGCTACCCGTTGCAGATCGCTACGGACGCCGCGGTAGTCACGGCGAAAAGGCGTCCCAGAGTCGAGGAATATCGGCCCCGTCTCGACGCGCCGCCGCTGTAGAGCACCGCGGTCGCCATGGCACTCACCGCTCTCATCGTCATCACGCTCGCAGCTATTTCGTGGAGCCTGTGGATACGACGCGTCACCTGGCGCTGCCGCTGGGAGGTGGCTGCCACGCTCAACATCGCGTTGCAGGGCTGCGCGGTTGCGCTGATGTCGCCCCTGGCGGCGGATACGGTCGGGGTCGCCCTGCACGACATCACCGGCGAGTGGAATCTGCAGAACTACCTCGGGCACGACTGTTATGTCGTCGCCGCGTCGGCGATCGTCTATAACGCCCTTGGCCGCCTCGCCGACGACGACGCCATGCAGGCTTCGTTCAAGCAGTATGTCGAGCGGCCGGCCACGCTGTGTATTCCGCTGCTGCTGGCGACGTTTTCGATCAGCTGCGGCAGCAACACGTATGCGCGTGATTTCTTCGCGCTGCCCACCGATTTCTGGCTGAGCGTGTACTGGCTGCTGCTGTGCGCAACACTCGCCTACCTGCTGGGGTATGGCGCACGCGCACTGCTGGTCCTGCGCAAAGACCCGCGGTCAAGGCGCATCGCCACCGTCTATTTGGTGGCGTGTGTCAGCGGAATCATGGCGTGCGTGGTGCGGTTCACCACTGCGCTGATTCCGCCGTTTCAATGCCCGGCAACCGCGGGCCTGGTGTGGTTTTTCGCGTGCATGTGCGGGGCCGTCTTCGCGGTCACGTCGGCGTTGGCGTGGCGGCAAAAGGTCAACTGGTTTCAGCGCTCAACGCTGCACCGTTAGCCATCGCAGATCGCGGCGGGTTCTGACGCGTCGGTGATCACTGTCGGGGGTATACGCAGGGGTCGGCCTGATGCGAAAGGACCTCGGCGATGATGGCGACACGAGAACTGTCCGCGACTCGAGATGTGCATGCGTCCTGCCAGCGGGTCTGGGAGGTGCTGGCCGACGGATGGACCTATAGCCAGTGGGTGGTCGGCAACAGCCGCACCCGTGCCGTCGACTCGGACTGGCCACAGCCTGGCACGGCCATCAGACACTCGATCGGGGTGTGGCCATTGGTGATCGACGACCAGACGTCGGTCGAGAGCTGTGCGCCGTTGCAGGAGTTGGTGCTGCGCGCCGGGCTGGGCCCGCTCGGCGCAGCACAAATCACGATGCGCCTGGCCGAGATTCCGGATGGGTGCCGGGTGGAGATGATTGAGGTGCCCGCCGAGGGGGCAGTCAACCTCATCCCCGACCGGTTGACACTGGTGGCCATCCATCCTCGCAACCGCGAGTGCATCTTGCGGCTGGCCGCACTTGCGGAACGGTTAGAGCCCAGTCAGGTGAAGTGACCGCAGACATGGCCGCTGACCAATTCGATGCGGTGGTGGTCGGATCCGGGCCGAATGGACTTGCTGCCGGAGTGACGCTGGCAGAAGCAGGCCGACGAGTCCTCATCCTGGAAGGTTCCGACACTCCGGGTGGGGGCACTCGTTCCGCGCATGTCACCGATGACGAATCGGTGCACGACATCTGCTCAGCGATACACCCGCTGGCGATGGCCTCGCCGGCGTTTCGGCGTTGGCCGCTGGCAGATTTCGGTCTCGAATGGATATTTGCACCGATCGAGGCTGCCCACCCGCTTGATGACGGCACCGCCGTCCCGCTCTACCGTGACGTCAGCAAGGCGGCCGCCGCAATGGGCGCCGACAGGGCGGCGTACGAGGATTTGCTGACTCCGTTGGTGTCCAATGGAATTGAGTTATTCGACAGCATCCTCGACCCCTTCCCGCCCAAGCATCCGTTGACCGTCGCCAAGTTCGCCCGCTTCGGGATGGCATCGATCGTCGGCTTCTCGAAGCGCCATTTCACCGACGAGAGGGCGCCCGCCCTCCTTGCCGGCATGGCCGCACACTCCTTCATGCCGCTCACTCTCGTCGGTACCGCTGCGGCGGGCATGATGTTCGCGGTAAGCGCGCACCGAACTGGTTGGCCGATGCCTCGTGGCGGATCGCAAAAGATTGCCGATGCGCTACTGGGGTATTTCGAGCATCTTGGCGGCGAGATCCGCCTTGGTCACTGGGTCAGGCGACTGTCGGACGTGCCTGCCCATCGGGTGCTGATGCTCGATGTGTCCCCGACGCAGGTGGCAACCATCCTCGGCGACAGCTTGCCGACCTGGTATCGGCGGCTGTATTCCAATTACCGGTATGGCCCGGGCCTCTGCAAGGTCGACTACCTACTGGATGGCCCAATTCCATGGCGGGCCGACGAGTGCAAGGGTGCGGCAACCGTCCACCTTGGCGGCACGCTGCAGCAGGTCGCCGCAGGCGAGTCGATGGTGAACAAAGGCTGGCATGCGCCGAAACCTTTTGTCCTGCTTGCTAATCAGAGCCATTTCGACTCGACGCGCGCCTCGGCCGGGCAAGAGACGGTATGGACCTACTGCCATGTGCCGAACGGGTCGACGGTGGACATGTCCGAAGCGATCGGGGATCAGATCGAACGGTTCGCGCCCGGCTTCAAAGACAGGATCGTCAAGAAGGTGACAACCACCGCCCAGCAGCAGGAAGCCCACAATCCGAACATGTGCGGCGGAGTGATCAACGGAGGCTTTCAGGATCCGCTGAGATACGTCGTGAACCTGGCCACCAGACTGCGGCCCTACCGGTTGCCGCGCCGCGGCACCTACCTTTGTTCATCCTTCACACCGCCTGGCCCGGGAGTGCATGGCATGCCCGGGTATTTGGCCGCGCGCGGCGCCCTGCGGACCGACTTGCGGTAGGAACTCGATGCCCTAACCGTTGGCGGCGATGTCCTCCAACACCGCGAACATGGTGCGGGTCGGCACACCGGTGCCGCCCTTGGGCGTGTAACCCCACGGGCTACCGGTGTTGTACGCCGGGGCGGCCACATCGATGTGCGCCCAGGCCACCCCGTCGGCGACGAACTCGCGCAGATACACCCCGGCCACCAGCATCCCGGCGAAGCGCTGCCCGCTGACATTAGCCAGGTCGGCCACCGTCGACTTCAAGTCATCCTTGAGTTCGTCGGGAAGCGGCATCGCCCAACCGTTTTCGCCGACGGCCTGCGAAATGGCGGCTACCCGGTCGCGGAACTCGTCGCTGCCCATCACGCCGGGGGTACGGGCACCCAGCGCCACCGTCTGCGCGCCGGTCAGCGTCGACGTCTCGATCAGGTAGTCGGGGTTGTCCTCGCAGGCGCGGACGATGGCGTCGGCCAGAATCAGCCGGCCTTCGGCGTCGGTGTTGAGCACCTCGACGGTGGTGCCGCCGTACTGGGTCAGCACATCACCGGGCCGCTGCGCGGTCGCCGACGGCATGTTTTCCGCCATCGGCACGGTGGCGATCACCTCGATGGGCAATCCGAGTTGCGCGGCAAGCGTCACTGTCGCGATGACGGCGGCGGCACCGCCCATGTCGGAGGTCATGTGGTGCATCGAGGCGGCCGGCTTGATCGAGATGCCGCCGGTGTCAAAGGTGATGCCCTTGCCGACCAACGCGACCCGCTTGGGCTGGCCCTGCGTTTGGGGGCGGTGGCGCAACCGCACCAGCCGCGGCGGGCGCGACGAGCCCTTGCCCACCCCGATCACTCCGCCGTAGCCCGCCTTGTGCAGCGCCTTGTCGTCGAGCACTTCAACTTCGAGGCCGACCGACTGCCCTAAAGCCTTTGCCCGGCTGGCGAATTCGGCGGGAAACAGGTGACTCGGGGGTGTGTTGACGAAGTCGCGGGCGGTGGCCACGGCGGTCGCGACGGCCGCCGCGCGCGAGGCTTCGGTTTTGGCGGCCCTGGCGGTGGCGAGAACGGTGAGCTTGCGCAGACCGCGGTCTTTCGGCGCCGTCTTGCCGCTGCGGAAGTCGGTGAAGCGGTAACCGCCCAGGATCAGCCCTTCCACGGCGCCGGCCAGGTCCAGCTCGCTCAGGGTGGTGATGACGGCCTCGGTGCCGCCCAGCGCGCGCGCCGCCGCGCCCGCAGCGCGGCGAATCATCTCGGCGGGCCACTCGTCGCGACGCTTACCCAGGCCGACGGTAAGCACACTGGCCACCGGCAGCGACTTCACGACCAGCCGATTGGTTTGTTCGCTGCCGCCGGTGGCGTCCAGCGCTCGCAGGGCGCCCTCGATCTCGGTGACGGCGTCGGCGTCCAGGAACGGCTCGGCTGCGGCGACGACGGCGCCGGGCCTGTCCTCGTCACCGGTCGAGACGACCGGCACGACCAATACGGCCGAAGCGGCGCCGCGCCGCGGTAGCGAAGAGGCAACAGTGACTGCGGGGGATTGGTAGCCGGGTTCGGTGCTCACAGGGCACCACCTTAACGACCGGTGGACAGGCTCAACTCGTACGCCGTTACCGGCTCGTCGAAACCTTTCAGTGTCAAGGGTTCCTGCTCGATCACCGGCCAGTCCGGCAATTCGGCATGGACATCCGCGGCGGTAAGGACCTGGCCAGGTGAGGCAGCAGCAACCAGCCGGGCGGCCAGGTTCACCGCGTTGCCGTAGTAATCGCCATTGATGGCCAGCACCGCCCCGTAAGCCAGGCCGGCGCGCACCTGTAGTCCGGTTTCCCGCGCCAGGGGGTGGCCGACGAGATCGACCGCCGCCCTGGCCAGCCGTTCGGCGCTCGGGCTCACCCACATCACGGCATCGCCGATGAACTTGACCACCCGCCCGCCGTCGGCGTGCACCACATCGGAGACATTGGCGGAAAAGCCGTTGAGCAGAGTCGACAACTCGGCGGGCGTGAGCAGCTGGGTCAGCGCAGTGAAGCCGGACAGATCCAGGAAACCGACACCGCACACCATGCTCGCCGACGGGCCCCCGCCGAGACCCTCGAGGAACGTTCGAGCACTGACCAGGTGGTGGCGGTGCACGGCGTCGATCATGGCGCCAATACGGGGGATGAGCTCCGTGGTCGTACGCCAGGCTTGCGCGGTGGCCAGTTCGTCCTGGGTGTGCCCGAGCCACACGTCGGGCAGGCTAAGCCGGATCATCGACGACTCGGCCTCGGCCAGCCGGGCCATCGTCACGCCGAGCACCCGCAGGAAGCCGTCGACGGGGTCGCCAAACTGCGCCCGCATCGCGAACCAGGTTCCCAGACCATCGACATCGGCCTGGCTCAACGCCGGCGTGTCGCGGCCCGCGACGCACAGGCCGAGCATCGTCCAGGCCTGCTCGACATCCTCGACGGGAACGCTCAGCACCTCGGCGGCGCTTTGCAGGCTGTAGACGGGCGGGCCCGACCAGCCCAGCACGTCACCGGCAAGCCCGAACAGGCGGCCGCGACGCTCGGCCTCGACCATGTCGCCTGCGGTGAACCCGAGGTCATCGAGGTAGTGGATGAGCGGTGCCCGTTTACGCGCATCGGCGAGTCCGGCAGCTTCCAGCGCATCAAAATTGACCACCTGATTAGTGTGGGGCATCGTGCGCGCCGCGATATGCAGAGCGCGGCGATGAGGAGGAGCGGCGCAGAATGCCCGAAGAGCTGCAGCACGGACCGCTGGAAGACCGCCACCGTGAGCTGGGCGCCAGCTTCGCCGAGTTCGGCGGTTGGCTGATGCCGGTGTCGTATGCCGGTACGGTCAGCGAGCACACCGCCACCCGGACAGGCGTCGGACTGTTCGACGTCAGCCACCTGGGCAAGGCGTCGGTGCGCGGGCCGGGCGCCGCGCAATTCATCAACGCCACGCTCACCAACGACCTGGGCCGCATCGGGCCGGGCAAGGCGCAATACACGTTATGCTGCACCGAATCCGGTGGCGTCATCGACGATCTGATCGCTTATTTCGTCGCCGATGACGAGATCTTTCTGGTGCCCAACGCCGCCAACACCGCCGCGGTGGTTGCCGCGCTGCAGCAGGCTGCCCCGGCGGAGCTCACGATCAGCGACGAGCACCGCAGTTATGCGGTGCTGGCGGTGCAGGGCCCGCGCTCGACCGAGGTTCTCGACGAATTAGGGCTACCGACCGGCATGGACTACATGGGATATGCCGATGCGGCGCTCTCCGGCGTGCCGGTGCGGGTGTGCCGCAGTGGATACACCGGTGAGCACGGTTATGAGCTGTTGCCGCCGTGGGAGTCGGCGGGTGTGGTGTTCGATGCGCTGGTGGCCGCGGTCAGCCGAGCCGACGGTCAACTGGCCGGCCTGGGCGCCCGCGACACGCTGCGCACCGAAATGGGTTATCCGCTGCACGGCCACGAATTGTCGGCCGATATTTCGCCACTGCAGGCCCGCTGCGGCTGGGCGATCGGCTGGAAGAAGGACGCGTTCTTTGGCCGCGACGCGCTGCTGGCCGAGAAGACGGCGGGTCCTCGGCGGGTGCTGCGCGGGCTGCGCGCAGTCGGTCGCGGTGTGCTGCGGCCCGACCTGACGGTGAGCGACGGTGACCGCAAGGTTGGCATCACCACGTCGGGAACATTTTCACCGACATTGAAAGTCGGTATCGCACTGGCGCTGATCGACACCGACGCAGATGTCCAGGACGGTCAGCGTGTGAACGTCGACGTCCGTGGCCGCGCCGTCGAATGCGAAGTGGTCCGACCCCCATTCGTCGAACCGAAAACTCGCTAGCGCCCGGATATACAATCGCCCCATGACCAGCGGCCGCCTCGAGTTCACGGTTTCGCACACCGCAAACCCGACCAGCGACCAGGTGCGCCAATCGATCCTGGCCGATCCCGGTTTCGGCAAGTACCACACCGACCACATGGTGTCGATCGACTACACCGACGGCCAGGGTTGGCACGACGCGCGGGTGGTGGGTTACGGCCCCATCGAACTGGACCCGTCGGCGATCGTGCTGCACTACGCGCAAGAAGTGTTTGAAGGGCTCAAAGCGTATCGATGGGCGGACGGCTCGATCGTCTCGTTCCGCCCCGACGCCAACGCTGCCCGGATGCGGGCGTCATCGCGGCGGATCGCGATCCCGGAGATTCCCGACGAGTTGTTCATCGAATCGCTGCGGCAACTGATCGCCGTCGACGACGGATGGGTGCCCCCGGCCGGGGGCGAGGAGTCGTTGTACTTGCGGCCGTTCGTGATTGCCACTGAGCCGGGTTTGGGTGTGCGCCCGGCGAAGCAGTACCGGTATCTGGTGCTGGCCTCGCCGGCCGGTGCGTACTTCCCGCGCGGCGTCAAACCGGTCACTGTGTGGGTGTCCACGGAATACGTCCGGGCCAGCCCCGGCGGCACCGGAGCGGCCAAATTCGGCGGCAACTACGCCGCGTCACTGGTGGCCCAGGCCCAAGCCGCCGAGAACGGCTGTGACCAAGTGGTGTGGCTCGACGCGGTGGAACGTCGCTACATCGAAGAGATGGGCGGGATGAACATCTTCTTCGTGTTCGGCAGCGGCGGATCGGCCCGACTGGTCACTCCCGAGCTGTCCGGCTCGCTGCTGCCGGGCATCACTCGAGATTCGTTGCTGCAGTTGGCAACCGACGCTTGCTTCGCGATTGAGGAACGCAAGATCGACATCGACGAGTGGCAGAAGAAGGCAGCCGCAGGTGAGATCACCGAGGTGTTCGCGTGCGGCACGGCCGCGGTGATCACCCCGATCGCCCACGTCAAGCACGGTGAGGGCGAGTTCACTATCGCCGACGGCGAACCCGGTGAAATCACGATGGCGCTGCGCGACACGTTGACCGGCATTCAGCGCGGCACGTTCGCCGACACCCACGGCTGGATGTCGCGGCTGGGTTAGCCTGCCGCCAGCAGCATTGCGCTCACCGTCGTGGTCAGCTCGATCGCAGCACCGAGCACGTCGCCGCTGATGCCGCCGAACCGGCGCACGCAGTGGGCGACCAGAACGGCACTCACGCACAGCGCCACCAGCACCGCCAGCGGACCCTGCCACAGTCGCGGAGCCGCCCACAGCGACGCCACCACCAGCACTGCGATCCAGACCAGCACCGCCGCCACGGGCTGGGTGGCGGCCACCCGGGCGCCCAGGGTGCTGCCCTCGGCCGCGGGCATGGTCCGGCGGCAGGCCAGCACCGCCGCAACGCGGCCGGCGGCCACCGCGACGACAATGCCGGCCGCGCTCAACGACGCAAAGGCCAAGCCCTGCAACACAATCACCACGACGACGGCGGCGACCCCGAACGGGCCGGTCGACCCGTCGCGCATCACCTGCAGTGCGCGTTGCGGCGGCCCGTAACAGCCCAGCCCGTCGGCGGTGTCGGCCACGCCGTCGATGTGCAGGCCGCGCGTGGCTGCGAGCAGTGCGGCCACTGCGAGCAGACCCGCCAGCGGGTTGCCCATCCCGAACGCCAGCCCGGCAACCCAGGCCACACCGGCGGCCAGACCGCCCAACGCGGCGCCCACCAGCGGCAGCGCGCTCACCGCTGCGCCACCCACCGGCCGGTCCGTCGCACCAGACAGCGGTACGACAGTTCCGAAGCTGAAAGCGGTTGCCAGCGAGCGGATCACGATGGGTGCTTGTCGACGCGGCCGGAAACGCCGGCAGTTGCGAAGGTTGCCATCGACGACAGGGCGGCCACCGCGGCCCGCAGCACCGGCAGCGCTGCCGCTGCCCCGGTGCCTTCGCCCAACCGCATTCGCAGGTCCAAGATGGGATCGAGCTCCAACTGAGCCAACGCCAGTTGGTGCGCCGGTTCGGTGGACCGGTGACCGGCCCTCCACCACAGCCGCGCGCCCGGCGCCAACCGGTCGGCGACCAGTGCGGCTGCGGTGACCGCCAGGCCGTCCAGCAGCAGTGGAGTGCGCCGAACTGCGGCCTGCGCACAGAAGCCGCTCAGCGCGGCCAGATCCGCGCCGCCGCAACACCGCAGCAATGCAAGCGGATCCGAGCGCACCCGCTCGGCCCGGAACAGCGCGTCGCGGACTGCTGCCGTCTTGCGCGCCCACCCAGCATCGTCGATACCGGTTCCGTAGCCGACTGCTGCGACCGGCTCGGTGCCGGTCAGGGCCGCAACCAGAACGGTTGCCACCGTGGTGTTTCCGATGCCCATATCGCCGGCGATCAGCAAGTCGGCGCCGGCGTCGACCTCCTCGTCGGCGATCCGCCGGCCGGCGTTGATCGCGGCGGTGGTTTCGTCGTCGGTCAACGCGTCCTGCACCGCGATGTCACCGCTGCTGCGGCGCACCTTATGGGCACCGATCTGCGGTGACAGCGCACCGGCATCCACGGCGAGGTCGGCGACCCGCACGGTCGCCCCGGCGACCTCGGCGAATGCGTTGATCGCCGCGCCGCCGGTCTCGATATTGGCGACCATCTGGGCGGTGACCTCCGGGGGGTACGCCGATACGCCAGACCGCGCGACACCATGGTCACCGGCAAAGACGACCACCCGGGCGCGCCGGAATTGCTGTGGCGGACAATGACCCTGGCACGACGCAAGCCAGACCGCCAAGTCCTCGATGCGACCCAGCGATCCCGCCGGCTTGGTCAGGGTGTCCTGCCGGGCGCGGGCCGCCGCGGCGACATCCGCGTCGGGGGGCGTCACCGGCGGAAAGGTCATCAGAACCCCGAGGGTGTGCTCGGCACCGGCGGCGGTCAGGCGACGCTTTCGCCGCGCTTGACCTGGGGGCGAGGAGCGCGCATCCGGCGCATTTGCGAAGCCCGGCCAGCGGCGTAAAGGCCCAACTTCCAATGACTTTCGGTATTGTCGGGGAATTTCTCGTCTACCATCCTGGTGACCTTGCGGCCCAGGATGACCCCGTCGATCATCATCAGAGCCATCAACGCCAGCATCGCGGGCGACATGTACAGCTGCAGCTGCGGTACGCCGAACATGATGAACATCAGTGTCAACGCCAACGGCATGAACAATCCCAGCACGTTGCGACGCGAGTCCACCACATCGCGGGCGAACCGGCGCACCGGGCCCCGATCGCGCGGCAGCAGATGGGCCTCGTCGCCGGACATCATGCGTTCCCGCCGTTCGGTCATCTGCGCGCGGCGTACGGTCCGCTCAGCCCGCCGCTCCTCGCGGGACAGTTTCGGGCCGGCCATCGCCTTGCGCCGGGCGCGGGCCTCGGCTGCGGTCATGGGCGCCGGTGCGACCGGACCCCGCCGCTTGTTGCTTCGTTTCGGTGTGGGTCGCCCTTTGGGCGCGGTGGCTTGACGAGCAGCCCCGGAAGTGACGACGTCATCCTGGTCCGCCGGTGCCTCGTTCTCATCCGGGGCGACACCGACGTCCTTTTTGCGGCCCAGCAGCTTCACAGTCGCCAGGTTACTGTGCAGCGAGTTTCGATCGGTAAACAGTCTTCGGCGAGCACACGTGCCGGCGAGCCTTTACGCTCGCTGAGATGAGCGGCCCGGACGTGCTGCGCGTGCTGATTGCCCCGGATAGTTATGGCGACACGTTGACCGCCGTGCAAGCCGCAGCCGCCATCGCCACCGGCTGGAACCGATCGCGGCCACATGATCAGTTCACCATCGCGCCGCAGTCCGACGGCGGACCGGGCTTTGTCACGGTATTGGCTGACCGGCTCGGGGAACCGCGCCGGCTACGGGTCGTCGGACCGCTGGACGACGAAGTCGAGGCCGACTGGGTGTTTGATCCGGAATCGATGACCGCATATCTGGGCTGCGCGGAAGCCTGCGGTCTGGCCCAGCTCGGCGGTCCGCCGACAGCGCAGACTGCGTTGGCCGCCGGCAGTAGGGGAGTCGGCCAGCTCATCGAAGCGGCGCTGGAGGCGGGCGCGACGCGCATCGTCGTCGGGCTGGGCGGCAGCGCCAGCACCGACGGCGGTCGCGGACTCATCGACGAGCTCGGCGGTCTGGACGTCGCCCGCAAACGGCTGGCCGGGGTGGAACTGGTCGCTGCCTCCGATGTCGAATATCCGCTGCTGGGGCCGTGGGGCGCCGCGCGGGTGTTCGGACCGCAGAAAGGCGCCGACGCTGAGACGGTTGTCGCGCTGGAACAGCGGCTCAGCGGCTGGGCAGCCGAACTGGACGCGGCGGCCGGGCGTCAGGTGAGCGCCGAATCCGGCGCCGGTGCGGCGGGCGGGATCGGGGCGGCGTTGCTGGCGCTGGGCGGCCGGCGGGAATCGGGCGCGGCAATCATCGCTGAGCACACCGGGCTGGCCGATGACATTGCCGTCGCAGATCTCGTCGTCACCGGAGAAGGCCAGCTCGACGAGCAATCACTGCACGGCAAGGTCGTTGGGGCGCTGGCCGCCGCCGCGCGCTCGCGGCAGATCCCGGTGCTGGTGCTGGCCGGTCAGGTCGGTCTCGACGGCTTCACGCAGCGGTCGGCGGGCATAACCGCCGCGTACGCGATCGCCGACTACGCCGGTTCGGTCCGGCTGGCGCTTGTCGATGCCGCCAACCAGCTGATGGGTTTGGCTTCGGCGGCAGCCGCGCAACTCGGGAATAGCGGCCGGACAAGGTACCTTTGACTAGGTGGGTTTTTAATCGGACGCTCAGCGCCGAGCGGGCCCATCCCAGCGAATTTCGGCATGTAGGCACATATAGGGAGACGCAATGACTGTTCAGGACCAGTCGACCGCCACCACCCACGGCGTGATCTTGACCGACGCCGCAGCGGCCAAGGCGAAGTCACTGCTGGACCAGGAAGGCCGCGACGACCTGGCGCTGCGCATCGCGGTTCAGCCGGGCGGGTGCGCCGGTCTGCGGTACAACCTGTTTTTCGACGACCGTTCCCTCGACGGTGACCTGACCGCAGAGTTCGGTGGTGTGAAGCTGTCTGTCGACCGAATGAGCGCTCCTTACCTGCAAGGTGCCTCGATCGACTTCGTCGACACGATCGAAAAGCAGGGCTTCACGATCGACAACCCCAACGCGGGCGGTTCGTGCTCCTGCGGCGACTCGTTCAACTGAGGCCGTCGTCTTCGGCGGGTTAGTAGCTGCCCGCTGTTCGCAGCACGTAAGAACACACGCGCACTTGGTTGTGCTGGAACAATAACTGCGCGATACCCTGCACCTCGTCGCGCGGGGGCCCGCCCGTTGCGGGGGTGACCCGCATAGTGAACAGCACCTGCGCCTGGTAGTTCGACCAGTAGACAATCTTGTCGATCGAGGTCACCTGGGCGGCGGAGAACTGCTTGCGAAAGGCGTCGCTGGACAGTTTGGCCAGCGCCTCGTCCGGCCGTCGATCCCGGACGGCGTCGTAAATACCGCACAACGTGTTGCGGGCGATGGCTTCGGTATCGCGGTGCTCCAGCGCGTCCAGATAGCCCTGGATCGCCGATTTGGCCGTCGCCTCGGAAAATACGGCACCGGTAGTGGCCGATTTGTCGCTCCGCACCCCGTACACGATCGCCCCAGTCATCACGGCGATCAGTGCCACAGCCACCAACGCTCCGATGATCCACCGTCGTCGCTGCCGCGTTGGATAGGGCACCGGCGGGGGCAACTGGCCCGGGTAAGCGGCCGCGGGCGGCGCTGCCTGCGTATTTCCTGCCCCTGTTGAGTCGGGGTGGTCGGGCGGCGTCGGAATCGGCTGGCTGGGATGCGGATCGGTGAACGGCGGCCCGTCGGCGCCGAGAGGGTGGTTCGGCGAGTAGGGACCGGGCATCAAGGGTTCTCCTACGCTGTGGATGAGACGGCGGACGGTCGCCGTCAGCAGCCATCGGGTTGCTCTAGGCAGGCTAACGCACCCTTGACGGCTGGCCGCGGTGCAACGGCCACCGCTACCGCGCGTAGTCTTCGCTAGACGAGCTTAGAAAATGAAGGGTGGATCTTTCGTGACGATTGCGGTGACCGGTTCGATTGCAACTGACCATTTGATGCGCTTTCCGGGCCGGTTTTCCGAACAACTGCTCGCGGATCACTTGCAGAAGGTTTCGCTGAGCTTTCTGGTCGACGATCTGGTGATCCACCGCGGCGGGGTGGCCGGCAACATGGCTTATGCCATCGGCGTGCTCGGCGGCGATGTCGCGCTGGTGGGCGCTGCCGGCGACGACTTCGGTGACTACCGCGAATGGCTGCAAAGCCACGGCGTCAAGTGCGACAACGTGCTGATCTCGACGACGTCGCACACCGCGCGCTTCGTCTGCACCACCGACACCGAGATGGCCCAGATCGCCTCGTTCTATCCGGGCGCCATGTCGGAGGCGCGGAACATCTCCCTGGCCAAGGTCGTCGATGACGTCGGCACACCGGAATTGGTGATCGTCGGGGCCAACGACCCGGAGGCCATGTTCCTGCACACCGAGGAGTGCCGCAAGCTCGGGCTGGCGTTTGCCGCCGACCCGTCTCAGCAGTTGGCCCGGTTGACCGGCGAGGAGATCCGCCGGCTCATCGATGGCGCCACCTACCTGTTCACCAACGACTACGAATGGGATCTGCTGCTGTCCAAGACCGGCTGGACCGAGGCCGAGGTGATGGCCCAGGTCGGGCTGCGGGTAACCACGCTGGGTGCCAAAGGGGTCGACATCGTCGACCGCGACGGCGCCACCATCCACGTCGGCGTGGTGCCGGAGACCAGCCAGGTCGACCCCACCGGCGTCGGCGACGCGTTCCGGGCCGGCTTTTTGACCGGCCGCAGCGCGGGTTTGAGCCTGGAGCGTTCTGCCCAGCTCGGATCGCTGGTCGCAGTGCTGGTGCTGGAGTCGACCGGCACCCAGGAATGGGAGTGGGACCGCGAGTCCGCGGTGAGCCGGCTGGCCGGTGCCTACGGCGACGAGGCCGCTGCCGAGATCGCCGCGGCGCTGGCTTAAGCGCCGCGTCTGCTCGGCGCTACAACTGCACCGGGTAGTGCGGTTCGCTGATCTGCGGCACCACACTGTGCTCGACGAAGATCGCGTACCACAGCATGAAAATCAGCACGGTCCACAATCGGCGGCTGTGATCGGTTGTACCGCAACGATGTTCGTCGAGCATCCGGCGTACCGCGGCGACGTCGACGAACTCGCCGGCCTGTGACGAGTCCGTCAGGGCGTAGGCCCACTCCAGCAGTTCGCCGGCGCGCAGCCAGTGCCGGATCGGCACCGGGAAGCCCAGCTTGGGCCGGTTGAGCACATGCGCGGGGACGACGGACTCCAGCGCGCGGCGCAGCGCATACTTCGTTGTAGTGCGGGTGATCTTGGCTTCCAGCGGCAACCGCGAAGCCACCGCGAACACCTCGGGGTCCAGGAACGGCACTCGCAGTTCCAGCGAGTTGGCCATCGTCATCTTATCGGCTTTGACCAGGATGTCGCCGCGTAGCCAAGTGAACAGGTCGATGTGCTGCATGCGGGCTACCGGATCCCATCCGGCCGATTCGGCGTAGATCGGGGCCGTCACATCGGTGTGGGTCCAGTCCGGACGAAACCCGGGCAGCACGGCACGCAGCTGCGCATCGGAGAAACTACGCGCGTTGCCGTAGTAGCGCTCCTCCAGCGTCAGCGATCCGCGGTGCAGCAGACTCTTGCCGCGCATGCCGTCGGGCAGCGGCTTGGACACCTTGCCCATCGACCGACGCAGCGGGGCGGGCAGATAATCGAACGGCCGCAGCGACAGCGGTTCCCGATAGATCGTGTAGCCACCGAACAGTTCGTCGGCGCCTTCGCCAGAGAGCACCACCTTGACATGCTTGCGGGCTTCGCGCGCGACGAAGAACAGCGGCACCAGCGCCGGGTCGGCTACCGGTTCGTCGAGGTACCAGACAATCTCCGGGAGGGCGGCGACGAACTCTGCCGGGCTGACCACCTTGGCGATATGCCGTGCACCGATCGCCTCGGCCGAAGCGACGGCCACGTCGATCTCGGAGAATCCCTCCCGCTCGAAGCCGGTGGTGAAGGTGATCAGCCGCGGGTTGTGCCGGATGGCCAGGGCCGCGATCGCCGTGGAGTCGATGCCGCCGGACAGAAACGACCCGACCGTGACGTCGGCGCGCATGTGCTTGGCCACCGAGTCCTCTAACACCGCGGTGATCTCGTCGTAGCGAGCCTGCGCGGTATCCCGGGTGATCGGGGTGGCGGCGAATCGCGGCACGAAGTAACGGGTGGTCTGCGGTGCAGGGTCCCCGGGGCGAATCCGGGTGTAGCAGCCCGACTCGAGCCGGCGCACCCCGCGGTGCAGTGTCTCCGGCTCGGGTACGTACTGCAGCACCGTGTAGTGCTGCACGGCCCGAAGGTCGAGTCGGGTGTCGAAGCCCACCAGGTCGGCCAGATCCAACAGGCACTTCTTCTCGCTGGCTACCGCGGTACCGCCGGATCCGGTCGCCACAAACAGCGGCTTGATACCGAATGGGTCTCGGGCGCAGAACAATTCGCCGGTGACGGTGTCCCACAGTGCAAACGCGAACATGCCGCGCAACCGCACCAACGCGCCGGGGCCCCAGTGGTGGTAGGCGGCGATGATGGCCTCGCCGTCGCCGTCGGTGGTGAACGCGACGCCGTGCTCGGCGGTCAGCTCTGCACGCAACTCCAGGTAGTTGTAAATCTCGCCGTTGAACACCAGCACATACCGCTCGGGTGTCTCCGGCGGTCCCCAGCGCAGCGGCTGGTGTGAGTGGGCGATGTCGATGATGGACAGCCGGTTGAAGCCCAGCGCGGCCGTCCCATCGGGGTCAGCCCAAGTCCCCGGCTCGTCGGGCCCGCGGTGACGCATCAGATGCGAAGCGCGGGCGATCGCGTCGGTGGCTCCGTCGGCGCCGTCGGCCGCGGGAGAACCGGGCGGAACATCGCCGGCCGCGGCGGCCACGAAGGCCAGCAGTCCACACATCGCGCCCAAGTATGCCGCACCCTCGCGAATAGGCTGATCGGGCGACGGGCAAGGGGTAGCGCCAGCGCGGCGGGGACCCCAGCCTGCGAGGGGACGGCGCGGGGGAGTCTGCGCGGCTCGCCAGGACACGTGGTCTACGCTGCGTAGTAGTATTCGACAGCTGCGGCGAGTCGGCCGACTCCCGTCGGCCCAGCTTGTGATACAGGAGGCGCCAACGTGACACTCCGCGGGCCAAGCCGTTCTGCAGGCTCCCGTCGGCTTCGGCTCTTGGTATTGGCCGGCACGCTGGGCGTCCTGGCGGTCACCCTGAGCGGATGCAGCTGGCAGGAGGCACTGGGCCTGGGCTGGCCGCGCGGGATCACCCCCGAAGCGGATGCCAACCGGCAGCTGTGGCTTGGCGCGGTGATCGCCTCGTTGGTGGTAGGGGTCATCGTGTGGGGCCTGATCTTCTGGGCCGCGGCGTTCCACCGCAAAAAGGCCAGTGACACCGAGTTGCCGCGCCAGTTCGGCTACAACATGCCGCTAGAGCTGGTGCTGACTGTCACACCGTTTCTGATCATCTCGGTGCTGTTCTATTTCACCGTGGTGGTGCAGGAAAAGATCATGCATCTGGCGTCCGACCCCGAGGTCGTCGTCGACGTCACGTCGTTCCAGTGGAACTGGAAGTTCGGCTACCAAAAGGTCGATTTCAAGGACGGCACGCTCAAATACGACGGCGCCGACCCTGCGAAGAAGGCGGCGATGGTGTCCAAGCCGGAAGGCAAGGACAAGCACGGCGAGGAACTGGTCGGCCCAGTGGCCGGCCTCAACACCGAGGACCGCACCTATCTCAACTTCGACAAGGTCGAGACATTGGGCACCAGCACCGAAATCCCGGTCCTGGTCCTGCCGAAGGGCAAGCGGATCGAATTCCAACTGGCGTCGGCTGACGTCGTGCATGCGTTCTGGGTGCCGGAGTTCTTGTTCAAGCGGGACGTAATGCCCCATCCCCAGGCCAACAACTCGGTGAACCGATTCCAGGTCGCCGAGATCAACCAAATCGGGTCATTCGTCGGCCGCTGCGCCGAGATGTGCGGCACCTATCACTCGATGATGAACTTCGAGGTCCGGGTGGTGGCGCCCAACGACTTCAAGGCCTATTTGGACCAGCGGATCGGCGGCAAGACGAACGCCCAGGCGCTGCAGGCGATCAACCAGTCTCCCGTCGCGGTCACAACGCATCCGTTCGAAACCCGCCGCGGACAGCTGTCGCCGGCGGCGAGCAAGTAGGGACACCTATGCATATCGAAGCCAGGCTGTTCGAATTCATCGCCGCGTTCTTCATCGTGGTCGCCGTGATCTACGCCGTGCTGACGACGTTGTTCGCCACCGGTGGGGTGGAATGGGCCGGCACCACCGCGCTGGTGCTGACCGCCGGTCTGGCGATCATCGTCGCGACCTTTTTCCGGTTTGTGGCGCGCCGGCTCGACACCCGTCCGGAAGACTACGAGGGCGCCGAGATCAGCGATGGTGCAGGCGAATTAGGCTTTTTCAGTCCGCACAGTTGGTGGCCCATCATGATCGCCCTGGCGGGTTCGGTGACCGCCGTCGGTATCGGGCTGTGGTTGCCGTGGTTGATTGCCGCCGGCGTGGTGTTCGTCCTCGCGTCGGCAGGCGGATTGGTCTTCGAGTACTACCTCGGGCCCGAGAAGCACTGATCAGGTCGCGCACAAGGTCACAATCAGGGCATCAGTTGACCCGTCACCAGGTCGCCGGGAATGCCGTGCACCTGCCGGTTGGGTAGGGTTTGCGAGGCACAATGTGGAATTGCGGAGCGTGCGCTGGGCAATGCAGGCGCGTTGTCGCCTGCACTGGTGACGTAGTTGGACAGGACAGACGAACATGAGCGGGCCGAATCCCCCAGGACCGGAACCTGGCGAACTGGAGACCGGCAGCGAGCTCAGCGACGACGACAACGATTTCGCCGGCGAGCACCTGGGGGAGCAGACCGGCGAAAGTGACCCGACCAGCGAGACGGATGCCTATTCGCAGGCCTATTCGGCTCCGGAGTCTGAACACTTCACCAGCGGTCCCTATGTGCCCATCGACCTCGACCTCTACGACTACGACAGCTACCACGAGGCAGAGGGCGACGAACCCCACCCGCCACGCTGGCCGTGGGTTGTCGGTGTGGCCGCGATCGTCGCGGCGATCGCCCTCGTGGTGTCGGTGTCGTTGCTATTCGCGCGTACCGACACACAGGATCTGGCCACCCCGGAAACTGCGCCCTCGTCTGCGCCGCCGATTCAGGACGAGATCACCGTCACCACTCCGCCGCCGGCGCCCCCTCCGCCATCCACCAGTGAGCCGCCCCCACCGCCCCCGCCGCCCCCCGCCGAGGCTCCACCGCCGCCGGCTCCGGAGCCGGCCCCGGCCCCGGAGCCGCCGCCCGTCGCGGCTCCACCGCCGCCACCACCACCGACGACCACCGCTCCGGCCGGTCCTCGGCAGGTCACCTATTCGGTAACCGGCACCAAGGCGCCCGGCGACATCATCTCGGTGACCTACATCGATGCCTCTGGCCGGCGGCGCACCCAACACAACGTCTATATCCCGTGGTCGATCACGGTCACCCCGATCTCGCAGTCTGAAGTCGGCTCAGTGGAGGCGTCGAGTCTTTTCCGGGTCAGCAGACTCAACTGCACGATCACCACCAGCGACGGAGCCGTGCTGTCGTCGAACGAGAACAACGCACCGCAGACGAACTGCTGATGGTCAACAGATATTCGGACAGCCGAGGTGGGTGGGCTATGGCGTCGTCGACCACCGGCGATCGCATTCTGGTTGGGGTCTGCGCCGCGATCTGGCTGGTGCTGATCGGTGTGAGCGTGGCGGCCACTGTCGCGCTGATCGATTTGGGACGGGGCTTTCACGAGACGGCGGGCAACCCGCACACCTCGTCGGTGCTCTACGTCATCATCGTCATTTCGGCGTTGATCATCGTCGGCGCGATCCCGGTGCTACTGCGTGCCCGGCGCACGACTCGGGTCGAGCCCGCGGCGCAATCGGAGCACATCACGGCTCGTGCTGCGGCCGCGCCACCGATCAGGGCGGAGTATCCGCCGGCTCGCGGCCCGGCCGGCCAGACCGAGCGGTTGACCGCGCTGCGGGCGGCCAGCGCTTTCACAGACGCGACCATAGATCGCATCTGGTTACGCGGCACCGTCGAACTGGTGACCGCCATGGGGGTTGCGCTGGTCGCTGTCGCGACGGCGACTTACCTGATGGCCATCGGCCACCAGGCCGCGGCCTGGACGGCGTACGTGATCGCCGGCATCGTCACGGTTGCCATGCCGGTGATCCCCTGGCGACACGTGCGGCAGCTACGCCGGATGCTCGACGAACGCTAATTGCGCGCAAGCACCGGCCGAGCCGTCGAGTACGTAATAGGGCGTCAAGCCACGTCAACCCGCGGCGACGGGCCCTAGTGCTCGCCGTCGTGAGAACCGTTGGTGCCGTCTTGGTGCTCGCGTAGCGCGGTGAGGGCGCGCTGTTCGCCGGCGTGCGCCGCCTCCCGCAGTGCGGCGTCTTCGGACGCCGGATCGGCGAACAGCAGGCTGCCCGAGCCGGGCGAGCCGGCCGAGCCGAGCTTGTTCATCTTGTTGGGTACCGGGGCGCCCTGGTATTCCAGCGGTATCGGATGGCCATGGCCGTCGACTGGGCCGAGCGGCTGGTGCAATTCGATGTAGGCACCGTGTGGCAAACGCTTGATGATGCCGGTCTCGATGCCGTGCTCGAGCACCGCACGGTCGCTGCGCTGCAACCCGATGCACCACCGATAGGTGACGAAGTAGATGATCGGCGGTAGCACCACCATCCCGATGCGGCCGATCCAGGTCGTCGCGTTCAGCGAGATGTGGAATTTCCAGGCGATGATGTCGTTCATCGCGGCCAGAGTCAACACCATGTAGAACGCAATCGCCATGGCGCCGATCGCGGTACGAACGGGGGCGTCCCGCGGGCGCTGCAGCAGGTTGTGGTGCGCGTAGTCGCCGGTGAACCTCTTCTCCAGGAACGGGTAGATGGTCAGCAGCACGAAAACCAAGCCCATGATCAACGCCACGCCGACCGGTCCGGGAATCGTGTGGTGCCAGAAGTAGAACTCCCAGGCCGGCCAGAGCCGGGCCAGGCCTTCGGTCCACATCATGTAGAAGTCCGGCTGGCTGCCCGCCGATATCTGAGATGGCTTGTAGGGCCCCAGGTTCCAGATTGGGTTGATCTGCAACAGGCCGCCCATCAGGCCCAGGACGGCGGTGGTCAGCGCGAAGAAGGCGCCGGACTTGACCGCGAAGACCGGCATGACCCGCACACCGACGACGTTTTTCTCGGTGCGCCCGGGCCCGGGGAACTGAGTGTGCTTCTGGAACCAGACCAGCGCCAAATGCGCCCCGATGAGCGCCAGGATGATCCCGGGAATCAGCAGGATGTGCAGCGCGTACAGCCGCGGAATGATGATGTTGCCGGGGAAGTCACCGCCGAACAGCAACCAGTGCAACCAGGTACCGATCACCGGCATGCCCAGCGTGATCGACGAGAAGGCGGCCCGCAGCCCGATACCCGACAGCAGGTCGTCGGGTAGCGAGTAGCCGAAGTAGCCCTCGAACATGGCCAGGATCAGCAGCAGCGAACCGATGACCCAGTTGGCTTCACGGGGCCGACGGAATGCGCCGGTGAAGAAGATGCGCGCCAGGTGCACCATGATCGCCGCGGCGAACATGAGCGCGGCCCAGTGGTGGATCTGGCGGACGAACAGCCCGCCGCGGACTTCGAAGGAGATGTTGAGCGCGGTTTCGTAGGCCCGCGACATTTCCACCCCGCGCAGCGGTTGATAGACGCCGTTGTAGGTGACTTCGGCCATGGACGGGTCGAAGAACAGCGTCAGGTATACGCCGGTGATCAGCAGAACGATGAAGCTGTACAGCGCGATCTCGCCAAGCAGGAACGACCAGTGGGTGGGGAAGACCTTGTTGAGCTGGCGCCGCACCGCGGCCGACGGGTGATAGCGGGTGTCGATGTCCTGCGCTTGACGGGCGAGGGTGTTGCCGATATCGATTTTCGGACTCATGAGGTGCGCTCCCAAAATGCCGGCCCGACTGGTTCGATGAAGTCGCCGTTGGCGACCAGATAACCGTTGCTGTCAATGGTGATGGGCAGCTGCGCCAGCGCACGCGCCGCCGGACCGAAAATCGGTTTGGCGTACTGCAATGCGTCGAACTGCGACTGATGGCACGGGCACAGAATGCGGTAGGACTGCTGCTCGTAAAGTGATGAGGGACAACCCAAATGCGAGCAAACCTTGGTGTAGGCGAAGAACTCGCCGAAGTTGAAGCTCTCCTGACCCTTGCGTTTGGTCACCCGCGACATGTCACCTGGCTTGAGGCGGATCAGCATCACCGGGTTGCGCACACCCATCATGATCTTGCGCAGTTGTTCACGTGATTCGTGGCTGATCCCGTCGCCGTCAGATTCCCGCCACGGAAAGACGGTCTCCATTCCGCCGGCGTCGACATCTTCCGGACGCATCCGGACGAACGGCGATCCCAGGTGCTCACCGGTAGCGCGGGCCAGATAGATGGTCTCGCCGCGGTACCGCGGCGTCCAGCCCGAGGTCCACAGCACGGCCTTTTTACCGTCGGCGGTCTGCACCACCGGTTTCCACGGGTTTTTGATCAGACCGCCGATAAATGCGACCAGAGTGCCGAGGCCGAAAGCTCCGAGGCTCAATCCCAACGACATTCCGATCAGCTTGCGACGCCGCAGCGTCGAGCCCTCGAAAGCATCGGTCAGATTGGCGACCACTGTCTTGCGGTGGATCTCCGGGGAGTCGCCGTCGTGGCGCTCCTGGATCGAAATCTCCTCGGGGATAAACCGTTTCTGGAACAGCACCGCGCCGACCGCGATCGCGAGAATGGACAGCCCGAATGTCAGACCGTAGAGCGGGGTGGTCAGCGAGTACAAGAAGCTGCCCTCAGCCTCCATCGGCTTGTACTCCCAGGGCCAGAACAGGAACACCAAAAGCAGCGCCAACCCGAAACCGCCACCGGCCAAGAACCACAACGCAATTCCGCGGTCGGCGCGCTTCTCGGCTTTGGTTCCCGCGACCGGCCAACGAGATTCCTTGTAGACCGTTTCGACACCGTCGAGCCGGCCACCAAGCTCGACGAGCTCCTCGCGCGACATCGCGTTCAGTTCGGCATCGCTGGGCTGACCCGGAGCACCTTGCTGGCCGGGGGTGTCGGTGCCCTTGCCCTCTCCGCTGACCCCGTCTCTCATCCGGCGCCGCTCCTCCTCATCGCGTCGCTCTGCATCGTCGCCGGCGCTCATGATCGCGCCCCAATCCACAATGCCGTGCCGATCACGGCAACCATCCCGATGATCCACATCGCCATGCCCTCGGGCGCCGGTCCGAAGCCGCCCAGACCGTAGCCGCCTGGTTGACGTTCTTCGCTGACGGTTTTCACATAGGCGATGATGTCCTTCTTGGCCTCGAAGGACAGCTGACGGTCAGAAAACTTGGGCATATTCTGCGGCCCGGTCAGCATGGCGGTGAGAATCTGCTGTTCGTTGGCCGGCTCCAGGTCCGGGGCGTATTTCCCCGACGACAATGCGCCGCCCTTGCCGGTGAAGTTGTGGCACGACGCGCAGTTGAGCCGGAACAAGTCGCCGCCGCGGCCCAGGTCGTAACCGCGCAGCGATTGCATCGCCGGGCTGCCGTCCAGCGTGCGCACCACCGTGGGGCCGCCACCGTTGGCCTGCACGTAGGCGCCCAGCGCGTCGATCTGCCCGCCGTCGAAGATCGGTTCCTTTCGGGGCGCCTGTGCTTCACCGCGTGCGGCGGGCATCCGTCCGGTGGACACCTGGAAGTAGACGGCCGCCTCACCGACGCCGATCAGGCTCGGGCCGCGATCCGGCACACCCTGCAGATTGGCACCGTGACACGTCACGCAGGAGGTATCGAACAGCTGCTTGCCGGTACGCAGCAGCGCCGAGGAGGACTCGTCGGCCACGGCCACCTGGGGAGTTGGGGTCAGCACCGCGGCCAGCCCGCCGGCGACCGCCAGCGCCATCAACAGCAGCAGTCCGGCCGACAACCGGCGACGAAGCCGCCGTCGCGAGCGATTACTCCCCAGTGTCTTCAAGCGAACACTCCTGTTCGTCAGGCGGCTGGTCATCGGATGAAGTAGATCGTGGCGAACAGCGCGATCCAGACGATGTCGACGAAGTGCCAGTAATAGGAGACGACGATCGACGCGGTTGCTTGCGCCGGCGTGAACTTGCTCATCGTGGTGCGGGCCAGCAGGAAGATGAAGGCGACCAGCCCGCCGATGACGTGCAGGCCGTGGAAGCCGGTGGCCAGGTAGAAGACGCTGCCGTAGGCGCTGCTGGGGATTGTGGTGCCGTGGCCCACCAGGTGGTAGTACTCGTAGGCCTGGCCCAGGACGAAGAACAGCCCCATCAAGAACGTGACGAAATACCAGCGGCGCAGCCCGAAGACGTCGCCGCGCTCGGCGGCGAACACTCCCATCTGGCAGGTGAACGACGAGGCGATCAGCACGAGCGTGACCGGAACCGCCTGGTAGAGGTTCAATTCCGTCGGCGGGGGCGGCCAGTCACCGCCGCCTTGAGCGCGCGCTGTGAAGTACATCGCAAACAACCCAGCAAAGAACATCAGCTCGCTGGAAAGCCACACAATGGTGCCGACGCTGACCATGTTGGGCCGGTTGAGCGAATGCACGCGCGCCGTGATAGCAGTACCCGAGGTTCCCACCGCACTCGTCACATCCGCAAGTATGACGCTTTGTAGTTGTCGAACTCCACCCGGGGCGGCAATTGGCGAGTCGCTGCCGCATAAGCTGCCACCAGTTACCGGTGTGGGACCATCGGCGCGTGGCGGAGTCATCTTCCGGGTCGTCTTGGCCGCGGGTGCTCGGCGGTCTGATGGCCGGCCAGAACCTGGCGCGCGGACAGGCCGCCTGGGCGATGGAGCAGATCATGACCGGCGCCGCGGCGCCGTCGCAGATCGCCGCGTTCGCGGTCGCGATGACGATGAAGGTTCCCACTGCCGCGGAGGTCAGCGAGCTGGCCGAGGTCATGCTCCACCACGTGCATCGGCTGCCCGTCGACGCGATCGGCACCGACACCGTCGATGTGGTTGGGACCGGTGGCGACGGCGTATCCACCGTCAACCTGTCCACGATGGCTGCAATCGTGGTGGCCGCCGCCGGCCTACCGGTGGTCAAGCACGGTAACCGCGCGGCCTCGTCGCTGTCCGGCGGTGCCGACACGCTCGAAGCCTTAGGTGTGCGCATCGACCTGAACCCCGCGCAGGTCGCCCGCAGTGTCGCCCAAGTGGGGATCGGGTTCTGCTTCGCGCCGCAGTTTCACCCGTCGTATCGGCATGCGTCGGTGGTGCGACGCGAGGTCGGCGTTCCCACGGTCTTCAATCTGCTTGGGCCGCTCACGAATCCGGGCCGCCCGCGAGCAGGTTTGATCGGCTGCGCGTTCGCCGATCTGGCCGAGGTGATGGCCGGGGTGTTCGCCGCACGCCGGTCCAGCGTCCTGGTGGTGCACGGTGACGACGGTCTCGACGAGCTGACCACCACAACGACCAGCACGATCTGGCGGGTACAGGCGGGCACGGTGGACAAGCTGACGTTCGACCCTGCCGGGTTTGGCTTCGCGCGCGCCGAACTCGCCGACCTGCTTGGCGGCGATGCGGCCGCCAACGCGGCCGAAGCCCGTTCGGTGCTCGCCGGCGCCAAGGGCCCGGTGCGAGATGCGGTGGTGCTCAACGCCGCTGGCGCCATCGTGGCCCACACCGGGCTAGCCAGCCGCGCCGAGTGGTTGCCGGCGTGGGAAGACGGGCTGCACCGTGCCGCTGCCGCCATCGACAGCGGTGCGGCCGAACAGCTGCTCGCGCGATGGGTGCGGTTCGGCCAGCAGATCTGAGTCGCTGGCCTGCTCGGCGGCAACCCGTGCCGAGCGGGCCGAAGCGGCCCACGCAGCCCACGATCCGGCGGACCTCAACGGCGAACACCAGCCCGCAGCAGCATCCACGATGCGCACTCCGGGCCCGCCGAGCCAGCGCGCGATCAGTGCCGTCTCCTCGACCAGCGCCCCGCCCAGCGGGGCGGACGCCGGCAGTATCACCTGCGCGCCCGCCCGCAGCGCGTCGACGACGGGCATCGGCGGCACGCCGCGGGCCGCAGTGCCGGCCGCAGCCAGTTGCCCGTAGCGGATGACGGCGAGCTGCCAGCCGCCGTGTCCATCCGGTGCGGCGGCCACCAACTCGGCCAGCGCCGCCAGCGCCCGCAGGCGCTGGCCACGCCAGAGCACCTCGACCGCAGCACCGGTGTGGTCACGTAGCCGCGCGGCGCTCTCGTAGCGGTGCCGCTCGGCCAGGGCGGTGATCTGGGCTACCGCCGCCCCCAGCGCGGCGTTGTCGGCACCGTCGATCAACGCGGCGGCGCGCTGCGCCGTGGGCAGGTATTCCGCGGCGGTGATCTCGCGGCCGGCCGGACACGGCGACACTTCCCGCGGTGGACACGCCGGACCGTGCAGCGCCGAACGCGCCAGCCGGGCGGTGCAGGTGCGCACGCCGGTGAACCGCGCCAGCAGCGCCGCGGTGTCGGCAGCGTCGACCCGGGAACGAAACGGGCCGACCGCACGCTCGTGCCGCGGCGCCCGCACCACCGTCAGGCGGGGGAACGCCTCGTCGGTCAACACAACCCACCACCACCGGTGCGGGTATCGCGAGCGACGGTTATAGGGCGGGGCGTGCGCGGCCAGCATCCGCAGTTCGCGAACGCCGGCTTCCAGTGGGTGCGCGCATACGACATGATCGACGGCGCTGGCCAGCGCGACCATCTCCTTGGTGCGACCGCGCGGGTCAGAGCCGTTGAAGTACTGGGTGACCCTGCGCCGCAGGTCGGTTGCAGTGCCGACGTAGAGCGCCTCGCCGGACGGCCCGCGAAACAGGTAGACGCCCGGCCGGTGCGGCAGGTCCTGCGCCAGCACCCGTTTGCGGCGCTGAGCCGTCGTCACCCCGGGCAGATACGACCGCAACTCGGGGTAGGTGTGCACCCCTTGGTTGCCCACTCGCTCGATCAGCGCATGTAGTACCTCGACGGTGGCGCGGGCGTCGTCGAGGGCCCGGTGGGTGGGCTCATTGGCGACGACGAAGAGCTGGGCCAACGCGGCCAGCCGCACGCTGGGGGCTTCCTCGCGGGTGAGCACCCGACGGGCCAGCCGGACCGTGCACAGCACCTGCGGCCGGGGCCAGGGGATCCCACAGCGATCGGCGGCGGCACGCAGGAACCCGACGTCGAATCCGGCGTTGTGGGCGACCAGTACCGAGCCGCGGGCGAACTCGAGAAACATTGGCAGCACCGCGCGGATCGTCGGCGCATCACACACCATCGCGGTGGTGATACCGGTCAGTCGCACGATCTGTGGCGGGATGCTGCGCTGCGGGTCGACCAGAGTGGCGAACTCACCCAGCACCGCACCGCCGCGAACCTTGACTGCCCCGATTTCGGTGATCTCGTCGGCTGCCGCACGCCCGCCGGTGGTTTCCAGGTCGACGACGACGAAGGTGGTCTCGCGCAGCGACACGTCCTTGAGCTCGTCGAGACCAGCGAAGCTCAACTGCTCGGGGGCCGGCACACCCATGGCCGAGACGTTAGGCAGCGCCACCGACAGGCGGCGTACCCGGCGCGGCGCGTCGGGCGCGATCACCGCGGCGAACCTTGTCGGTGGTGGCCGTTAGCCTGCGGGGAGATCGATCGACCAGAGCGAAAGGACCAGCCAGATGGCAGAAACCGCCAGGCCCGACAGCCAGGCCGGGCCGCCCGGACCGGTGATCATCGACTGCGACGACTGCGCAGTCCGCGGACCTGGATGCCGCGACTGCGTCGTCAGCGTGCTACTCGGGGTACCGGAAACTTTGCTGGCCGACGAGCGGGCCGCTTTGGAGGTACTCGCCGACGCGGGTATGGCACCCAGGCTGCGGCTGGTGCCCATTCATCGCCCCGGAGTGGCCTGACGGCCGTCAAAATCTTGCTGATTTCTTAATGTTCCGCTGTTGGACAATGCCTATACCGTTTCGTAACCTGTCTGAGACCTAAAGCAAATTCGACGTCTTGTCGACGGGTTTAAAGGATACGAAATTTTGGGGTCGGGGCATGACGGTAGACGCTGGGCTGGACGCACTCACAAGCGATTTGCCGTCGCCGCGATAGCGGGCTTTATCACCATCTTCTCCGGCGCGGTTACCGGCAATGTGCTGGCCGATCCGGCCGATGACGCCATGGCAAAGCTCAATGAGCTGTCTCGCCAGGCGGAACAGACAACCGAGGCGATGCACAGCGCCCAGCTCGACCTCAACGACAAACTGGTTGCGCAGCGCGCCGCGGACAAGAGGCACGCGGACGACCAAGCCGCCGCGCAAGCCACCAAAGCCCGGTTGGCAACCTTCCAGGCCGGTGTCAATAAGTTTGCTGCCGCGATGTACATGGGCGGCCGAACTGACGGCATGGACGCGATCCTGACCGCCGAGTCGCCTCAGCAGTTGATCGGCAAGCTGGCCGTGCAGCGGGTGATCGCCACCGAGATGTCCGCGCAGATGGCCAGTTACCGGACAGCCGGAGAGCAGGCCGCCAAAGCCGAGCAGGCGTCGGCGAAATCGGCGGCAGACGCCAAGACCGCCGCCGAGCAGGCCGCCGCGGTGCGGGCGAGTCTGCAGTCCAAGCAAAGTCAGCTGCAGGTGCAGATCGCTGTCGTCAAGTCGCAGTACCTCTCTCTGTCGCCGGGTCAGCGCACCGCGCTGGCCGAACCGGGGCCGGCCCCGCAGCCCGCTGCGCTGGTAGCCGCTCCCGCGCCGGAAGCGCTGCCGCCCAATGGTGGTGGGCCTGGCGCAGATGCGCCTGAGGCGTTTCCCGGCGGCGCGCCGGGTAGCGGCCAGGCGGCGACGGCCGTGCAGGCGGCGTTGACCCAGGTCGGTGCGCCGTACTCGTGGGGTGGCGCCGCGCCCGGGGGCTTTGATTGTTCTGGCTTGGTGATGTGGGCGTTCCAGCAGGCCGGCATCGCGCTGCCGCACTCCAGCCAGGCGTTGGCTCACGGCGGGCAGCCCATTGCGCTGTCGGACCTGCAGCCCGGTGACGTGCTCACCTTTTACTCCGACGCATCACATGCCGGCATCTACGTTGGTGACGGTCTGATGGTCCATTCCTCCACCTACGGTCAGCCGGTGCGGGTGGTGCCGATGACCTCGTCCGGCCCGATTTACAACGCTCGCCGCTACTGACGCCCAGCCTCGCCGGCGGTGGCCGTCGATGCTGCTGGCATCGGCCCTTGTCGCAGAGTTGGCCCTGGCTGTCGTGGTGCTGATCGGTGCCCTACGAGTTGCACCTGCCGCGGCGCCGCTGACTGTCGACGGGCGCACCATCCGGTTGGTCAACCTCGGCGGTCCAGATACCGACTCGCTGCTGAGGCGCGTCGCGGCGAACATGGGTACGGCCGTCGACGCGGTGCAGACGTTCTGGGGTGCCGACTGGCCGCGCGATATCACCATCGTGGGCACCGGCTCGCAGCACCAGTTCGAGGCCGAGGCCGGTGGTGGATCGGCGGCGCAGTGGGCCGATATCGCGGCGATCGCCGTCGCCGACGAGGTCGATCCGGTCCGCCGGGTGGCCGTCGGCCAGCGGATCGTCTTCGCGCCAGGGGCGGCCGGAATGAGCGAACCGGCGCTGCGAATTGTATTGAGCCACGAGCTTTTCCACTACGCCACCCGCGCAGCCACGGCGCTTGACGCGCCGCGCTGGCTGACCGAAGGCGTGGCTGACTTTGTGGCACGCCCGCCGACCGTGGTGCCCGCGGGCACACTGTTGCCCACCGCTGTGCCATCCGACGCCGACCTCGACACGCCCGGACCGCAGCGCTCACTGGCCTATGACCGGGCATGGTGGTTCGCCCGCTTCGTCGCCGACAGTTACGGGACCGCGACGCTGGCCGGTTTCTACCGGGCCGCGTGCGGTGTTGGGCATGTCGACGTGCCCAGCGCCGTGCGTGACGTGCTGGGCACCGACATGGCCGGCCTCCTTGCCCACTGGCAGCAGTGGCTGACCCGCTCGTCCTGACGCCGGGCTAGCCTACCCAGGTGTCCCGGGTCCTGCTGGTAACCAACGACTTTCCTCCTCGACGCGGCGGCATCCAGTCCTACCTGGGCGAGCTCGTGGATCGGATCGCCGGTTCCGGGGCGCATGAGGTGATGGTCTACGCGCCACAGTGGAAGGGCGCCGACGTCTTCGACGGCCACGCGACCGGCTACCAGGTGGTGCGCCATCCCGGAACTCTGATGTTGCCCGGCCCCACCGTCGACACCCGGATGCGCCGGCTGATCACAGACCAGAGCATCGACACCGTCTGGTTCGGGGCGGCCGCACCGCTGGCATTGCTGGCGCAGCGCGCCCGGGAGGCGGGCGCTACCCGGGTGCTGGCCAGCACGCACGGCCATGAAGTGGGCTGGTCGATGCTTCCGCTGGCGCGGTCGGTGCTGCGTCGCATCGGCGACGGCACCGATGTGGTCACCTTCGTCAGCCGATACACCCGGGCGCGGTTCGCGTCGGCGTTCGGCCCGGCCGCCTCGTTGGAGCACGTGCCACCCGGTGTGGACACCGATCGGTTCCACCCCGATCACGCCGCGCGCACCGAACTGCGTGCCCGCTACCGGCTGGGCCAGCGGCCCACCGTCGTGTGCTTGTCTCGGCTGGTTCCGCGCAAGGGCCAGGACATGCTGATCCGTGCACTGCCGCAAATCCGGCGGCGCGTCGACGGCGCGGCGCTGGTGATTGCCGGCGGCGGCCCGCATGTGACGGCGCTGCGCCGGTTGGCGGACGGCTGCGGGGTAGCCGAACACGTCACGTTCACCGGCGGAGTGGCCGCCGACGAGTTACCCGCGCACCATGCGATGGCCGATGTGTTCGCAATGCCGTGCCGCACCCGCGGCGCCGGGCTGGACGTCGAGGGTCTGGGCATCGTGTTCCTGGAGGCCTCCGCCACCGGCGTACCGGTGATCGCTGGGCGCTCGGGCGGTGCGCCGGAGACCGTGCGGCACGGCGAGACCGGTTTGGTGGTCGACGGCCGGTCGGAGGATCAGGTCGCCGACGCCGTCACCGAGCTGCTGTCCGACCCCGACCGTGCCGCCACCATGGGAGCCGCCGGGCGAGACTGGGTGACGGCGCACTGGCGCTGGGACATGCTGGCCGCGCGGCTGGCCGACCTGCTGCGCGGCTAACGAGCGCGCGCCGTCTCACTTGGTGTAGATCGCCTCGATGTCGTCGGCGAACTTTTCGGCCACCACCTTGCGCTTGACCTTCATCGTCGGAGTCAGTTCGCCGGTGTCCTCGGTGAAGTCGACGGGCAGAATACGGAATTTGCGGATCGATTCCGCATGCGAGACCGCCTGGTTGGCCTGTTTGACGGCGGCATCCACTTCGGCGACCAGGTCAGGGTCGGTCACCAGATCACCCACCGACGTACCCGCCGCCTTGCTGTTGCGCTGCTTCCAGCCTTCGAACGCCTCGGGGTCGATGGTGATCAGCGCCCCGATGAACGGTTTGGCGTCGCCGACGACCATCGCTTGGCTGATCAGCGGATGTGCCCGTAACTGGTCTTCCAATACCGCCGGCGCGACGTTCTTGCCGCCGGCAGTGACGATGATCTCCTTCTTGCGGCCGGTGATCGTCAAGAAGCCATCCTCGTCAATGGCGCCCAGATCACCGGTCTTGAACCACCCGTCGGCCATCGCGTCGTTGGTGGCCTGCTCGTTGCGCCAATACTCGCTGAACACCACCCCGCCGCGCACCAGCAGCTCGCCGTCGTCGGCGATGCGCATACTGTTGCCCGGCAACAGCTTTCCGACGGTGCCGATCTTCAGGCCGCCCACCTGATTGACCGTGATGGCCGCACTGGTCTCGGTCAATCCGTAGCCCTCGTAGATGGTCAGGCCGACACCGCGGTAGAAGTGGCCCAGCCGTGCGCCCAGCGGCCCGCCTCCCGAGACCGAGGCGCGGCAATCGCCGCCCAGCGCAGCGCGCAGCTTGTGATAGACCAGCCGGTCGAATATCGCGTGCTTCGCCCGCAACAGCAGGCCGGGACCGCCGCGGTCGCGGGCCTCACTCCAGTCGACGGCGGTCTGGGCGGCCATTTCGAAGATCCGGCCTTTGCCGTCGTTGGCGGCGTTCTGGGCGGCGGTGTTGTACACCTTCTCGAACACTCGCGGCACCGACACCACGACGGTGGGCTTGAACACCGCGAACATCGGCACCAGGTTTTTGATGTCGCTGGTGAACCCGACGGTGACCTTGTTGGCGAAGGCGGCCAAGGTGATCGCGCGGGCCAGCACGTGGGCCAGCGGCAGGAATATCAGCAGGCGCTCACCCTTGGCCAGCAGCGTCGGCAACGCTTCTTTGGCGCCTCGCATCTCGTAGACCAGGTTGGAGTGCGTCAGCTGACAGCCCTTGGGCCGTCCGGTGGTGCCCGAGGTATAGATGAGCGTGGCCGGGTCCGCAGCGCGCAGCGCATCGACCCGGGTGGTCAGCTCCGCTGCGTCCACCGACGCGCCGGCCTCGGCAAGCTGGTCGAGCGCTTTGGGGCCGGAACCGTCGATATGAAACACCCTGCGTAGCGTGGGCAATTCGCCGGTCAGCTCGGTGACCATGGTGGCGTGGGCGTCGGTTTCGGCGCATACCAGTATTGCCTCGGAGTCCTGCAGGACCCAGCGCACTTGCTCGGCCGACGACGTCTCGTAAATCGGCACGGTGACCGCGCCCACCGCCAGGATCGCGAAGTCGAGGATCGCCCATTCGTAGCGGGTCGCAGAGAAGATCGCCACCCGATCGCCGGCCTGTACTCCCTCTGCGATCAAACCGAGAGCCACCGAACGGATTTGGGCGGCCGCCTCGGCGCACGTGACATCGCTCCAGGTGCCGTCGATCAGGCGCTGAAAGATCACCAGTTTGGGATCGTCGCGCTCATGCTCGAAAACCGCGGCGGCGATGTTGTCGCGCTCACCTACCTCGAATGGGGCAGGAACACTCAATTCACGCACTCTTCTGACCTCGCTTGACGTCTCTGGGCCTGGTGTCCGCCAGCCTAGTCTGGCGACGATGCAGACCGGCACGGTCTGCGGAGGAGCCGGACGATCGAACCTAGTCTGGCGACGATGCAGACCGGCACGGTCTGCGGAGGAGCCGGATATGTGAAGCTAGGTCCGTGCACAGTGTTCAAGTTGCCGATCAGACCTTCGTCGCCGCCGACGCCGCGCGAGTCGGTGCTACGGTGGCCGACCGGGCCAACTGGCGGCGCTGGTGGCCTGATCTGTGGCTGGAGGTCATCGAAGACCGGGCTGACAAGGGCATCAGATGGGCGGTGACCGGACCGCTGACCGGCACCATGGAGATCTGGCTGGAGCCATTGCTCGACGGCGTGCTGCTGCACTACTTCCTGCACGCCGAACCGTCCGGGGTCGCTGCCTGGCAGCTGGCTCGGATGAATCTCGCCCGAATGACCCACCGCCGCCGGGTGGCGGGAAAGAAAATGGCTTTCGAGGTCAAAGCGCAGTTGGAGCGGTCCCGCCCGGTCGGGGTTTCTCCGGTGGCTTGAGCCCATCCGGGTTGGTACGGGGAGTACCGTTTCTGACCGAGACCGGGGGTAGCGCCCGCTTACGGGGGAGAGGGAAGCAGCCAGGTGGCGGAGAAGACGACGCAGACGATCCACATCGATGCCGACCCCGGCACGGTGATGGACGTGATCGCCGATATCGGTTCCTACCCGGAGTGGGTTTCGGAGTACAAGGAGACCGAGGTGCTCGAGGCCGACGCCGACGGCTACCCGAAAGTGGCGCGCATGGTGCTGGACACCACCGTCCTCAAAGACACCCTGGTGTTTTCCTACGACTGGCCGAAAGACCGCCGCTCGGTTCACTGGTCGCTGGTCTCCAGCTCGTTGCTCAAGGCCCTAGACGGCGTATACCGCTTGTCGCCCAAGGGGTCTGGTACCGACGTCACGTACGAGCTCACGGTCGACCTGGCTATGCCGATGATCGGGTTGCTCAAGCGCAAAGCTGAGCGCAGGCTGACCGACAGCGCGTTGAAGGATCTGAAGAAACGAGTCGAGGCTGAGTGAGTCGGCAGCGCCCGCCCTGGCCCGGATCAGTCTCTTCGTCGGCAAGGGCGGGGTAGGAAAGTCCACCCTGGCGGCCGCCACGGCGGTCACCGATGCCCGCGCCGGGCAACGGGTGCTGGTGGTATCCACCGATCAGGCGCATTCACTTGGTGACGTGCTGGGCATCCCGGTCCCGCCGACCGGCCGCCGCGATCCCGTGCGGGTACTCGCCGATGACGTTGACATGGGCGGCGGGTTCCTCGATGCGCTGGCGATGGACACCTTGGCGCTCCTGGAGGCGCGCTGGCGCGACGTGGTCGACACCGTCGGCCGGCGCTTTCCCGAGTCGGAGCTGAACACCATTGCCCCCGAAGAGCTCTCGGCCCTCCCGGGCATCCAGGAAGTTCTCGGGCTGCACGAGGTCGGGGAATTGGCCGCGGCCGGACAGTGGGACCACGTCGTGGTCGACTGCGCCTCGACCGCCGACGCCTTGCGAATGCTGACGCTGCCGGCCACGTTCACGCTCTACGTGGAGCGCGCTTGGCCGCGACACCGCCGGCTCTCCACCGCTACTGACGATGCGCAGTCCACCGCGGTGGTGGCGCTGCTGGAGCGGATCAGCGTCGGCGTCGAACGGCTCAGCGCCCTGTTGACCGACCCTGCGCTGGTCGGTGCCCACCTGGTCCTGACCGCCGAACGAGTGGTCGCCGCTGAAGCTGCCCGGACACTGGGCTCATTGGCGCTGATGGGTGTGCGTGTCGAGGAGCTGATCGTCAATCAGATTCTGGTGCAAGATGATTCGTACGAGTATCGAAATCTGCCGGATCATCCTGCTTTCGATTGGTATGCCGAACGCATCTGTGAACAGCGCGCGGTGCTGGACGAATTGGATACCACCATCGGCGATGTGGCGCTCGTGCTGGTTCCGCACTTGGCCGGCGAGCCGATCGGCCCGAAGGCGCTGGGTGAACTGATGGACAGTGCGCGCCGGCGCGGCGGAGCGGCGCCGCCGGGACCGCTGCGCCCCGTCGTCGACCTCGAATCCGGATCAGGCCTGCAGTCGATCTACCGATTGCGACTAGAGTTGCCGCAAGTCGATTCCGGCGGGCTCGCGCTGGGCCGGGTCGACGACGACCTGATCATCAGTGCCGGCGGAATGCGGCGCCGAGTTCGGTTGGCCTCAGTGCTGCGGCGCTGCACGGTGCTGGACGCCCACCTTCGAGGCAGTGAGCTCACGGTGCGTTTCCGGCCTGATCCGAGCGTTTGGCCGACGTGACCGCCGTCGACGATGCGAAGCGAAGCGATAGGGAGGAGCGGCGCATATGAGCGGCGTTCACCCCGACATCGGTCCGGAATTGCGAAAACTTGCGCAGAGCATCCTCGATGGAATCGACCCCGCAGTGCGCGCCGCGGCGATGCGGGCGTCGGGCGGCGGCCCGGGCACGGGGAAATGTCAACAGCTCTGGTGTCCGGTCTGTGCGCTTGCGGCGCTGGTGAGCGGTGAACAGCACCCGCTGCTGACCGTCATCGCCGAACACAGCGTCGCGCTGCTGGCGGTGATCCGGGCCGTCATCGAGGAGGTGGATCAGTCGGTGCCGCCTCCGCCGCCGGACGGTCCGTCCGGCGGTGCGGCTGCTGCCGGACCCGAAGCTGCGCCGAACACAAAAAGCCGCTATCAGCCCATCTCGGTTACCGTGGAGGAGTAACGGCGAACGCCGGCGTGGCGAAGCCAGGCGCGACGGCCCGCCGCCCCAGGAGCTGGGCAAGCCACCGCGGTCCTATGGTCGCATCCAGACTCGATGGGTACTCTTGGCGCAGAACACTATCCGGGGCGGGCGAGAGGGAGGGCCATGTGGTACTGGCTTTTCAAGTACATCTTCATGGGCCCACTGCTTGCCATGCTCGGGCGGCCAAGGGTCGAAGGACTGGAGAACATCCCGCAGTCCGGACCGGCCATACTGGCAAGTAACCACTTGGCGGTGGCCGACAGCTTCTACCTGCCGTTGGTGGTGCGCCGCCGGATCACGTTTCTGGCCAAATCCGAATACTTCACCGGCACCGGGATCAAAGGCTGGTTCATCCGCTGGTTCTACAGCACCACCGGACAAGTTCCGATCGACCGCACCGACGCCGACACGGCCGAGGCCGCTTTGAACACTGCAGCGAGGTTGCTGGCCGAAGGCAAATTGCTGGGCATGTACCCGGAGGGCACCCGCTCACCCGACGGCCGGCTGTACAAAGGCAAGACCGGGCTGGCCCGGCTGGCGCTGCACACCGGCGTCCCGGTGATCCCGGTGGCGATGATCGGCACCAACGTCGTCAATCCGCCCGGTAGCAAAATGTGGCGGTTCGGCCGGGTGACGGTGCGGTTCGGCAAGCCGATGGAATTCTCCCGGTTCGATGGGCTGGCCGGTAATCGCTTCATCGAGCGTGCCGTCACCGATGAGGTGATTTACGACCTGATGGGGCTATCCGGTCAGGAATACGTCGACATCTACGCCGCCAGTGCCAAAGACCACGGCAACGGTGCCGAGCCGCTGGCGGCCGACAAGCCGCCAACCCGGATCCCCGAGACAGCCGCGGGATAGCTCCGCCGATATGAGTGGTCAGCCGACCGCCGAGACCGCAGCAGGTTCGGGGACGGTCGATTTCGGCGGCATGGTGCGAGCGGTGAGGGTCAGTCCGGCGGTAAGGATTGTCGCCAACGCCCACCACAGGTAAGACACCCCGGCGAGCTGGCGCCACCACGCCGCGGCCGTCTCGTGGTGTGCGGGAAGCAGGTTTATCGGCGTCCACACCATCAGCGCCACACCCGCGGCGCTGACCGCGGCCAGCGCCGCGACGCGACGCCGCCAGGCCAGCACTCCGGTCACCAGCACGGCCGGCAGCATCCACACCCAGTGGTGCGACCACGACAGCGGCGAGGCAGCCAACCCGAACAGCGCGATGCAGATCACCGCCATGGTCGGTTCACCGGCGCGCAGCACCCGCCGGGTCGCCCATACCGTTGCGGCGAGCACCAGCAGGCAGCCGAGCACCCACAGCACGAAATGCTCGGGCTCGCCGAGATCCAGCCGGGCAAGCGTGCCCCCGATGTTCTGGTTGGTGTTCAATGCCGGCCCGACGAGACGATCGGTGTTGCGCACCGTGTCGGTCCAGTACTCCCATGAGTCGTGCCAGGCCAGCACGAAACCGGCCAGAGTCGCCGCCCCGAACGACGCAATTGCCCACAGCGCTGCGCGGCCGTCGCGACGCAGCAGGAAATAAAGCAGAAACACCGCCGGGGTCAGTTTCAGGGCGATTCCCAGCCCAAGCAGCAGCCCGCGAGGCCAGGGCGTGCGACGCGGCACGCAATCGGCAATCACCAAAGTCATCAGCACAACGTTGATCTGGCCGAAGGCGAAGTTCGACGTGATGGGTTCCAGCCAGGTCGCCGCCGCGGCCACAACGATCGTGGCCAGCCAGCATCGGCGCAACCAGGGCGGTCCGGACACCCGGCGCGAGGTGGTCCACACGTCGAGCCGGGTCAATACGATCATGGTCGAGACGAGCAACAAGGCTAACGTTGTCAGGGTGATCGCCGCGCTGGCGGCCGGCAGCCCCAGCCAGGCGAATGGGCAGAACACGATGGCCGCCAGCGGCGGGTAGATGAACGGCAGGTCCAGCCCGGCCGACGTGCGGAACCGCACGCCGTCCCCGTACAGCGGGCGGCCGTCCAGCCAGGCCCGGCCGCCCATCCGATAGACGTCGATGTCGATGCGGTATGGCGTGTGCCCGAGCAGCCGCCAGGCCGCATAGCCGAGCGCCGCCGCGGCTGCGGCACCGAGTAGACCCCACACAACGACCGGCCGCATGGCTACCAGCCCCCGCCGATTGCCCACGTCGGGCGACCGCCTCGTATTCATGTCCGACACAGCTTATCGGTGCCGTGGGCCTCACGCGGTGTCGTGGCGGGCGGCGCGTTGGATGACGGCGTACTTTTTTAAGGTGCTCAGGTGGTTGCAAGACGACATCATCAATAGCGGCAGACTGCCGTTGCTGTGTTGTCTGGTCGCCTTCATCTTGACCTTCTTTGTCACCCGATCTTTTGTGCGCTATATCCGCTATCGCGCAGACCGGGGGGTGCCACCCAGATGGTGGGAGCCGCGAAATATCCACATCGGAGCACTGCACATCCACCACGTGGTGGTCGGGGTGATCTTGGTGATGGTGTCCGGTATCGCGTTGGTGTCACTGGACGTCTACAGCCGTGGCATCGAATTTACTTTAGCAGCAACACTTTTCGGTACCGGCGCAGCACTTGTTCTTGATGAGTACGCGTTGATCCTGCATCTCTCGGATGTCTACTGGGAGGAGGACGGTCGCACCTCGGTCGATGCCGTCTTCGCTGCCATCGCCGTGGGCGGCTTGCTGGTGCTGGGTTTACATCCGCTGATGTTCTTCCTCTCGTTCTGGCAGGACACCCACTCGCTGGTGCTGCATGGTGCGGTGATCCTGGGGCTGGTGCTGATGCCGCCGCTGGCGGTGGTGGTGTTGCTCAAGGGCAAGGTGTGGACGGGCCTGATCGGGATGTTTTTCGTTCCGCTGCTGGTCATCGGCGCGATCCGGCTGTCGCGCCCGCACGCCCCGTGGGCGCGGTGGCGCTACAACCGCCATCTGGACAAGATGCGGCAATCGCTGCTGCGGGAACGCATGCTGCGCCGGCCGGTGGTCCGGGCCAAGCTGTCGCTGCAGTCGGCGATCGCCGGCACGCCTCGCCGCCCCGACGATCGCACCGTCGACGCACAGCTGGACCGTGAGGTCCATGCCGCGCCGCCGCCGGACGGTACCCAGCGCGCGCTGGCGGCGGGCGAGCCGGGCTGAGTTCGGCAACGGTGCAACGGGCTAGGCTTCCCCGGCGTGCGGTATTTCTACGACACCGAGTTCATCGAGGACGGCCGCACGATCGATTTGATCTCGATCGGGGTCGTGGCCGAGAACGGCCGCGAATATTACGCGGTGTCGACCGAATTCGACCCGGAGCGGGCAGGCAGCTGGGTGCGCACCCACGTCCTGCCCAAGCTGCCGCCGCCGGCGTCGCAATTGTGGCGCAGCCGCGCTCGGATCCGGTCGGATCTGGAGGCGTTCTTCGGCGTCGACGACGACGAGCCGATCGAGCTGTGGGCCTGGGTAGGCGCCTACGACCATGTGGCGTTATGTCAGCTATGGGGAGCGATGACGGAACTACCGGCGGCGATGCCCAAGTTCACCCGTGAGCTGCGCCAGCTATGGGAGGAGCGGGGACGGCCTCGGATGCCGCGCCGGCCGGCGGACGTCCACGACGCCCTGGTCGACGCCCGCGACCAGCTGCGGCGGTTTCGGATCATTACCGCCGACGGTGATCCGGGCGGTTAGCGTCCCTGGTGAACTGCGCTGGTCAGGGGGCTGCAGCGCCCGGTTACCATAGACGGGTGAACTGGACCGTTGACGTACCGATCGAGCAGCTGCCGTCGCTGCCACCGTTGCCGGCCGATCTGCGCGCCCAACTCGACACCGCGTTGGCCAAGCCCGCCGCTCAGCAGCCGAGCTGGCCGATCGACCAGGCCAAGGCGATGCGCACCGTTCTGGAGAGTGTCCCACCGATAACGGTGGCATCCGAGATCGTGCGGCTGCAGGAGATGTTGGCGCAGGTCGCGCGCGGTGAGGCGTTCCTGTTGCAGGGTGGTGACTGCGCGGAGACGTTCGTCGACAACACCGAACCGCACATCCGCGCCAACATCCGCGCGCTGCTGCAGATGGCCGTGGTGCTCACCTACGGTGCCAGCCTTCCGGTGATCAAGCTGGCCCGCATCGCCGGGCAGTACGCCAAGCCGCGATCGGCCGATCTCGACGCGCTGGGGTTGCGCTCCTACCGCGGTGACATGGTCAACGGGTTCGCCCCGGAGGCCGCAGCGCGCGAACACGACCCGTCGCGACTCGTGCGGGCTTACGCCAACGCCAGCGCGGCGATGAACCTGGTACGCGCACTCACCTCGTCGGGACTGGCCTCGCTGCATTTGGTGCAGGACTGGAACCGCGAATTCGTCCGAACCTCACCGGCAGGCGCCCGCTATGAGGCGCTGGCGGCTGAGATCGACCGTGGCCTCCAGTTCATGAGCGCCTGCGGGGTGGCCGACCGGAATCTGCAGACCGCCGAGATCTACGCCAGCCACGAGGCGCTGGTGCTCGATTACGAGCGCGCCATGCTGCGGATGTCGGACGGCCAGGACGGCGAACCCCAGCTGTACGACCTGTCGGCCCACTACCTGTGGATCGGCGACCGGACCCGGCAACTCGACGGCGCACACGTCGCGTTCGCCGAGGTGATCGCCAACCCGATCGGCGTCAAGATCGGGCCGACGACGACACCGGAGCTGGCCGTCGAATACGTCGAGCGGCTCGACCCGCACAACAAGCCGGGCCGGTTGACGTTGGTGAGTCGGCTGGGCAACAACAAGGTGCGTGATCTGTTGCCGCCGATCATCGAGAAGGTGCAGGCCACCGGGCATCAGGTGATCTGGCAGTGCGACCCCATGCACGGCAACACCCACGAGTCGTCCAACGGCTACAAGACGCGGCATTTCGACCGCATCGTCGACGAGGTTCAGGGTTTCTTCGAGGTGCACCGCGCACTGGGCACCTACCCGGGCGGCATCCACGTCGAGATCACTGGCGAGGATGTCACCGAATGTCTTGGTGGGGCGCAAGACATTTCGGACACCGACCTGGCTGGTCGCTACGAGACGACGTGTGACCCGCGGCTGAACACCCAGCAGTCGCTGGAACTGGCATTCCTCGTTGCAGAAATGCTGCGCGACTAGTTACCGAGGCTCACAGTAGGCCGCTCAGGTTGCTGCCGATCGTCCATGCCGCGGCCGCAACAAGGCCGGTGACCGCCAATACCACTGCCAGCCAAATCAGCACCATCCGCCGGGCGTGCTGGCGGGCCCACACGAACTCGCCCATCTCGATGCCAGCGAATTGCTCCGGCTCATCAAGGTTTTCGGGTTCCTCCGGCCAGTCGTCGCGGGCCAGTTGGCGGGTGGGGTGGTGCACGGGTGTCGGCCCGGCCGAGCGCCGATGCTGATCGGTGGTCTGGTCTTCCTCAATTCTGCTGTGAGAGGCGGCGGCTGACCGATGCTGGGCGGAGTTGCGGGGTGCCGGCACCCGGAATTCCGGCAGCCCCGTCGCCTCGGCGATGTCGTCCAGCTCGGCGCGCATGTCGGCTGCGTCGGCGTAACGGTCGACGGGATCGCGCGCGGTCGCACGTGCCACCAACGCGTCGAATTCGCCTGGCACCCCGTCGATCACCGTACTGGGCGCCGGCACATCGGCATCCAGCCGCTGGTAAGCCACCGACAAAGGCGAGTCGCCGGAAAACGGCGGCTCCCCGGTCAGTAGCTCAAAAGCCATGATTCCGACCGCATAGACATCGCTGCGCGGACTGGCGTCGCCGTCGCGGACCTGTTCGGGAGACAGGTAGGTCGCCGTGCCGAGAATGACACTGGCCGAGGTGATCCCGGCCGCTGCCACGGCACGAACCAACCCGAAGTCGGCGATTTTGACCTCGCCGTCGTCGGATATCAGCACGTTTTCCGGCTTGACGTCGCGATGGACCAGTCCGGCGCGGTGCGCGACCGCAAGCCCGCCGAGCACCGGGCGCAGCACTGCGGCAACAGCGTGCGGCGGCATCGGGCCCCGCTCGGACAGCAACTCGCGCAGGGTGCCGCCCTCGATGAGCTCCATCACCAGGAAGGGGTGCCGAGCGTCGAGACCTTGGTCGTAAACCGCGACCAGGCCGGCGTCCTTGAGCCGTGCCACGGTGCGGGCCTCGAGCCGGAAGCGGGTCAGGAACTGCTCGTCGCCGGCGTAGCGGGAATCCATCACCTTCAGCGCGACGGGCCGGTCCAACCGCAGGTCCACCCCCCGGTACACCGTCGAGGTCCCGCCGGTGGCGATCCTGGTCGCAACGCGGTACCGCCCGTCGAGCAATGTGCCCTCCAGGTCGTCCCCGGCGCCCGCTCCCCTCACGGAGCCATCGTAGGCGGCGGTGAGAATTCCGCCCGAAACGTGCACTCAGCGTGCCGGAATCGGTTCTAGACTGGGCGCGATGAGCAGCATTCCGGCTGGCGACGACGTTCTGGAGCCTGACGAACCTACCTACGATCTGCCTGGCGTCGCCCGACTCTTGGGTGTGCCGGTCACCAAGGTGCACCAACAATTGCGCGAAGGCCATTTGGTTGCGGTGCGACGTGCCGGCGATGTGCTGGTGCCGCGGATCTTTTTCACCGAATCCGGCCACGTGGTCAAGAGCTTGCCCGGCTTGCTGATGGTGCTGCACGACGGCGGTTACCGCGATACCGAAATCCTGCGTTGGCTGTTCACACCCGACCCATCGCTGACAGTCACCCGCGACGGGACGCGTGATGCCATCAACAACGCCCGTCCCGTCGATGCCCTGCACGCCCACCAGGCGCGCGAAGTATTACGCCGAGCACAGGCTATGGCGTACTGACACTTTCGGCGGTTTCGCCGTCTGACTGCGGCGTCCGATACAGCGCGTACCACGCGATCAGCGCACAGCCGGTCGCGATGAAGACATGAGCCCACGAGTACATCCCGTGGGCACCATCGGGTTTGAAGATCACCATGATCCACGTCGAGAACCCGGCGATCGCCGCGACCGCCGGACGTGATTGGGCCAGCGGGGCCGCTACTGCCAGCGGCCAGGTGTAATACCAGGGCAACGCCGCGGGCACGAACAACACCACGATCAGCATCGCCCACGCGATGCCGGTGAGCGCCGCGCGGTCATCGCGCCGGAATCGCCACCACAACAGCGGAAGTGAGACGGCAATGATCACGATGCCGGCGATGCGCGTGACTTGTAGCACCGCGTAGAAGTTGACCGGGAAAAACCATCCGCCGATGGCATGCGCCAGATTGGCCGTCGCTGTCGGCACGGTCAGCCAATTGATGATCTTCGCCGAACCGGCCAGCGCGCTGAGCCAGCCGAGACCCACGCCGGCCACGGCCGACAACACCACGAAGACCGCGACGAAGACCAGTACCGAAACGATGGCGGCCACGGTGAAGGCCCGAAGCTGCCGATATCCGCGCCGGTCGCCGAGCTGGCGCATCCATACCCACACCAAAAACGGCAGTGCGATGCCGGCGGTCGCCTTGACCGCAACGGCGACGGCGACCACCGCGATGCCGGCGACAGGGTGGCGCTCGAGGGTCAGGGCGATGCCGGCGGCCATCAAGCCCACCATCAGCATCTCGTTGTGTACGCCACCCATCAGATGGATGATCACCAGCGGATTGAGCACGCAGATCCACAGTGCTGTCGGGACGTCGGCGCCGAGATGTCGGGCGATGCGTGGTGTGGCCCAAATCAACAGCGCCAGCCCGGGCAACATGCACAACCGCAACAGCATGGTGCCGACGATCACATGATTGCCCACCAACATCGTGACGAGCTTCGCGATCAGGATGAACGCCGGACCGTAGGGTGCGGTGGTGATGGTCCAAATGGGACTGACGTTGTCCAACAACGCGTTCGGGTTGTCCACCGGGCCCACCGCATAGGGGTCCAGGCCGTCGCGCAGCAGTGCGCCCTGGGCTAAATAAGAGTAGGTGTCACGGCTGAAGACGGGTACCGATAGCAGTAACGGTGCCAGCCAGAAACCGGTGCTGGCCACCATCGTGTATTCGGTCGCGGTGCCGGCAATCACCCGACGGCCCAGCCCGAGCCATGCGATCAACATCAGCGCGACACCCAGCCACAGCAGGACCGACGACAACACCAACCCGTGGCCGAACCGCAGCCAGGACAAGTGCATCGACTCCAACAGTGGGTCGTGCGGTTTGGTGCTGCCCGCCCCGAGTCCGCCCGTGGTGATCAGTACCGCTCCCAGGCAGCCCTGCAGTGCCGGACGTGCATCTGGGCTGGCGACAAACTCGCGTAGTCGCGAAAAACTCTGCGTGGCAAGACCGGCCGAGTCTTCTGTCGGTGCTGGCGTGGACGTGGACATCAAGCTCAGGCGGTTCGGTTGGCGGTCAGTCGGGCCAGCTCGGACAGCCCGGTCTTGGCGGCAGCTTCGATTGGCGCCGATGCCAGGGCGGCCAGTGCGCGCTGGGTCAGCCGCTCGATACGGTCTTCCACGATTGTCAGAGCGCCGGTGGCTTCGATCACGCCACACAGGTCGCGCACCTGTGCGTCGGTCAAATCGGTGCCAATCGAGGTGCGCAACAGATTGGCCGCCGCCGGATCGGACTTGTCGGCCAACCCGATTGCCTCGGCGAGCAGCACGGTCCGCTTACCGGCCCGCAGGTCGTCACCGGAGGGTTTGCCGGTGACGGCCGGATCCCCGAACACGCCGAGCACGTCGTCGCGCAACTGAAAAGCCACCCCCAAATCGGTGCCGACGTCGTGGAAAAGGGTGTGCACCTCTGGCCGGTCCGCGGCGGCCGCGACACCTAACTGCAGCGGCCGCGAGACGGTGTAAGACGCGGTTTTGAACGTATTAACGGTCATTGCCGAAGCGATCGACTCCGCGCCGCTGGCCTCGGCCACGATGTCCAGATACTGGCCACCGAGCACCTCGGTGCGGATATCGGCCCACACGCGCCGAACCCGACGGCATGCATCCGACGGCAGGTCGATGCCGGCGACGATGTCGTCCGCCCACGCCAGCGCCAGGTCGCCGAGCAGGATGGCTGCCGACGTCCCGAACCACTCGGACGATCCCTGCCAGCGCCGACTATGGTGCAGCGCACCGAATTTCATGTGGGTGGTGGGTCGGCCACGGCGGGTGGCCGACGCGTCGATCACGTCGTCGTGCACCAGCGCCGAAGCGTGCAACAATTCCAACGCCGAAAACAGCAGCAGCACAGTGGTTCCGGGAGTTTCGGTGGATACCGAGCGCCACCCCCAATAGGCGAACGCCGGCCGTACTCGCTTACCGCCGCTGGTGACGAACTCCTCCAAGCCGGCGATCAGACCCTCGTACTCGCTGCCGATATGGGCGGCGCCCTTGCGGCGCTCGCGCAGATACGCCCGCAACTGATCGGTGATGGCGTCGGCGAACTCGACGGTTGCCGCTGCTTCGACGCTCAGCGCCGCGCCCCTTTCTGCTATTAGCTGCCCTGGGCCGACAGTCTATGTCGCTCGACGCAGGGCAGTTGCTTCGACAGGCTCACTATCTGCCGCCTATGCTGGCCTGAAACCTGCGCAAGGTCGCCCGGTGTTCGAGAAGACGCGGCGAGGCGCGGCGCGGCAAAGACTGCCGTTGCAAAAAGTAGTCATTCGACGAGGAGCGACCTTGTGACTCTCAACACCATCGCGCTCGAGCTGGTACCGCCGAACGTGGATCGTGGCCCGCAACAGGCAATCGACGATGCCCGCAAAGTGCTGCAGTTCTCTGCGGACGCCGGCATCGGCGGCCGAATCGAGCACGTGATGATGCCCGGGATGATCGCCGAGGAGGACGATCGGCCTGTCGAGATGAAACCGAAGCTCGACGTACTGGACTTCTGGCGCGCGATCACGCCGGAGTTACCCGGGGTACGTGGGCTGTGCACCCAGGTCACCGCGTTCTCCGACGAGCTATCTCTGAGCCGACGGCTGAGCGATCTGGTTGATGCCGGCATCGAGGGCGTGGTCTTCGTCGGTGTGCCCCGCACCATGCAGGACGGCGAGGGCTCCGGCGTCGCGCCTACCGACGCCCTATCGATCTATCGCGAGCAGATGGCTAACCGCGGCGTGATCATGATTCCCACTCGGGCCGAGGAAGCCGGGCGCTTTAACTTCAAGTGCAATCAGGGTGCGACGTTCGCCTTGACCCAGCTGTTGTATTCCGACGCGATCGTGGGGTTTTTGACCGACTTCGCCAAGCAGACCGACCACCGGCCCGAGATCCTGCTCTCGTTTGGTTTCGTGCCGAAGGTCGAAAACCGGATCGGCCTGATCAATTGGCTCATCCAGGACCCGGGCAACGCCGCGGTCGCTGATGAGCAGGCCTTCGTCAAGACATTGGCGAACAGTGAACCTGCTCAACGGCGCAAGCTGATGGTCGACCTCTACCAGCGGGTGATCGATGGTGTCGCCGAGCTGGGCTATCCGTTGAGCATTCATTTCGAGGCGACGTATGGCGTCTCCGCGGCGGCATTCGAGACCTTCGCAGAGATGCTGGACTACTGGTCGCCCCCGGCCACGGCTTAGCTGGACGATCGGTCGCTGGGTTCGGCGAACCGGGGGGAGCGGTCGCGACCCAACCAGGCCAGCACCGCCACTAGTCCGGCGACTCCGAGCGAGGCCAGGCCCAGCCACCACGCGGCGCCGCGGAAGGAGCGGGTGCTGGGATCGATATACCGGGCCTGGGCGGTCATGGTGCTGACGATGCCCGGCTTGAGCTTCCACGCGACCAGCTCCGAATCGATCCGCTCGCCGTTGGTGGAGGTCACTGGGCCGGGGAAGGCGACCGTCAGTTCGACGTCCGCGTCGGGGTCGGTCAGCGACGTCAAATCGGCCCGGCCTTCCAGAATCACCAGGTTGCCCGCCCTGCGCAACGTCAAGTTCACGCCCTGGGCATCGGGATTCATGCTCGCCAGCTGCGGCACTTCGGCGAAGGTCAAATCGGAGAACACCGCTTGGGACCCCACATAGCCGTCGCGATCGTATTTGGAGATCGCCACCTTCTGGCTGAAGGCCAGGTTCGAGTCGAGTTGCGGTCCGGCGTCCTTGTCGGAGCGTGGTTTAGCCGCGGCAATGATGCTCCCGGAGACCGTGTCGTCCGGCGAGATCGTGATCGACGCCTTGACCCGCAGGCATCCGGCTGCCAGCGGCACCACCAACAGCAGCAGCGCCACCGTCAGAACGCGACGTCCGATGAGCCGTCCGGTCAGCAACTGGGCGCGCACCAGGTCATCGTGCCAGACGCACGGCTACAGCGGCAGCCTGCGGCCCAGGATTGCGAACGCCCGTGGGTCGCCGGCGAAATGGTAGCCGCGGATCAGATCGGTGAAGCCGAGCCGCCGGTACAACCGCCAGGCACGATTGGCCTCGCCGTTGATCTCTGGCGTGGACAGCAGCACGTTGGCCTCCTCGCGGCCGGCCAGTAGCCGTCGCGCCAGCGCCTCACCCAGACCGCGACCTTGGGCTCGCGGGTGTATGTGCAGTTCGGTCAGCTCGAAGTAGCTGCCCATCAGGCTGGCGATCTGCGGGCCGGGAAAACCTCCGCGCTGCAAACCCGCCACCACTTGCTGCTGCCACCACTGGTCCGGCGAGCCGCAATAGCCATAGGCAACGCCGAGAAGCGGCGCCGCGCCCAGATCGGCGGTCGACGGACGGTCGGCGCCGGCTACTTCCACAACGCCCACGGCCTGCCACCCGTGGCGTCGCGAGTGTTCCAGCCAGACTGCGGCGCGCTGGTTTTCGGTGCCGGGCGGATACCGCATCGCGTCGACGTACACGCCTAAGGCGTCACCGAGTCGGCGCTCCATCTCGTGCGGTGGCAGGTCGATGAAGAATGTCGCCACCTCGCGGTGCCTCCTCAGGGGTCATTTGGTGCACTGCTTCCACCCGTCATTATCGGACCGGCAGTCTCGTGCCGACCGCTAATCAGCGCGGCTACAATCAGCTGTCGAACCAGTGGTATGGCGTAGATCCACCTCGTATCATCTGAGTTAGGTGCCCACGCAAGGGCATCGTCACGCAACAGCTTGTCGGCAAGGAGGGACGAATGCCACTCTCCGATCATGAGCAGCGGATGCTCGACCAGATCGAGAGCGCTCTCTATGCCGAAGACCCCAAATTTGCATCGAGCGTCCGTGGCGGCGGATTCCGAGCGCCGACTGCGCGGCGGCGCGTACAGGGCGTGGCGCTGTTCGTCGTGGGGCTGGCGATGTTGGTATCGGGGGTGGCGTTCAAGGCAACCTGGATGATCGGGCTCCCGATCTTGTCCGTCCTGGGGTTCGTCGTCATGTTCGGCGGTGTCGTTTTCGCCATCACCGGCCCGCGGCTATCCGGTCGCCGTGACCACCCGGGATCGACGCCGAGTGTGCGCCAGCGCCGCTCCAAGGGGACTGGCGGGTCCTTCACCAGCCGGATGGAAGACCGGTTTCGCCGCCGCTTCGACGACTAACAGCTAACTGATCAAGGGGCGGCCTCGGCCGCCCCTTTTTTGCTGCCTCACAGCGGTCACATCTACGACCGGTAGGGCAGTGGCCCCCACAACGCCCCACCCGCCAAAATCTGACCGCTGAACTGGTGATTTCTTGTTTAGACCACGGTGCGCGAGATACCTGTATGGCCGACCCCGAGAGGGCAGTGGCTAAGAAACTCGGATTCACGTCGCAACAAATGGGGCAAAGTGGGGGATTGTGGGGTATGGTGGCTGAAGTCGGGGTGAGGAGGGTCCCAGACTCCGCACGGTGGGAGGTGGCCAGATGTTTCTGGGCACCTACACGCCCAAGCTCGACGACAAGGGGCGGCTCACGCTGCCCGCCAAATTTCGCGACGCGTTGGCAGGGGGGTTGATGGTCACCAAGAGCCAAGACCACAGCCTCGCCGTCTACCCCCGTGCGGAATTCGAGCAACTCGCGCGCAGGGCAAGCAAAGTGTCACGAAGCAACCCCGAGGCTCGGGCGTTCCTGCGCAACCTAGCCGCCGGGACCGACGAACAACATCCCGACGCCCAAGGCCGGATTACGTTATCGGCCGACCATCGCCGTTACGCCAACCTGTCGAAGGATTGTGTGGTGATCGGATCGGTGGACTACCTCGAGATCTGGGACGCGCAGGCCTGGAACGACTACCAACAGACCCACGAAGAGAACTTCTCCGCGGCCAGCGATGAAGCACTCGGCGACATCATCTGAGGCGCATGCCCGTGCACCGTGGCCTCTGCCCGAACCGACCCTGACGTACTTCCCCAACGCCAGGTTCGCGCTATCGGACAGGGACCTCGATGTGCGGGCGATCGCAAGCGCGGCGAAGCCGGGCGCAGCGGGTCGCGCGCCGACCGGTCGGGCGATCGCAAGCGCGGCGAAGCCGGGCGCCGCGGGTCGCGCGCCGATCGGCCAGGCGACCGCCCGGCCGCGGCGGGTCGCCGACCGACCGGTCATTCGTCGGGGAGTTGATGCCATGCCTGACGCCACAGACGATTTCGGCCATGTACCGGTGCTGGCCGACCGCTGTGTTGAGTTGCTCAGCCCGGCGCTGACCAGACATCATTCCGACGGGACAGGGGCGACTCTCGTCGACGCCACCATCGGCGCCGGCGGGCATGCGGAGCGTTTCCTCAGCGCACTGCCGGGGCTGCGCCTGATCGGCCTCGACCGCGATCCCACTGCGCTCGACATCGCCGGTGCCCGGCTGGCGCGCTTCATCGACCGGGTCAAGCTTGTCCACACCCGGTATGACGGCATCACCGCTGCTTTGGCTGAATCGGATTACCTGCCAACGGGTTCTGTAGACGGAGTGCTCTTCGACCTCGGAGTCTCGTCCATGCAGCTGGACCGCAGCGAGCGAGGCTTCTCCTACGCCCAAGACGCGCCGTTGGACATGCGGATGGACCCGACGTCTCCGCTGACCGCGGCCGACATCGTCAACAGCTATAACGAGCGCACGCTCACCGATATCCTGCGCCGCTACGGCGAGGAGCGGTTCGCGCGCCGCATCGCCGCACAAATTGTCCGGCGGCGCGGCGCCGCGGCGTTCACGACCACCGGCGAGTTGGTAGAGCTTATTTATCAAGCGATTCCGGCCCCGGCCCGGCGCACCGGCGGTCACCCGGCCAAACGGACGTTTCAGGCGTTGCGGATAGCGGTCAATGCCGAACTGGATTCGTTGGCCAACGCCCTGCCGGCTGCGTTGGAGGCCCTCGCTGTCGGTGGGCGCATCGTGGTACTGGCGTATCAGTCGCTGGAAGATCGCATCGTCAAACGCGCCTTCGCCGAAGCGACCTCCTCGCGCACGCCATCCGGTCTGCCGATCGAACTTCCCGAGCACTCAGCGCAATTCACGTCTTTGACGCGTGGCGCCGAACGTTCCGGCGATGCCGAGATATCACGCAATCCGCGGAGCGCCGCCGTACGGCTGCGGGCCCTGCAACGAACTGAACCTCGGCGACGGGCAGCAAGGAGGGGTGATTGATGAAGGCCAAACGCGAAGCGCCACAGCGCGGCGGCAATCGCCGTCGTGCGCACGACGATGCCCGCCGCAAGGTGAGGCGCCGGCCGGCTGAATTCCCGGCGGGACGCCGCACCCGGGCGCGGACGGGGAAGGGCTCGGCGCCGGCCCGAGAGCCGCGAGTGTCACGATCAGCACCGCAAACGACGCCGATGTCTCGGCCCGCCGAGCGGGTGGCCCGGCCGAAGACCGCCAGCCAGGCGAAAGCCCGGGCGAAAGCGCGGAAAGCGAAAGCGCCTAAAGTTGTTCGGCCGCCACTGCGCGACCGGGTATTGACCCGGCTGGCCTCGATCGATCTGCGGCCGCGCACATTGGCGGCCAGGGTGCCGTTCGTGGTGCTGGTCATCGGCTCGCTCGGTGCCGGGCTGGGCGTCACGCTGTGGTTGTCGACCGACTCCGCCGAGCGCTCCTACCAGTTGGGCGCCGCGCGCCAGACGAATCAGCTACTGCAGCAACAAAAAGAAGCGCTCGAACGCGACGTGCTGGAAGCGCAGGCGGCGCCGGCGTTGGCTGAAGAAGCCCGCGATCTTGGAATGATCCCGACCAAAGACACCGCCCACTTGATTCAGGACCAAACGGGAGCCTGGGTGGTGGTCGGCACGCCCAAGCCGGCCGAGGGTGCGCCGCCCCCGCCGCTGAACACCAAGCTGCCGGATGAGAAACCGGTGCCTCCGCCGGCAAGGTTGGAAGTGCCGGTGCAGGTCTCCCCGGGCAATGGCGCGCCGATCGGGCCCGGAACGTCGGGGCCGCAAGTTCTGGTCCGCGATCCCAACGGGGCAACGACCCTGGGCATCCAGCACCTGCCCACCAATGCCGCACCCCCGGTGCCCGGCGCGCCCGGCGCACCGGTCGTGGTTCCGCCGCCGGGTCCGCTTCCGGCACCGGCAGCTGTCGTGCCCGCGCCGCCGGCAGCTGCTGTGCCCGCTGCGCCGCCGGCCCCGGCCGCTCCGCCGACTAACGGCGAGCAGTTCGGCCCGCTGGCCGTCACAACCCCCGGTGGCCCCAGGTGAAGGGCGCAAGCCGCTCAGGCACCCGCAAGCCAAGGCGGGCAACCGAAGCCGAGCGGGCCAAACGGATCAAAAAGCCGAAAGCGGCGGCACGGACCAAAAGCACGCCCAACGGCCACTCAGCGCGGGTCCGGCGTACCCGGCAGGCAGTGGATATGGGAGTACGCGGCGCGTCATTCGTGTTCCGGCACCGGACCGGCAACGTGGTCATCTTCTTGGCGCTGATCGTGGCGGCCGTGCAGCTTTTCTACTTGCAGGTTCCGCGCGCCGCCGGCCTGCGGGCCGAAGCGGCCGGGCAGCTGAAGGTCACCGACGTCCAAGAGGCGGTTCGCGGCAGCATCGTCGACCGCAACAACAACCAGCTCGCATTCACCATCGAAGCCCGCGCGTTGACCTTCCAGCCGCGCAAGATCCGCAAGCAGCTTGCCGAGGCCAAGCAGAAGAAGCCCAGCAGCCCCGACCCGCAGCAGCGACTGCGCGATATCGCCAAGGAAGTCGCCGCGCGGCTGAACAACAAACCCAATTCGGCCACGGTGCTGAAGAAGTTGCAGAGCGACGAAACGTTCGTCTACCTGGCGCGCGCTGTCGACCCGGCCATCGCGAGCGCGATCACCACCAACTACCCGGAGGTGGGCGCCGAACGACAGGACCTGCGCCAATATCCGGGTGGATCGCTGGCGGCCAACATCGTCGGCGGCATCGACTGGGACGGTCACGGCCTGCTTGGCCTGGAGGACTCGCTGGACGCCGCGCTGGCCGGAACCGACGGCTCCATCACCTACGACCGCGGGTCCGACGGCGTGGTGATCCCGGGCAGCTACCGCAACCAGCACAAGGCAGTCAACGGATCGACCGTTCAGCTCACCATCGACGACGACATCCAGTTCTATGTCCAGCAACAGGTGCAGCAAGCCAAGAATCTGTCCGGAGCCCACAACGTCTCGGCCGTCGTGCTCGACGCCAAAACGGGTGAAGTACTGGCGATGTCGAACGACAACACCTTCGACCCGTCCCAGGACATCGGACGCCAGGGCGACAAGCAGATGGGCAACCTGCCGGTTTCCTCACCGTTCGAACCGGGTTCGGTCAACAAGATCATCACCGCGTCATCAGTCATCGAACACGGCCTGAGCAACCCAGACGAGGTTCTGCAGGTGCCCGGCTCGATCCACATGGGCGGTGTCACCGTGCACGACGCCTGGAACCACGGCGTGACGCCCTACACCACGACAGGTGTGTTCGGGAAGTCGTCCAACGTGGGCACACTCATGCTGGCCCAGCGGGTTGGCCCGGATCGCTGGTTCGACATGCTTCGCAAGTTCGGTCTGGGTCAGCGCACCGGTGTCGGCCTGCCTGGTGAGAGCGCGGGGCTGGTGCCGCCGATCGACCAATGGTCAGGCAGCACCTTCTCTAACCTGCCTATCGGGCAAGGACTTTCGATGACCCTGCTGCAGATGGCCGGTATGTACCAGGCCATCGCGAATGACGGGCTGCGGATGCCGCCGCGCATCGTCAAGGCGACCATCGCGCCCGACGGCACCCGAACCGAAGAGCCGCGCCCGCAAGGCGTCCGGGTGGTTTCGTCGCAGACCGCGCAGACCGTGCGCAACATGTTGCGCGCAGTCGTGCAGCGAGACCCGATGGGTTACCAGCAGGGCACCGGGCCGGCGGCCGCCGTCGAGGGCTACCAGATCTCCGGCAAGACCGGTACGGCCCAACAGATCAATCCCGCCTGCGGCTGCTACTTCGACGACGTCTACTGGATCACCTTCGCCGGCATGGCCACCACCGACAACCCGCGGTATGTCATCGGCATCATGATGGACAACCCGCACCATGCCGCCGACGGCTCGCCCGGGACATCGGCCGCTCCGCTGTTCCACAACATCGCGGGCTGGCTGTTGCAGCGCGAGAATGTTCCGCTGTCAGCCGATCCCGGGCCGCCGCTGACACTGCAAGCGCTGTAGCCGTCCAGCGCTACCCGGCGAAGCCCCTTATCGGCAGGTGGCTCGATAAGGTGTCATCGCTGATCGTGGCGGCTTCAGACCATGGCGGACGGAGGTGATGACGGTGGCTACGGTAGTGCGGCCCAGTACCGTCGACGCAGTACCGCTGCCGACGCTGGCCGCCCAGGTAGGCGCGGTGCCGGCCGAGGGCAGCGCCGTCCCGCAGGTGCAGATCACCGGCGTGACGTTGCGGGCGCAGGACGTGCAGTTCGGAGACCTGTTCGCAGCATTGACGGGCTCCTCCACACATGGCGCCCGTTATGCCGGCGACGCGGTCGAGCGCGGCGCGGTGGCGGTGCTCACCGATGCCGACGGTGTTGCCGAACTGGGTGCCGCGGTCCTCGGACGCGTGCCGGTGCTGATTCACCCGGATCCGCGGCGCGTCCTGGGGGAGCTGGCGGCCACCGTCTATGGACGGCCCTCCGATCGGCTCGTCGTCGTCGGGATCACCGGAACGTCGGGTAAGACCACGACGACCTATCTGCTTGAGGCCGGTTTACGGGCCGCCGGACGCGCGGTCGGGCTGATCGGGACCATCGGCATCCGCATCAACGGGGCCGACGTTCCCAGCGCGCTCACCACACCCGAGGCGCCCGCGCTGCAGGCCCAGCTCGCCGTGATGGCCGAACGCGGTGTGGACACCGTGGTGATGGAAGTGTCCAGTCATGCACTGGCCCTGGGGCGGGTCGACGGAACCACCTTCGCCGTCGGGGGTTTCACCAACTTGTCTCGCGACCACTTGGACTTTCACTCGAGCATGGCCGAGTATTTCGAGGCCAAAGCACGATTGTTCGACGCCGCTTCACCGGTGCACGCCCGTACCGCGGTGGTCTGCATCGACGACGACGCCGGCCGGGTAATGGCCGAGCGCGCGCAGAGCGTGGTCACGCTCAGTGCTGCGGGCCGGGCCGCGGACTGGCGCGCCGAGGGCGTGGCCGCGGACGGCGCCGGGCAACAGTTCACCGCCGTCGACCCGGCCGGCGTGCACCACCGGGTGGGCATTCGGCTGCCGGGAAGCTACAACATCGCCAATGCCCTTCTCGCACTGGCCATCCTGGATGCGCTCGGGGTATCCCCCGAGCAGGCGGCGACCGGCCTCCGCGACACCGCGGTCCCGGGGCGGCTCGAGCAGATCGACCGTGGCCAGGGCTTCCTGGCACTGGTCGACTACGCCCACAAGCCGGGCGCGCTAGGTGCAGTGCTGCAATCGCTGCGCCGCCCCGGCAGCCGGCTGGCGGTGGTCTTCGGGGCCGGCGGCGACCGTGACCCGGGCAAACGGGCACCGATGGGCAGAATCGCCGCGGAGCTGGCCGAGTTGGTCGTCGTCACCGACGACAATCCGCGCGGGGAGGACCCGGCCGCGATTCGCCGTGAGATCCTCGCCGGCGCCGCCGACGCCGCCAGCGCGGCGGAGATCGTCGAAATCGGCGACCGGCGCGCGGCGATCCGGCATGCCGTTGCCTGGGCGGGCCCCGATGACGTCGTGCTGATCACCGGCAAGGGCCATGAAACCGGACAGAGCGGCGGCGGGCACACTCGCCCGTTCGATGACCGGATCGAACTGGCCGCCGCCCTGGAGGCGCGGCGGTGACCGCCGGCGACGATGCAGAGCGGAGCGATGAGGAGGAGCCCCGCCTGTGATAGCCCTGACCGTCGCGCAGATCGCCGAGATCGTCGGCGGCGAGCTGGTCGACATCTCGCCGGAGGCCGCCGCAGCTTTGCACGTGACCGGAACGGTCGAATTCGACTCCCGCAAGATCACGTCCGGTGGTTTGTTTCTGGCTCTGCCGGGGGCCCGTGCCGACGGGCACGACCATGCCGCGGCGGCGGTGACGGCGGGCGCGGTCGCGGTACTGGCCGCGCGGCCGGTCGGCGTGCCGGCGATTGTGGTGCGTCCCGACGCCAACGCCGTCCGCCAAGCCAGCGTGCTCGAGTACGACACCGACGGATCGGGCGCGGCGGTGCTGGCGGCGCTGGCCAAGCTCGCCGCGGCGGTGGCGGCTGAACTCGTCGCGCACGGACTGACCATCGTGGGGATCACCGGCTCGTCGGGCAAGACGTCGACCAAGGACCTGCTGGCTGCCGTGCTCGCCCCACTGGGCGAGGTGATCGCGCCGCCCGGGTCGTTCAACAACGAACTGGGCCATCCCTGGACCGTCCTGCGTGCCAGCGAGAGCACCGACTACTTGGTCTTAGAACTGTCGGCACGCCACCCGGGCAACATCGCCGCGCTGGCCGCGATCGCGCCGCCCACCATCGGGGTGGTCCTGAATGTCGGCACCGCGCACTTGGGCGAGTTCGGCTCCCGGCAAGCCATTGCTGACACTAAATCTGAACTACCACAAGCTATTCCACAATCTGGGGTGGTTGTGCTCAATGTCGACGATCCGGCGGTGGCGGCGATGGCCGACAAAACCGCAGCCCGGGTAGTCAAGGTCAGCCGACAGCCCGCCGACGTATGGGCCGGCCCTGTCACCCTCGACGAGTTGGCCCGGCCGCAATTTACGCTGCATGCCGGCGAGCACGCCGTCGATGTCGGGCTGGCCGTACACGGCGACCACCACGTCAGCAATGCGTTGTGCGCGGCAGCGGTCGCGCTGGAGTGCGGGGCCACCGTCGAACAGGTGGCCACCGCGCTGGCCGGTGCACACCCGGTGTCGCAGCACCGCATGCGGGTGAGCAGCCTCGACGACGGGGTGACCGTCATCGACGATGCCTACAACGCCAACCCGGATTCGATGCGAGCCGGCCTGCAGGCATTGGCTTGGATGGCCCGCGGTGGACGGCGCAGTTGGGCGGTGCTGGGCGAGATGGCCGAACTCGGTGAAGACGCCATATCCGAGCACGACCGCATCGGCCGGCTAGCGGTGCGCTTAGATGTGACTCGACTCATTGTCGTGGGAACAGGGAGGGCTATGAGCGCCATGCACCACGGCGCGGTCATGGAGGGAGCACGGGGCTCAGAAGGCGAAAGAGCGGCCAGCATCGTCGCCGACGCCGATGCCGCCCTGGCACTGCTGCGGGCCGAACTGCAGTCCGGAGATGTGGTGCTGGTCAAGGCCTCTAATGCCGCCGGGCTGGGGGCGCTCGCCGACGCGCTGACGGCAGGCGCCCGGGGCGCTGGCCGATGATTCAAATCCTCATCGCCGTCGGCATCGCGCTGACGGTCTCCATCGTGCTCACCCCGCTGTTGATCCGGATCTTCACCAGGCAGGGATTCGGCCACGAGATCCGCGAGGACGGCCCACCCAGCCACCAGACCAAGCGCGGCACCCCGTCGATGGGCGGGGTGGCGATTCTGGCTGGCATTTGGGCGGGTTACCTGGGCACCCACGTCGTGGGCCTGGCGCTCGACGGCGGGGGGCCGTCCGCATCGGGCCTGCTGGTGCTGTTCTTGGCCACCGCACTGGGCGCCGTCGGATTCGTCGACGACCTGATCGGGATCCGCCGCTCGCGCAACCTCGGGCTGAACAAGACGGCCAAAACGGTGGGGCAGATCACCGCTGCCCTGCTGTTCGGGGTGCTGGTGCTGCAGTTCCGCAACAGTGCCGGCCTGACACCGGGCAGCGCCGATCTGTCCTATGTGCGTGAAATCGCCACCGTCACACTGGCTCCCGGGCTGTTCGTGCTGTTTTGCGTGGTCATGGTCAGCGCCTGGTCCAATGCGGTGAACTTCACTGACGGCCTGGACGGGCTGGCGGCCGGGGCGATGGCGATGGTCACCGCGGCGTACGTGCTGATCACGTTCTGGCAGTACCGCAACGCCTGCGCCACCGCGCCGGGCCTGGGTTGCTACAACGTGCGCGACCCGCTGGACCTGGCACTGATCGCTGCCGCAACGGCCGGCGCCTGTATCGGTTTTTTGTGGTGGAACGCCGCGCCGGCCAAGATCTTCATGGGCGACACCGGATCTCTGGCGCTGGGTGGCATCATCGCCGGGCTGTCAGTGACCAGCCGGACCGAGATCCTCGCGGTGGTGCTCGGTTCGTTGTTCGTCGCCGAGATCGTCTCGGTCGTGCTGCAGATCCTGACGTTTCGCACTACCGGGCGGCGGGTGTTCCGGATGGCGCCCTTTCACCATCACTTCGAGTTGGTCGGCTGGGCCGAAACCACGGTGATCATCCGGTTCTGGCTGTTGACCGCGATCAGTTGCGGCCTGGGTGTGGCGCTGTTCTACAGCGAATGGCTCGCGGCCGCTGGCGACTGACGTGACGCTCGACCCGCTGTTTGCCGGTGCCTCCGTACTAGTCACCGGCGGCGGTATCACCGGAAAGTCGGTGCTGACCGCGTTGGCCTCGCTGGGTGCGACGGCAATCCTGTGCGACGACGACCCGACCACCCGGCAGCTACACGCCGACGCCGGAGTGGCGACCGTGACGCCGTCGGCGGCCGCCGAGCGTATTGGCGATTACGCCCTGGTGATCACCAGCCCGGGTTTCCGGCCGACCGCGCCGGTGCTGGTGGCCGCCGCCGCGGCCGGCATCCCTATCTGGGGCGACGTCGAGCTGGCTTGGCGGCTCGACGCATCCGGTCATTACGGGCCGCCCCGGCGCTGGCTGGCTGTCACCGGCACCAACGGCAAGACCACCACCACGTCGATGTTGCAGGCCATGCTGAGCGCCGCGGGGCTGGACGCCCGGCTCTGCGGCAACATCGGCAAACCGGTGCTGGACGCGCTCCGCGAGCCCGCTGACCTGCTGGCCGTCGAACTGTCCAGCTTTCAGCTGCACTGGGCGCCGTCGGTGCGGCCCGAGGCCGGCGTGGTGCTCAACATCGCCGAGGACCACCTCGACTGGCATGCCACGATGGCCGACTACACCGCCGCCAAGGCGCAGGTGCTCGGCGGTCGGGTGGCCGTCGTCGGGCTGGACGACATCCGGGCGGCCGCGCTGTTGGACAGCGCGCCGGCCCCGGTGCACGTCGGATTCCGCCTCGGCGAACCCGCCGTCGGGCAGCTCGGCGTACGCGACGGCATGCTGATCGACCGAGCTTTCTTCTCCGCCAGCTCCGACGGACTGGCGCTTGCGCCCGCCGCGTCAATACCGGTGCCCGGTCCGGTAGGCGTGCTCGACGCGCTGGCCGCTGCGGCGCTGGCCCGCAGCGTCGGGGTCGGCGCCGACGCGATCGCCGACGCCCTGGCGAGGTTTCAGGTTGGCCGGCATCGCGCAGAGGTCGTCGCCGTCGTCGACGGAATCAGCTACGTCGACGATTCCAAGGCCACCAACCCGCACGCCGCTGAGGCGTCGGTGCTGGCTTACCCGCGGGTGGTGTGGATCGCCGGCGGTCTGCTCAAGGGTGCGTCGATCGACACGACCGTGGCCAGGATCGCAAATCGCCTGGTCGGAGCGGTGCTGATCGGTCGTGACCGGGCCGCGGTTGCCGAGGCGTTATCACGACACGCGCCCGATGTCCCCGTCGTACAGGTTGTGACAGGCGAGGATATTGATATGCATGCGACTGCTGAGTCTTCTGTTACTCCTGTGACAAGAGTTGTTCAGGTGCCCGACGAGGCCGTCGGCAGTCGCGTGATGAGCGCGGCCGTGGCCGCCGCGCGCGATCTGGCCGCTCCCGGCGACACCGTGCTACTGGCGCCGGCTGGCGCATCCTTCGACCAGTTCAGCGGTTATGCCGACCGGGGCGACGCATTCGCGGCCGCCGCACGTGCCACGACTCGGTAGCCACTGGTGAGCAACGCGCTGACCCGGTTACTGCGCCGGGGCACGAAGGGCGGGGAGACGGCGGAGGCGGACGCACCCGACAAGGTCGCCGCCGCCACCAGCGCGTCACGCGGTCCGCGGACCCGGTTCGGCGCCTGGCTGGGCCGGCCCATGACGTCGTTTCACCTGATCATCGCCGTGGCAGCGCTGTTGACCACGCTCGGCCTGACCATGGTGCTCTCGGCGTCTGGCGTGCACTCCTATGACGCCGATGGGTCAGCCTGGATCATCTTCGGTAAGCAAGTGCTGTGGACGGTGGTCGGCCTGATCGCCTGCTATGTGGCGCTGCGGATGCCGGTGCAGTTCATGCGCCGGGTCGCCTTCGCGGGCTTCGCATTCACCATCGTCTTGCTGGTGCTGGTGCTTGTCCCGGGCATCGGCACCATCTCCAACGGCTCCAGCGGGTGGTTCGTGATCCACGGATTCTCGATGCAGCCCTCCGAGCTGACCAAGATCGCCTTCGCCATCTGGGGTGCGCACCTGCTGGCCGCTCGACGCATGGAGCGCGCCACGCTGCGGGAAATGCTGATTCCGCTGGTACCGGCCGCGGTGATCGCACTGGCCTTGATCGTCGCCGAGCCCGACCTGGGGCAGACGGTGTCACTGGGCATCATCCTGCTGGCCCTGCTGTGGTACGCCGGGTTGCCGTTGCGGGTGTTCTGCAGCTCGCTGCTCGCGGTCATGGTGGCGGCGTCGATCCTCGCGGTGTCCGAGGGTTACCGCTCCGACCGGGTCCAATCCTGGCTGAATCCCGGCGCCGACTCACAGGGCTCCGGATACCAGGCCAAACAGGCCAAGTATGCGCTGGCCAACGGCGGCGTATTCGGCGACGGCCTGGGTCAGGGCGCCGCCAAATGGAACTATCTGCCCAATGCCCACAACGACTTCATCTTCGCGATCATCGGCGAGGAACTCGGTTTCGTCGGCGCCTTTGGACTGCTGGCGCTGTTCGGATTGTTCGCCTACACCGGCATGCGGATCGCGCGGCGCTCGGCCGACCCGTTCTTGCGGCTGCTGACCGCCACCATCACCTTGTGGATCGCCGGTCAGGTGTTCATCAACGTGGGCTACGTGATCGGGCTGCTGCCGGTCACCGGGATCCAGCTACCACTCATCTCAGCTGGTGGGACATCCACGGCCACAACACTTCTGATGATCGGAGTGATGGCCAACGCGGCCCGGCACGAACCCGAGGCCGTTGCCGCCCTGCGCGCGGGGCGCGACGACCGGATGAACCGGCTGTTGCGACTGCCGTTGCCCGAGCCGTATTCGCCCACCCGCGTTGAGGCGCTGCGCGACCGCCTGCGGTCCCGCCCGCAACCACCCAAGCAGCAGCGCAAAGCTGACCGGGCCCCGTCGGCCAGCCGATCGGGCAGACCCCCGAAAATGGATCGGCGGGTCCGGGGGTCCGGAAGCGCCGCCCGCCGGTCCGGGGGCCAGCACCCGGAGGCAGGCGCCGCCGCCCGCTTGCGGGGGCGGCATTATGGACGTGAACAGCGCTTCGCCGACCAGCGTCAGCTACGCGGCAAGCGCGCTCGCGCACTGGAAGGTCAGCGTTACGGGTGAACGACTCTGTCACAGAGCCGACCAGCGGGGTGAACAGCGACTCGGGAAGCCGGCCCGGTGGCCGGTCATTGTCGGTGGTGCTCGCTGGCGGCGGCACCGCCGGGCACGTCGAGCCCGCGATGGCCGTCGCTGACGCGCTGGTCGCACTGGATTCGCAGGTCCGGATCACCGCCTTGGGAACCGCGCGGGGCCTGGAAACCAGGCTGGTGCCCGAGCGTGGCTACCGTCTCGAGCTGATCACCCCGGTGCCGTTGCCGCGCAAGCCGACCGGAGATCTGGTCCGGTTGCCGGCGCGGGTGATGCGCGCTGTCCGCCAAACCCGCGCGGTGCTCGACGATGTCAATGCCGATGTGATCATCGGATTCGGTGGATACGTCGCGCTGCCCGCCTACCTCGCCGCCCGTCGCCGTCGCGTTGCGGTGGTGATTCACGAGGCCAACGCCAGTGCCGGGTTGGCCAACCGGGTCGGCGCCCGCAACGCCCGGCGGGTGCTCTCGGCGGTGCCCGACCCCGGCTTGCCGCGCGCCGAAGTGGTCGGCGTGCCGGTCCGCGCGGCGATCACCGCCCTGGACCGCACGGCGTTGCGGGCCGAGGCGCGGGTGCATTTCGGCTTCGCCGACGATGCCCGAGTGCTGCTGGTGTTCGGCGGTTCGCAGGGCGCCGCGTCGATCAACCGGGCCGTCGCGGCGGCCGCCGCAGAGCTGGCCGCCGCCGGAGTGGCGGTGCTGCACGCCTACGGCGCCAAGAACACCATCGAGCTGCGCACCCCAGCGCCCGGCGACCCGCCATATGTCGCCGTGCCCTACCTGAGCCGGATGGACCTGGCGTATGCGGCGGCCGACCTGGCGATCTGCCGCTCCGGGGCGATGACGGTGGCCGAGGTCTCCGCGGTGGGCCTGCCCGCGGTGTACGTGCCGCTGCCGATCGGTAACGGCGAGCAGCGGCTCAACGCGCTCCCGGTGGTCAACGCCGGCGGCGGACTGCTGGTCGCCGACGCCGACCTGACGCCGGGGTTCGTGGCCGAGCAGGTAGCCGCACTGCTGGACGACGCGCCGCGGCTGTCGGCGATGACGGCTGCCGCGGCGCTGGCCGGACACCCCGACGCGGCCGAGCAGGTGGCGCGCGCCGCGCTGGACGTCGCGCGCGAGGCGCGGGACGGAAAGCGCGCCAGAACCGGGCGGGGGCGGCGATGAGCGCCGAGTCGCTGCCACCCGACCTGCAGCGAGTCCACATGGTCGGCATCGGGGGAGCGGGCATGTCGGGGATCGCCCGCATCCTGCTCGACCGCGGCGGGAAAGTGTCGGGATCCGACGCCAAGGAGTCGCGCGGGGTGCGGGCGCTGCGTGCCCGCGGCGCACTGATCCGGATCGGCCACGATGCGTCGTCGCTGGATCTGCTGCCCGGCGGCGCCACCGCGGTCATCACCACGCATGCCGCGATCCCGAAAACCAACCCCGAGCTCGTCGAAGCCCGCCGGCGCGGCATTCCGGTGGTGTTGCGCCCGGCGGTGCTGGCCAAGCTGATGGCCGGGCGCACCACGCTGATGATCACCGGCACGCACGGGAAGACGACGACGACGTCGATGCTCATCGTCGCGCTGCAGCATTGCGGGTGCGACCCGTCCTTCGCGGTCGGCGGCGAGATGGGTGAGGCGGGCACCAACGCCCACCACGGCAGCGGCGACTGCTTTGTCGCCGAGGCCGACGAAAGTGACGGCTCGCTGCTGGAGTACACGCCCAACGTCGCCGTCGTCACCAACATCGAGGCGGACCATCTGGACTTCTTCGGCAGCGCCGATGCCTACGCCGCGGTGTTCGACTCGTTCGTCGAGCGTCTTGCCCCGGGCGGAGCACTCGTCGTCTGCACCGACGATCCCGGCGCGTCGGCGTTGGCCGAACGCACTGCGCCGCTGGGCATTCGGGTGCTTCGCTATGGCAGCGGCGCTCCGGAGCAGTTGAGCGGTGCGCTGCTGTCGTGGGAGCAGCAGGGCACCGGCGCAGTCGCCCACGTCCAGTTGGCCGGGGAAGCCCATCCGCGGGTGATGCGGCTGGCGGTGCCGGGCCGGCACATGGCGCTCAACGCGTTAGGCGCGCTGCTGGCCGCGGTCGAGATCGGCGCGCCGCCCGACGCGGTGCTCGACGGGCTGGCCGGTTTCGAGGGTGTGCGCCGCCGATTCGAGTTGATCGGGACCGCGGGGTCGGTGCGGGTATTCGACGACTACGCACACCACCCGACGGAGATCGGCGCGACGCTGGCGGCCGTGCGCACCCTGCTCGAGCAGGCCGGCAGCGGCCGATCGTTGGTGGTTTTCCAGCCGCATCTGTATTCGCGGACAAAGGATTTCGCTGCCGAGTTCGGCCGCGCACTCAACGGCGCCGACGAGGTTTTCGTGCTCGACGTCTATGCCGCCCGTGAGCAGCCGCTGGCCGGCGTGAGCGGGGCCAGCGTCGCCGAGCATGTCAGCGTGCCGGTGCACTATCTGCCGGATTTCTCGGCCGTCGCCGAGGTGGTGGCCGCGGCGGCCGGCCCGGGCGATGTCGTCGTCACCATGGGTGCCGGCGACGTGACGATGCTCGGGCCGGAGATCGTGACGGCGCTGCGGGTGCGGGCCAACCGCAGCGCGCCGGGCCGGCCGGGGGTGCTGTGGTGAGCGAACCAGACGACAGCCCGACTTCTGAGGCGGTCACCGAACCGATCGCGGCTACGGCGTCAGACCAGGAACCGGTCGAGCAGGCCGGCGACGATGCGGGCGGCGAAGGGCAAGCCGGGCAACCGGAGCCCGTCGAGGGTCCGCGGCGACGCGCACGCAGGGAACGCGCCGAACGTCGCGCCGCGCAGGCCCGCGCCACCGCGATCGAGCAGGCCCGACGAGAGGCCAAGCGGCGGGCCCGCGGAGGCGGTCTCAGCGAACCCAAACCCGTTCCGCGGGGCGCGGTTCGAGGACTGAAAATGGTGCTCGCGTCGGTGCTGGTGGCCCTGGCCGCCACCGGGCTGGGGCTGATCCTCTACTTCACGCCGGTGATGTCTGCGCGCAGCATCATCGTGACCGGGATCGGGGCGGTGACGCGCGACGAGGTGCTCGACGCGGCGAAGGTCCGACTCGGAACCCCGCTGCTGCAGATCAACACCGACGGGGTCGCCGACCGGGTGGCCGCGATTCGGCGGGTGGCCAGCGCGCGGGTGCAGCGCCAATACCCGTCGGCGCTGCGGATCACGATCGTCGAGCGGGTTCCGGTGGTGGTCAAAGACTTTCCCGACGGGCCGCATCTCTACGACCGCGACGGGGTCGACTTCGCCACCGCGCCGCCGCCGCCGGCGTTGCCCTATATCGACGTCGATAACCCCGGGCCGAACGACCCGGCCACCAAGGCGGCGCTCGAGGTACTGACCGCGTTGCGCCCCGAGGTGGCCGGTCAGGTGGGCCGGATCGCGGCGCCGTCCGTCGCCTCGATCACGCTGACGCTGGCCGACGGGCGCACGGTGATCTGGGGGACCACCGACCGCACCGAGGAAAAGGCCGAGAAGCTGGCGGCGCTGTTGACCCAGCCGGGGCGGACCTACGACGTATCCAGCCCAGATCTGCCGACGGTCAAGTAGTCGCGACCCGCCACGCAGCCCGCAGCGCCACTCCAACGCTCGGCATGGTCCGGCAAAAATTGGCCGAAATTCGCCCGCAACGTTTCGGCGCGCCTGCGTCGATCGCGTCCGCCGTGCCCATACCGTTCTGTTTGCGCGAAACAACTTGACATAACTCTAAGCCTCTAGTTGAGGTTGAGGTTTGCCAGGAGTGGACCGCCACACCAAGCCGAGTCCCATCTAGGGAGGAAGACGCAATGATGACCCCCCCGCACAACTACCTGGCCGTCATCAAAGTCGTGGGCATCGGCGGCGGTGGTGTCAACGCCGTCAACCGGATGATCGAACAGGGCCTCAAAGGCGTGGAGTTCATCGCCATCAACACCGACGCCCAGGCGCTGTTGATGAGCGACGCTGACGTCAAGCTCGATGTCGGCCGCGACTCCACCCGCGGCCTGGGCGCCGGCGCCGACCCCGAGGTCGGGCGACGGGCGGCCGAGGACGCCAAAGACGAGATCGAAGAGCTGCTCCGCGGCGCCGACATGGTGTTTGTCACCGCCGGTGAAGGCGGCGGCACCGGCACCGGCGGAGCTCCAGTAGTGGCCAGCATCTCGCGCAAGCTCGGGGCGCTGACCGTCGGCGTCGTCACCCGGCCGTTCTCGTTTGAGGGCAAGCGACGCAGCACCCAAGCCGAAAACGGCATCGCGGCACTACGGGAAAGCTGCGACACCCTGATCGTGATCCCCAACGACCGGCTGCTGCAGATGGGCGACGCCGCCGTGTCGCTGATGGATGCCTTCCGCAGCGCCGACGAGGTACTGCTCAACGGGGTGCAGGGCATCACCGACCTGATCACCACCCCGGGGCTGATCAACGTCGACTTCGCCGACGTCAAGGGCGTCATGTCCGGCGCCGGCAGCGCGCTGATGGGCATCGGCTCGGCCCGCGGCGAAGGCCGGGCGCTCAAGGCTGCCGAGGTCGCGATCAACTCTCCGCTACTGGAAGCCTCGATGGAGGGCGCGCAGGGCGTTCTGCTGTCGATCGCCGGCGGCAGCGATCTGGGCCTGTTCGAGATCAACGAGGCGGCCTCGCTGGTGCAAGACGCTGCCCATCAAGACGCCAACATCATTTTCGGCACGGTCATCGACGACTCGCTGGGCGACGAAGTGCGCATCACGGTCATCGCAGCGGGCTTCGACGCCACCGGACCGGGTCGCAAACCGATCGTCGGCAGCGGTCAGGCGCAAGCCCAGACCATCGCGTCGGCCAAGGCGGGCAAGGTCACCTCGTCGCTGTTCGAGCCGGCCGACGCGCTCAGCATGCCGTTGCAGACCAACGGTTCGACGCTGGATATCGGCGGCGACGACGACGAGGACGTCGACGTGCCGCCTTTCATGCGGCGCTAGCCCGCCGACGATACTGGGCAGGTGAGCGTTCGCATCCGGCGCGTGACGACCACCCGGTCGGGCGGTGTCTCGGCGCCGCCGTTCGACAGCTTCAACCTCGGTGACCATGTCGGTGACGACCCCGCTGCGGTGGCCGCCAATCGGGCCCGGCTGGCCGCAGCGCTCGGCCTCGGTGCCGATCGGGTGATCTGGATGAATCAAGTGCACAGTGACCGGGTCGAGGTGGTCGACGGGCCGCGCAGCTTACCGGTGAACGACACCGATGCCTTGGTGACCAAAACGCCGCGGCTGGCGCTGGCCGCGTTGAGTGCCGATTGCGTGCCGGTGTTGATGGCCGACGCGCGTGCCGGGGTGGTCGCTGCCGTGCATGCCGGACGCGTCGGTGCGGCGGGCGGCGTCGTGGCCCGTGCGCTGGAAGCCATGCTGACCCTCGGCGCGCAGACCAAGGACGTTTCCGCGCTGCTGGGCCCGGCGGTCAGCGGCCGCAACTACGAAGTGCCCGCCGCAATGGCCGACGAGGTCGAAGCGGCGCTGCCGGGCAGTCGGACCACCACCTCGGCCGGCACGCCCGGATTGGACCTTCGAGCCGGAATCACTTGCCAGCTCAAGAATTTGGGCGTAACGGCCATCGACGTCGACCCGCGCTGCACGGTGGACGACCCCAGCCTGTTCAGCCATCGCCGTGACGCGCCCACCGGGCGGCTGGCGTCGGTGGTGTGGATGCAATGAGTGCGGCGGCGGCAAACTTCTCACCGCACCGGGAGCGGGAATCGGAATTGGCCGACGCTTTGCGTGCACTGCGGGCGCGGCTTGCGGCAGCCGCGGACGCGGCTGAACGGAATGTGGACGGAATTGAACTGCTGCCGATAACCAAATTCTTTCCCGCAACAGATGTGGCGATTTTGTCGGGATTGGGGTGTCGCGCCTTTGGCGAATCCCGCGAGCAGGAGGCCGCGGCGAAGGTGGATGAAGTCGCCGGATTGCTGGGCCGCGATCGACCCGGGGTGGAGTGGCACATGGTGGGCCAGATTCAGCGCAACAAGGTCGGGTCGCTGGCCAACTGGGCGCACACCGCCCATTCGGTCAGCAGCGCCCGAATAGTCGATGCCCTCGACCGCGCCGTTGGTGCGGCGCTGCGTGAGCATCGCCGAACGGCACCGCTGCGCGTCTATGTCCAGATCAGCCTCGACGGCGACGTGTCGCGCGGCGGCGTCGACGTCACCCAGCCTGCGGCCGTCGACGAAGTCTGCTCCCGGGTGGACGAGGCCGAATACCTGGAACTCGTTGGCCTGATGGGCATCCCGCCGCTGGACTGGGAGCCCGACAGAGCTTTCGACCGGCTGCAATCCGAGCACGAGCGGGTACGCGAGGCGCATCCGAATGCCGCGGGATTGTCGGCCGGTATGTCAAACGACCTGGAAACGGCGGTCAAACATGGTTCGACGTGTGTGCGTGTCGGTACCGCGTTATTGGGTCGAAGACCGCTACCGTCACCGTGAATAGTCACTCCAGTCACATCTTCATCACAGACACCACATCTTCAGCAGCCTAGAAGGGGTCCCGCGATGAGCACACTGCACAAGGTCAAGGCCTACTTCGGTATGGCTCCGATGGAGGACTACGACGACGAGTACTACGACGACGACCGCGCGCCAGCGCGTCCGGGCTATGGGCGTCAGCGGTTCGCCGAAGATGGCTACGGCCGCTACGAAGACCGCTTCGACGGGCACGACTACGACGATCCGCGCAGCGAACCGGGGGACTATCCACCCGGCAGCTACCGGGGCGGTTACTCCGACGACCATCGTTTCCGGCCGCGCGACTACGAGCGCACCGAGTTGTCCCGGCCGCGGTTCGCCTCGCTGCGGTCAGCCACTCGCGGTGCGTTGGCGATGGACCCGCGTCGGATGGCGATGCTCTTCGATGAGGGCAGCCCGTTGTCGAAGATCACCACGCTGCGGCCCAAGGACTACAGCGAGGCCCGCACCATCGGCGAGCGGTTCCGCGACGGCACCCCGGTGATCATGGACCTGGTGTCGATGGACAACGCCGACGCCAAACGCCTTGTCGACTTCGCCGCGGGGTTGGCCTTCGCGCTGCGCGGCTCCTTCGACAAAGTCGCCACCAAGGTGTTTTTGCTCTCACCCGCCGACGTCGACGTGTCGCCCGAGGAACGTCGCCGGATTGCCGAGACCGGCTTCTACGCGTACCAGTAAGGACCGCGCGCCGCGGCTACGGCGTAGGCAGCGTCTCGCCTCGTGTACGGCTCGCCGGAGCGAGTCGGTAGGCTGACGGTCATCGTGCCGGCCGCGGTCGGTGCTGTCGTGATCGTCACATCCTCATCAGTAAGGTCGGGCTCTCGTTGGCGCTGTTCATCCACATCCTGGGTTTTGCGCTATTCATCTTTTGGCTGCTGCTGATCGCTCGGATCGTCGTCGAGTTCATCCGGTCGTTCAGCCGCGACTGGCGGCCGCGCGGTCTCACGGTGGTGATTCTGGAGATCATCATGTCGATCACCGATCCACCGGTGAAGCTGCTGCGCCGGCTCATACCGCAGCTCACCATCGGCGCCGTCCGTTTCGACCTGTCCATCATGGTGCTGATGCTGGTGGCGTTCGTCGCCTCGCAAATCGCACTCGATTACTCGGGGTAGCCACGGTCCGCGCTGCTCTCGGCCGGGCGGGCAGCGTCGCTTAACTGCGTTTGGGTCAGTGCATTTCGTTGTCTTATCGCCCTGATCTCGTGTTTCTTAAAGATTGAAATTCGGTCTTATTTATTGACCGATTCGGCAACCGGCGGGTCTGGTGTGACAGGATGGGCCGCAGTTGCAGTATGGCTACCACACCGTTCATACCGATCTAGACTTTCCAGGTTGGTTTGATCGTCCAGACTCGAGGGGGCAAACAATGCCGCTGACACCAGCCGACGTTCACAATGTGGCGTTCAGTAAGCCGCCCATCGGCAAGCGCGGCTACAACGAAGACGAAGTCGACGCCTTCCTCGACTTGGTGGAGAACGAGCTGACCAGGCTGATCGAGGAGAACGCCGATCTGCGTCAGCGGGTCAACGAACTCGACCAAGAGCTGGCCGGCGCCCGCTCCGGTGGCGGCGCTCAGACCAGCCAGGCCATGCCCGTCTACGAGCCCGAACCGGAACCGGAGCCCGCCAGGCCCGCACCACAGCCGGCCGCCGCTCCCGCAGCCTCGACCAGCGAGGAACAGGCCATGAAGGCCGCCAAGGTGCTCAGCTTGGCCCAGGACACCGCCGACCGGCTGACCAGCACGGCCAAAGCCGAGTCCGACAAACTGATGGCCGACGCCCGTGCCAACGCCGACCAAATCCTCACCGAGGCCCGGCGGGAAGCGGACACTGCCGTCGCAGAAGCCCGGCAGCGCGCCGACGCGATGCTCGGCGACGCACAGACTCGATCGGAGACCCAGCTGCGCCAGGCCCAAGAAAAGGCCGACGCACTGCAGGCCGATGCCGAGCGTAAGCACTCCGAGATCATGGGCACCATCAACCAACAGCGCACCGTGCTGGAAGGCCGCCTCGAGCAGCTGCGCACCTTCGAACGCGAGTACCGCACCCGGCTCAAGACCTACCTGGAATCACAGCTCGAGGAGCTGGGCCAGCGCGGATCGGCGGCTCCGGTCGACTCAAGCGCAACCAACGATGCCGGGGGGTTCAACCAGTTCAATCGGGGTAATAACTAAGCAGCCGAAGGCGGCGGACCGGACGGTCCGTATCGTGCAGTCTTGGCAACAATGATGCATGCCCCCGCGGCTGGAGGTTAACCGATGCTGATTATTGCGCTGGTGCTAGCGGTGATAGGTCTTGCCGCGCTGGTGTTCGCCGTCGTCACCAGCAACGAGCTGGTGGCCTGGGTCTGCATCGCGGCCAGTGTGCTGGGCGTCGTGCTGTTGATCATCGATGCGCTACAGGAACGGCGGCGACGCGCGGCCGACACAGCCGCCGATAAGCCCGCCGAGGCCGAGGGAGCGCAGCGCGAAGTCAGCAGCGCCAGCGAGAGTGGCGCCGACGAGAACGCCTATGCCGACTATCCCGAGGACGCTGCCGACGAAGGCGAGGGATCCGTACCCAACGGTGTGGGCACTAGCCAACAGTCGGCCCAGTCAACCGAGCCCCGGCCCGAGGACGAGGAATAAACAACCCCGCCGGTCATTCCATCGTGACGGTCGCAGTCGCGAGCAGCTCGCGGACCTCCTCGTCGGTCACCTGATGAAAGTCGGCGAACACCTGCCCGACCGCCTCGAAGTCGGACGGCATGGTCGCACAGATCACGTCGTCGGCTTCCTGCGCCAGCTGGTCGCAAGCTGACGGCGGCCCCACCGGCACAGCAACAACCACGGACTTGGGACCGATTGCTTTCAGCGCTCGCACTGCGGCCAGCATGCTTGCGCCGGTGGCGATTCCGTCGTCAACCAGGATCACCGTCTTACCGCGCGGGTCGGTGAGCGGTCGTCCGCCGCGATAAAGCTGCTCGCGCCGCCGCAGTTCGGCGGCCTCTCGGTCGATTACCGCGCGGACCTGCTCGTCACTGACGCCCAGGCTGGACAGCACATTGTCGTTCATCACGATGCCGCCGCCGCTGGCCAGCGCGCCCATCGCCAACTCGGGCCATTGCGGCACGCCCAGTTTGCGGACCAGGAACACGTCCAACTCGGCTCGCAGGGCAGCGGCGACCTCCCAGGCGACCGGAACGCCGCCGCGGGCCAGTCCGAGTATGAGTACCGCGCTGTCGCGCCGGTATGACGACAGCTGCTCGGCCAGTGCGCGGCCGGCTTCCCGGCGGTCACTGAATGTGCGCCGGGACTCCCGGTGCAAAAAGCCACTCGATCGGTTCATAGGTCGCAACTCGCGGTTTCTGTGGCGCGTTGGCCGTTACCAGCCTACGGCTGAAGTCATCGCCATACTGCGGCTTCCCCGCCACAGCACCGCCGAAACGCGGTCCGCCGCGGCCGCACCGTCTCCGCCCGTGCCCCGGCCCCTATGGCAGCGGTAGGCACTGCGACGTAACAGCCTGTAGGCCAATGATATTGGCGGCAGCGGTTTGAGATCGGCTCGCGCGGAGCACTCTGTCGACGTGGTGAACGGCGCGGATGTCGGCGTAGTCGGCGCCGGAATCGTCGGGCTCTCGACGGCCTGGGCGTTGACCGAAGCCGGCGCATCGGTTCGGGTGTACGAACGCGGCGTCCCAGGCAATGGTCAGTCCGGTGGCGAATCGCGGATTTTCCGCCACGCGCACGATGACCCGAGGTTGGTTGCGTTCGCGCGGGACAGCCGAACAGTGTGGGACGAGTGGGCCGAGCGGCTGGGCAGTGAGCTGGTCGCGGGTGACGGCGCGGTTGCGATCGGCCCGGCCGTGGAGCGACGGCTGCCGATTCTCGAGCAGGCCGGCGGAATCCGCGTTCGGCGGATCGGGTCCGACGAACTCGCCGAGCGATTACCGGTGCTGGCCCGTTACGACGGCCCTGCGATGCTCGATGAGGCCGGCGGGGCCATCCGGGTGCGTGCCGCGATCGACGCGCTCACCGGCTGGATCGGGGACAGTCTGGTTGCCGAGGAGGTGATCACCATCCGGCCGACCCGCCGCGACACCGTCGAGGTGGTGTGCGGCGGAAGCCGCGCCGAGCACGCCCGAGTCGTCGTGTGCGCCGGACGCGAAACGGCGCGACTGGCCCGCAGCATCGGTCTGGCCCTGCCGGTGCGGTTGGCCGCGCATGCCCGCCTGACTTTCGAGGTGCGCGGCCAGGCGCCGCTGCTGTCCTGCCTACAAGACAGCAGCGGTGAGTTCGGCGAAACCGGAACCTATGCTGCGGCGACACCCGGAAACCATTGCTACGCCGTCGGTTTGAGCGAGGCCACGGCGGCCAACGATGACGGCAGCTTCACCCATCCGGCGGAGCTCGTCACGCTGGCCGACCGGGCCGGCCAGTACGTGCGACGCGCGCTTCCCGGACTTGACCCTCGGCCCGTGGACGCCCGGTACTGCTGGGTGACGACGCTGCCATGGAGCGATGACGGCTTCGCCGCCTGGGAGCACGCGGGCATCTTCTTCGTCGCCGGCCACAACTTGTTCAAACAGGCGCCTGCACTCGGCAGAGCGCTCGCGCAGTTGGCGCTTGGTCAGGAACCCGGCATCGACCTGCGGGCCGAGTGCGCACTCGGCCGGCCGCCCGCCGCGGCGTCGTAATCGGTCTCCGAGGGGGAGTTCACGCCCTGCTGACGCGTGCTACGTAGTCACACTGCCGTGGTGCCGCCGTCGACAATCAACTCCATACCATTGACATAGCTTGAATCGTCCGAGGCGAGGAACAGTGCGGCTGTTGCAATCTCCTCAGGGCGGCCCATCTTTCCCCGCGGGATCAGGAACCTTGCCGTCAAGCTTTCCCATGATCACTCCACCGGGCGATGACCTGGTCGGCGAAATCGAGCATCTGGTCAAGGGTGGGGAACAATGCGAAGGCATCCACGATCGCCTCATCGGCGCCGGACTTGGCGAGGCGCTCGAGCCTGTCGGCAACAGCGTCAACGGACGTGCCCGGTTCGAGGTTGATCCGCATGGCCGTCTTCAGCGCGTCCGGATCGCGGCCGGCGTCCTTCGCCGCACGGCGCGCAATCGACCACAAGTGGTCGGTGACCTCGTCCTGCAGCCCCTCGACCCCGAGCCAGCCGGTGCCGCTGCGACCGACCCGGCGCATCGCGGCCTCGCTGGCACCGCCGACCCAGATGGGCGGACCGCCGGCTTGGACCGGGCGCAGGTCGGCATGGACCGGCGGCAGGGAGAAGAACTCGCTCTCCCAGGACACCGGGGTGGTCGTCCACCACTCGTGCAGGAAGGCCAGCAGGTCATCGAGCATCTGCCCGCGCCGGCGCCAGTCCGCGCTGCGGGCGATGTCGTGTTCGTCCTTCATCCACCCGATTCCCACGCCAACGTCAAGGCGGCCGTCGCTGAGCACGTCGAGCGTGGTCAGCAGCCGGGCCAGGTGAACCGGCTCGTAGTAGAACGTGCTGAGCGTGCTGGCGTTCAGCCGCACCCGGTTGGTCGCCGTCGCGGCGACCGTCCACAGCAGCACCGGATCGAGGTAACGGGTCATCTGCGGCGGGTAGGGCTGCTCTTTGCCCGGATAGGTGCTGTGCATATCAACCGGCGTGACCAGTCGATCGCCGACCCACAGGGTGTCATAGCCAAGGTCCTCGAGTCCGCGGCAGAACGCGCTCAGACCAGCGGCGCTGCTGACAGCAGGCCCAACCATGGGAAGTGCGAAACCGAGCTTCATCGCGAGAATCCTTTCGATGATCCATCAACCATTCTTTGGGCGCACGGCGCCCTGTTCTTTCCCGGCCCGGACCGGCGGCGGCGCGGCTCAGCCGGGCACAGTGGCGCCGAGGGCGAAGTCGAAGTTCCCCACCCCGTGACGGGCGAGACCCATCATGACCAGGCCCGTTCCTTCCAGCCAGTGCGCCATGTGCAAGCCGCCGACGTCCAGTGGGCGCAGCCCGAGGCTCGAGATGAACTCCGCCATACCCGCCTTGGCGCGCGCGTCGTCTCCTGCGATGAAGACGTCGAGCGGCCGGCCCTGGGCAAGGACAACACCGAAGACGGTGTTGAATGCCTTCACCACGCTGGCGCTGGCCGGGGCCGCCTTGGCAACTTCTTGCGCGATCGAGGTTTCATCAGGGATGGCTAGCCCGTCGGCCGCGGAATTGAAGGGGTTGCTGATGTCGACGATGACCTTGCCCGCCAACGCGTCTCCGTACTGGGCGACGACGGGAATCACATTGGCGTACAACAGGGAAACGATGACGATGTCCCCGGCCGGGACGGCGCCGAACTCTCCTGTCGTGGCGCTGCCGCCAAGAGCCTTGGCCAGGTCAGCAGCCTTGGACTGATCGCGGCCGATGACCTCGACAGTGTTGCCGCCCGCTACCGCCAGTGCGCCGATGGCGCGGGCCATGTTCCCGGTGCCGATGATGCTGATGCTGCTCATGAGGTGTCCTGTCTCGAATGAATGTTGAAAAGGTTGACTCGTCCACCTTAATCCGATTTTGATGACACGTCAACCAATTGGGGTAACATGGAGAGCGATGGAACCGAACTGGCTGAACCCTCGCGAAGAACGCGCCTGGCGGGCCTTCCAGCACGCGCATCATCGGCTCGACGTGCATCTGAACCGGGGCCTGCAGGAATCGGGCCTGTCGGGGGCCGACTACGAGGTCCTGGCGGTGCTCTCAGGTCACGACGGGGACCGCATGCCCGCCCGCGACCTGTGCAACACACTGGGCTGGGAGAAGAGCCGGGTCTCCCACCAGGTGCGGCGCATGCAGAAGGACGGGCTGATCTGTCGCGAGCCCAACCCCGACGACGCCCGCAGCACCATGGTCTGCCTGCTGCCGGCTGGCCGCGCCGCCATCGAGAAGGCTGCGGCCGGGCACGTGGCGGACGTCCGCCGGAACTTCATCGACCTGCTCACCCCGGCTGAGCTCGACATGCTTGCCGCCCTCAACGAACGAGTCCTGCGCCACCTGGCCAAAGACAACGCCTCCCTCGCTGAAGACGAGCCCTCATAGCCTTCGTCGACTGTGAGCAGTGGGGCAGTCATGCCGCGCCCTGCTCCAGCTCAAATATTGGGATGGTGCGTGTGGTTTGTGACTGGTAGTTCGCGTACGCGAATGCAGGTGCGGTCGCGTTGATTCTGGGGATGACCACTTCACGTTCGGACGCGTCGAGCTCGCGCGCGACGACCTCGAACGAGCCGGTCGTGGCCTCGACGTGCGCGCGGGGGTTGGCCCGCAGGTTGTGTACCCATGCCGGATTGACGTCGGCCCCGCCGTAACCGGCGACGATCAGCAGCTTGCCGTCGATGCGAAACACCACCAGTGGGGTGACCCGCGGCTGGCCGGACTTGGCGCCCGTCGTCGTGAGTAGCAACAGCTCGTTGCCTTTGAATCGCCCCCCGACCTTGCCGGCGTTCGCGCGAAACTCATCGGCGATATTGGCGTTCAGTGCTTTTAGCGTCTCGGGATCGGGTTTCTCGGCCACGGCACACACAGCTACTTGGTCACACCGTCTATTCCCCCTGGCTTGATCTGCCGGGCGCGGCGGCACGGTTGAGGATTTGCGTCTTGACTGCGACCCGCATCGCAAGTGAGTCACGGCGAGGGCCGACTAAGTCGTGTCGCCGGACGAGTCCGAGGCGGGACTTTGGCCCGTCTACGACACCGGCCCTGACCTGGGGAGTCGGTACCTGATCGTCGTCTGCCGCCGGGCTGGCCCACTATGACATCGAGAAGTTGGGCTAGGGGTCGAGTTGGGCGGGGGCGACCCGGCACCCGGCGGCTTGGGCTCCGGCGTGCAGGCGTCGGTCCCAAACGGCGATGATCAGGCCAGGATCACCGACAGCCAACGCGCTGGCCAGATGAACAGCGTCGGCTCCGCGCAAGGCATGGGCGCGGGCGAGCCGGCCGGCGTGCTGTTCAACCCTCGCGGTGAGTTCGACCGGGCGGGTGGCGGCCCAGAAGTCCTCCCAGTCACGCTCGGCAGCGGCAAGCTCCGATTCAGCTAGGTCGTGATTGCGGGCTGCTGCCGCGAGTGCGGCGCGGACTTCGGGGTAAGCCAGACGGCTGGACAACGCGGCGTCGCAGTTGTCCCATAGCGCGGACGCCAGCGAGCTCCCTGTTTCGGTAGTGAGAAGTTTGACGAAGGCGCTGGCGTCGAAGTAGACGAGCGGCACCGGTCAGCGCCGCTGGTCGCTGACCCGGTCAGACACCGGCCGCCGCGGTCGGGGCCGGGACCGACCCGCAGCGACGGGCCGCTGCGCGGTGGCCTTGCCAATCATGCCTTCGGCCGTGAGACGTTCCAAGGTGCCGGCGCTGTCCAGCGCAGTCAGTCGCGCGACCGGAATCCCGCGGTCGGTGATGACGACCTCACGACCTGCCCGAGCTCGATCGAGCCAATCGCTGAGGTGCGCGCGCAACTCAGTCACGGATACCTCCACACCGTGAATGTACACTCACTGAAGCATGATTTGTACATGTCGCTACCGGTGTGATCGCGGCTTCGCCGCTCAACACACTCCATCGGCTCGGAAATGAACGCGAGCGTTCATTTCGCTCGCCTCAGTCGTGTGTCCGAGGGGGACTTGGCGACTTGCGACACGAGTCGAGACTCTTTTCCAACTCGGTCGCTGACCCGTGCCCTCACAGCTGGTCAAGGCGTGTTTTCGTGCCTGGTAGAGACCTCGAAGGGTTCATGACGTCCTCGGCGCGGGGATGCGTTCCGTTTCATTCGTACTGTCCAGCACGCGTTGATCCGCATAGCTACGCGCTTGAAATGTCGACGCGTCCCGTCCGCTGGATCGGACTGCAGACTTGGATTTGCTTGGAGCGTTGAGCTTCAGGAAGTGAGCCCGGACACGGCCGGACGACCGTGGCGCTCGGGCTTCGCGGTTTTCTCCAGCACCGCAGACGTCGCGGATGTTGATTGCTGCGGGCGTATTCCACACACGCGACGGATTGAGAGCGTCGTGGACAGTACGTACCAAATCCTATACAGTATCGATAGTTGTGTGCAGGATTTGGTACGGAGGGCGATCGCCATGAACGATGCAGCCAGCCTCGACAGCCTGAGCGCCATGCCAGATACGTTCCGATTCTCCGAAGCCCTGGAGCATATGAATAGGCGCCAGTTCTACAACCTTCGCGACGAAGGGCGCATCGTTCGGATTGCGCGCGGTCTCTACCGCAAGAGCACGTGGTACGGCGATGAAGACCTCGCCGAGATCAGCTCTGCGTCACCGCAGGCGACCATCGCCCTGCGATCGGCACTGGCACGCCACGATCTCATCGATGACATCCCTGACCTGCTGGACATCGCTATCCCTCGGGGCACCTGGGCACCGCGGCTGAATACACCGATCAGGTGGCATCGCTTCGACCCGGCCACCTTCGCTATCGGACGCGACATTTTGCCGATCGACGCCGGCACACAGATCGGCATCTACTCCGCACCGCGCAGCATCATCGATGCATACCGCCTGCATCATTTCGAAGGGATCGACCTGGCCAACGATGCCCTCAAGCGGTGGTTGCGCCAGGGCGGCCAACCCTCCGAGCTGCTACGCATGGCGCGGTCGTTCCCACACGCGCAGCGCGCACTCCAGCAGGCGCTGGCGATCTTGCTATGAGCCCAATCTCGCGCCAAACCGCCGGCGGCCGTGCATACATCGATTTGCAGCGGCGTGCTAAAGAAGGCAGACGCAGTACCCAAGAGCTGCTCCAGCTCTACATCCTCGAGGGATTCCTTGCTCGCCTCAGCCGCAGCCCGTCGAGTGAGAAGTTCGTCCTCAAAGGTGGGGTTCTCCTGGCGGCGTTCGGTAGCCGTCGACCTACTCGCGACGTCGACCTGGCCGGTCAGGACCTTGGAAACTCCGAAGCCGAGATCGTTGCGCTCATCAGATCCGTCCTTGCTGTGCGCCTACCTGAGGATGACGGAATCGAGTTCGATTCTGCCGCAGTGCGTTCGGAGACATTCGTGACGATGATGAGTACTCCGGCGTCCGTGTCAGCGCCGATGCTCGTGTCGCTACGTCGCGGCACAGGTTCCATGTTGACGTGAGCGTCGGGGATCCCATTGTGCCCAGCCCCACGCTGGTATCGGTGCCACGGTTGCTCGGAGGGGAGCCCATCACCCTCAACGGCTACCCGCTGCACATGGTGCACGCCGAAAAGGTTGTGACTGCCGTGCAGCGCGGTGTTGCCAATACGCGCTGGCGCGATTTCGGTGACATCTGGGTTCTGGCTCGCTCTCGGGCGCTGGGTGGAGCCGACCTTCAGATAGCCATCAGGGAAGTTGCGCAACATCGACGTGCCAAGTTGATACCGCTGGCCGACGTGCTCGACGGCTATCCCCAACTCGCTCAGTCCCGTTGGGCGGCGTGGCGCAACCGACAAGGCCGCGATAAACTCCCCGAGCAATTCGCCGATCTGCTCGCCGAAGTCATCACCTTCGCCGAACCCGCGATCACCGACGACCTCACCAGCATGAACTGGAGCCCAGGCGACGGGAGATGGCGATAACGCACGACGGGCATCCGAAAGCGTCGTCTGACGCTCTGGCCTGGCGAGTCAATGAGTCCTTCCTGCGAACCCGAATCGAAAATGGGTTACCACGAATCGATTACCGAGTACCTTCAGGTTTCGCAAACATAAGAAATCCCCTCCGATACCGTTCGGAGGGGTTTTTGGAGGTAAATAGCTAACCTAATTGTGTCCGAGGGGGGACTTGGCCACTTACGACACGGGTTCTGACCTGGCGAATCGGTACCTGATCGTCATCCATGCCGGGGTCGACCCACCTCTGACGTCGAGCGGTCGGATTAGGGGTCGAGTTGGGCGGGGGCGAGTCGGCACCCGGCGGCTTGGGCTCCGGCGTGCAGGCGTCGGTCCCAAACGGCGACGATCAGGCCGGGTTCGCCGACTGCCAACGCGCTGGCCAGATGGACAGCGTCGGCTTCGCGCAAGGCATGGGCGCGGGCGAGGCGGCCGGCGTGCTGTTCAACCGTGGCGGTGAGTTCGATTGGGCGGGTGGCGGCCCAGAAGTCCTCCCAGTCACGCTCGGCGTCGGCGAGCTCGGATTCGGTTAGGTCGTGATTGCGGGCTGCTGCAGCGAGTGCGGCGCGGACTTCGGGGTAGGCCAGGCGGCTGGACAATGCGGCGTCGCAGCCGTCCCACAGCGCGGATGCCAGCGAGCTTCCTGTCTCGGTGGTGAGAAGTTTAACGAAGGCGCTGGCGTCGAAGTAGACGAGCGGCACCGGTCAGCGCCGCTGGTCGCTGACCTGGTCAGACACCGGCCGCCGCGGTCGGGGCCGGGACCGTCCCGCAGCGACGGGCCGCTGCGCGGTGGCCCTGGCAATCACGCCTTCGGCCGTGAGACGCTCCAAGGTGCCTGCGCTGTCCAGCGCAGCGAGTCGCGCGACCGGAATCCCGCGGTCGGTGATGACGACCTCATCACCAGCCCGAACTCGATCGAGCCAATCGCTAAGGTGCGCGCGCAACTCGGTCACGGATACCTCCACACCGTGAACTGTACACTCGCTGAACCGTGATTTGTACATGTCACTTCTGAGTGTGGCAACGACGACCTGAGAGATTGACCCGCGCAAGCCGGAGGCGAGGTGGCAACGGGCCGGTACACCGATTCGTCCGCGGTGCTGGCGACGCCGAGACGGTCGATATTATGGTGGCTGGTGGCCTTCCGTCCAAGCTGCATCCGAAGGTGTTGCGGCGGAAGGTGTTTGCCGTCCCCGGTGGGACTTCGGCGCGGCTGGCGTTCGTGGTCAGCTGTATGAAGACGGCAGCGCCTCGGTGTCGGACGCCGGGTCTAGCTTGCAGCAGCGGGCTCTTGAATTCTCTGCGTGAGGTGCTGTGTGCGGTGACTGCCGACGATCGCCTTCATTGGCGTTCTGTTGCCAGCGACCCGATTGAACGACTCTCCCAGTAGTAACAGTTGGCCTGAGTCGCGAAGAACCTCGACATCCCTTGGATCGTATTCGTATGACGGAGCGTGCTTCAAGCTGGTGTAGGCGTCCCAGAACAGTTGGCTCCACATGTCCAGTTGGTGGCATTACCCCGAGACCGTGGCTAAGAGACCGAAATCACAACTACCCGTTTGAAATTCAATAGCCCACAACTGACTAGGAACATAAGGGGTAACCGAGCTTCAACTTGGGTGCGATTGCTGAACAACCGTTTTTACTCAATCGTCACGTCGAGGGGCTCGCCCATCGGGCGGCCAGGAGTCGGTACCCGACTCAAGCGGAATATTCAAGGATCGAAGCAGGATCGAAAAGAGCCGCCAATTGGCGATCGCTCCGACAAGTTCGACCAAAACCGCGTGATCGCCATTGAATGCCTTGTGGCACGCGGCCCAGTTTTCCTCGGCAATGACCCCGTCACGTACCACATCATCGGTCGCCGCCAGGACCGCACGCTCGGCATGGCCCAGACGATTGGAACTCTGCCAGTCACGCACCGCCAGAAGGTCATCCGAAGCCACACCGAGCAGCGTCGCGATTCGCCAATGCTGTGTCCACTCATATACCGACCCCGTTACCCAGCCGATGCGCATGATGATCAATTCGCGTAGCCGGGCGTCGAGCACACCGTTAAATAGCAGCGCCTCAAGCATTCCGTACAGGGCCACTGCGAGGCTCGGCTGGTGAAGTGCCACGCGAAATACTGACAGTTCTGCCATCTCTGCGGGCAGCCCACACTCGGCAGCCCGCAGCCGGGCCTGCTCAAGGTCGAGCATCGGTACGCGTTCCGTTCTCGTCACGTGTGACCTTCCTCTGTTGAAGCTCCGCATGCTGTGAGGGCGTGGGCACGAAGACGTTGTGCAGGGCCGCACTCGATTTGGCATTTTCATCTGCAAGCGAACTGAGCAGCGGCGCGAGACCAGCGAATCCGGTTGATTCTCTTGTGATCCGGTCGAACGGCCAGCGGCGCGTGGCCAGAATCTCGAGGGCTGCCCGGTAGGCGGGATACTCCACGCCGAGTGCACCGGCGATGTGTAATTCCTTATACACCAGCGTGTCTGGTTCAAAGCCGGGCGCGCCGCCTCCGCCGCGGGTGCCAGCAACCACGACCCTGCCGCCAGGCCTGGCAAGGGCGACGGCGTCGGCGAACGCGGAGGGTGCTTTGGCGGTGACATCGATGACCACGTCGGCAAGCTGTCCGCCTGTCTCACGCTGGAGCGCTGTCACTGCATCGTCCTGCGATACGTCGATGGGCAGGTCGACACCGAATGATCTGGCTATGGCCAGTCGCTGATCGTCGCGTGGACCGATGCCGGTCATCGCGACGAAAGCGGCTCCCGCCTCTTTCGCCGCCACCGCCGCGCAGATCCCGCGGATGCCCGGTCCCAGTATCGCTACGATACCCCCCGCCTTGGTGTCGGGAAGAGTTTTCCCCCATTGGATACCGGCCCCGAGAGGGTTGAACAACGTGGCGAGAACGGGGTCCATGTCTTCGGCAATCGGGAGTAGCATCGCGTCCCACGGAAGCTCCACATGGGTGGCGTATCCGCCCCATAACCCGGCGCCGATCTCCACGTCGACGAACCCGAACATGGTGGCGATGCCGTTCACCGCACATCGCCGGTATTCGCCGCGGCGACACTCCGGGCAGTCTCGGCAGGACCGGAACACCTCGACGGCCACGCGCTGGCCGGCCCGGACGCACCAGCGTTCGCTGGCCGCATTGCCGACATGTTCGACGATGCCGACGATTTCGTGACCTGGAACGAATGAGAAGCCGGCAGGCAGGTGTCCGGTGAATTGTTCGTGATCTGTACCGCATAGACCACATGCTTCAACTCGCAGGATCGCACCGCGGTCACCGACGTCGGGGATGGTCATCTGGCGCCGCTCCAGATTCCGCGGTCCGGTCAACACCATGGCCTCGGCGATCATGGAAGCTCGAATCCCGTGGACGACCCTGTGTTTCGGAGGCAAACCGTTCTGCCAACGTACATCTCGCCCGCCATCGCCTCGGCAATCTGCGGATCGTCGCTGCGTGCGACGACTCTTCGCCCGTCGGACAGGTGCGCGATGGTCGGTGTCCATCGAGGTCGCCCGTCTCGGTCGTATTCGACCGTGTACCCGTCCACTGTCGCGCGACCGGTCGCCTCGTCGACGCCTGCGACGGCCAGCCGCGATGAATCGATCGGAGTTTGTTCGTCTGCCGTGTCGATCAGTCGCCACCCGGTTGGTGGAGGGGTGGCCGACCACACACCGACCGAATGTTTCGTCGAATACCAACCGAGGCCGGTGACGACGTCGTCCCCGCGATGGGTGACTTCGCCTACGCCGACCGCCACCGGAGTACGCGCTTCTACCGACAATCGATCACTCGCTCAGGGCCACGGGCTGTTGTGAGACACGAATGCGATGGTGTCATATCTGCAGTCAAGCCACAATGGTGTGCGCCCGCGGCATACTGGCTGTTGTGTCGACGAAGTTGGTGCGATGGGGTGCCGCCGCGCCGTCAGATCGTGATTCCGCTCGCGACCGATTGCTAGATGCTGCCGAGCGGTGCCTAGAGAGTTGCGGCGTGGTAGGCACGACCATGGAGGACATCGGCAGAACAGCGGGTGTCTCCAGGGCAACGGTGTATCGCTACTTCCCTAATCGGGAGGCGGTGATGTCGGGCGTCATCATTCGCGCCGCCGAGCGCTATCTCGATCGCATCAACCCCCGGATCGCGGAGCACACCGATCTGGGCTCCGCTCTCGTCGATTTCGTGGAATACACAGTTGAGGCCGCGCGCCGCGAAGAGATCATCGGATTGTTGTTCGGCAGCGACGAGGAACTCGCCGGCGTTGGCCTCGCGGCGGGGACCTCGACGTCACTCTTCGAACTCGTCACCGAGTTTCTCCGTCCCATCTTCAGGAGACACTGGAGTTACGTAGAACCGGGCGTCTCCGTCGACGACGCCGCCGAGTGGGTTCTCCGCACGATACTGAGCCTGCTGACTGTTCGAGGACCGCGGGAGCGCAGTCGTGACGGGCTCCGGACATTTCTTTCAAGGTTTCTCCTTCCCGCAATCCTGGCGAGCGACCATTGTCGACCGATGTGACAGACAAGGCGTAATGTCTCAACCACAGCTGAGGTAGGAGGCCGGACATGTCTGTGCAGTTCACCGCGTTCAACCAGCAGGTCGCTGAACAACTGCAGAGCGCAGCAGAAACCACGGGCGGGCTGGCCGGTTACCTCGGCTTCCGGCACACTGAATTCACTGCTGGACGGCTCGTCGCGGAGATGGACGCACGCGACGACCTGAAGACGCCTTTCGGCAACTTGCATGGCGGCTGCTTGTCGGCCATGGTCGACCATTGCCTTGGAGTGGTGTTTTATCCCGTGATTCCGATGGGATCCTGGGTCGCGACGACGGAGTTCAAACTGAATTTGCTTCGTCCAGTCTCCAGCGGAACCTGTGTAGCCACGGCTGAGATCATCTCGCTGGGCAGAACCAGCGGTGTGGCACGTATCGACATCTGCAACGACGGCAGAGCGGTGTGTGCGGCGCAGGGCACCGTCACCGTCGTCGCACCGAAGGCCATCTCTTGATGTCTGCAAACAGAGCACATGATTCGTCCGCTCCTGTCGTCGAGCGCGTGCCCACGGTGGATGGGCTCTCGCTGGCGGTCGACTTCTACCGCTGTGACGGACCGCGGGCGGTCGTGTTGCTCCTTCACGGCGGTGGTCAGAGCCGGCACGCCTGGGATGTCACCGCCCAACGATTGCATCAGCGGGGCTACACCGTTGCCGCCTACGACGCAAGGGGACATGGTGACAGCGACTGGGATCCAGACGGACGCTATGACATCGAACGGCTGGGGTCCGACCTGTTGGCCGTGCGCGCGTACGCCGGCTCCGCCCGCCCAGTTGCCGCGATCGGGGCATCGTTGGGCGGTTTGACCATCCTCGGCACGCACTTGCTCGCCCCATCGGAGCTATGGCAGGCCGTCGTCCTGGTTGACATCACTCCGCGAATGCAGATGCACGGCGCCCGCCGAGTCCTATCGTTCATGTCGGCCCATCCCGAAGGTTTCGACAGCCTAGAGTCGGCCGCTGACGTGATCGCCGCCTACAACCCGCACCGCCCTCGCCCCGAAAACGTCGACGGCCTTCAAAAAGTCCTCCGCCGACGTGGAGACGGTCGCTGGGCCTGGCGATGGGATCCGGCGTTTGCGACGTCGAATTTTCAGTTCCTGCAGAGTGATTCAGACGACGGCGCAGAGGAGTTCGAGATGATGAGCGCATTCCTTGTCGATGGCGCGCGACAGGTGTCCGCGCCGGCGCTGCTGGTCCGCGGCCTGCTGTCGGACATAGTCTCCGAAGAGACAGTGAAGGATTTCCTCACCTTGGTTCCCCACGCGCAAACCGTTGACGTGTCGGGCGCGGGCCACATGGTTGCTGGCGACAACAACGACGCATTCTCGACGGCGGTCGTCGACTTTCTCGACCGTACCGTTTGACGCCAGTCGTCGGGCTGCGCGGGAGATCCCAGTTCGCCACCTATTCTGCTCGTATGCCAACTGATTCGGCGCGGATGTCGTTTCGCCGACATATCCGCGAGCAGGTCTTGAGGGCGACACGGGAACTCACCATTGAGAAGGGCTGGGAACAAGTCCGAGTGAGTGAGGTCGCCGAACTTGTCGGCGTCTCCCGACCGACGCTATACAAGGAGTTCGGCGATAAGCAGGGACTTGGTGACGCGCTCGTGGTGGCCGAGGGTCAGCGCTTCCTGGAGGGTATCCACGCCATCCTCGCCGAACACACCGGCGACGTTCAGGGCGGCATCACCGCAGCGGTGCGGTTCACCCTGCGTGAAGCAGAAGCCAGTCCGCTCCTGAAGTCGGTGCTGACGTCCAGCCACTCAGGGGATGATCGCGCCGGTGCGCCGACGACGGGCGTTCTTCCTCTCCTGCCGACATCGGCGTCCCTGCTCCAGCTCTCCTCCGCGGCTTTGGTCGCGTGGTTTCACGACCACTTCGCCGATCTCGACTCCGAAGACGTCGAGGAGGTCGCAGACGTTCTGGTGCGGCTCACCGTGAGTCACGTCGTCCTTCCCTCCGCGGACATCGCCACCACGGGTGCGCGGATCTCGCGGGTGGCGCTCCGCTACCTCGGCGTTGGCTATAGATAGCTGTGACTTGAGCGGTCTTAGCCTCGATCCACTGACAATGGACTGTTTGTCGGGGTGTCGGGATAAGGAAAGTGCGTTCTGAGCTGGGAAGATTGATATTGTTCAGGCAACAATCGGTCCAGTTCGAGAACGGCACTTCCGGCGCGAGTGTCCCACACGTTCACCCCGCGGTCCGATGTGTTCGATGAGGACATCTGGTGTCGTGCGCGGGCCTGGTGCCGGTGATGGCGCTGGCTGAGCAGGCAGGCCTATCGGAGTTGTTGGCCAACAAGATTCACATCGCAGCTCCCAGGGTCAAGTCGAGGTCGGCCAATCCGGCTCCGAAACTGGCCACCCTGATCGCGAGCATGTACGCGGGCGCGGATTACATCGATGATGTCGACCTGGTCCGCGCTGGCGGCATAAAAACCCTTTTTCCGCCGGGTGTATCCCCCGTCAACGATGGGAACGCTGTTGCGGGAGTTCACTTTCGGTTATGCCCGCCAATTGGATTCGGTGCTGGCCGAGCATCTGGCCGGCTTGTGTGACCGGGTGAATCTGCTGCCCGGCGCGCAGGCTCGGGCCTTCATCGAACACCCGGGGAGAGGCGACGCTGCAGAAAGACGCCGCAAAGGTCGGGATCTCCGGACCCGCCGGGACAGCTCAATGTGGTGAGAGCCGAAACTCGCTCGGAGAGCGGCCGGTCCATCGCTTGAAGGCGTGTGAGAAGTTGGCGAGGTCGCTGTATCCGAGATCCGTGGCGATCTCACTCACCGATAGGGATCGGTCGAGTAGCTGCAGCATCGCGCGCTCGCGCAGGAATGCTTGGCGCAACTCGCGAAAGGTGGTCTCCTCTTCGGAGAGGCGCCGCTTGAGTGTGCTGGTGGACATCGACAGCTCATGTGCGAACCAATGTTTACTTCGGCGTCCGGGCTCCTTCTGCAGCAGCCGTCTCACCTTCTCCGAGAACGACGTGGTTTCGCTCCGCTGGTCGAGAGTTCGCTGCAGATCGACGATGGCGAGTCGGTATGCGACGGGATCGGAGAACCGGCACACCTCGTTGAGCGTGTCCGCGGGAACATGGAGGAAGGACATCGGAGCGTCGAAGAACAGGCGCCCGGCGGTAAGGTCGTCCTCGCGATCTTTCAAGGCGGCGGGCGCTGGCCAACTCAAGTGGAGTGTGAGGGTCGGCGCCGCACGGACGAGCATGTCCAGCAGTCGCAACAACGCCAACCCGGCGTACGTGACGGCGAGGCAGTCCAGGGCACGATCGCTGGTGTGTCCCCAGAGCCCGACGGTGAGGCCTTGGTCATCTGGATGAAACTGTGCTTTGACAGCCGTCGTGATCAACGGCAGATAAGTCAGCAGCTCTACGATCTCGGCCACTGAGCCCGCGCTGACCAGCGGAACACTCAGCGGGCCGAAGGACGTCAACTGTGCCTGTTCGGCTAACGCAAATCCGAGCAGCGTTGCCTGATCGATGTCTAGACCGGGGTACGCCTCACGAAACCACCGTAACGGGGCCTGGATATCACGCTGAATCAGCGTCGCCTCGTCGGTTCCTTCGCGAGCCATGATGTTGCGAAGCCGCGCGACGGCGTCTGGGTCAAACGCCGGGCTCTCGAGCATTTGCACGAATGCGAGTGGGGGCACACCCGCGTCATTGGGGTTCACTGACCATGGCCCCTTTGAGCCGAAATCACAAGTTTCTGACTCCGGCGAACATAGCCGCAGCGCTCATCTGGCGCAAGACTTGTGTCAAGTAACTGAGGACACGCAAGGAGCCTGGCTATGGCAGTTGTCACATTTGTCTCCCACGGCGGCGAGAAGTATGAGGCGCCTCTCGAGGAAGGTCAGTCACTGATGCGGGTCGCGACCAACAATGCGGTGCCCGGCATCGACGGCGACTGCGGAGGCGAAGCCGCGTGCGGCACCTGCCATGTGATCGTCGATCCGCAATGGTCCGATCGGGTCGGCCTCTCCGGGGCCAATGAAGAGGAGATGCTCGCGATGAACCCCGAGCGTCAGCCGACCTCCCGGCTGTCCTGCCAGATGCAGGTCTCTGAGGCGTGGGACGGTTTGATCGTCCATCTGCCCGAGTTCCAACTGTGATGACGAAAGAGAGGTGAGACGTGAGCAATATTCGCGAGGCAGTCACTGCCAAGGCTCAGGCAACAATTCCGATGGACCGAATAATCCAGGGCGCCCACCTCTACGACAGAACGCGGCGCTGGGTCACCGGCACCAACGGTGAAAAAATCTTCATCGAGCGACCGATCCCGCCGGCTGACGAGGTTGAACTGACCGACATCGACCTTAGCAATCCTTTCCTCTATCGTCAGGGTCGCTGGAAGTCCTATTACGAGCGCCTACGCAACGAGGCTCCCGTGCACTATCAGGCCCACAGCGCGTTCGGCCCGTTCTGGTCGGTGACGCGGCATGCCGACATCGTGGCCGTCGACAAGAACCACGAGGTCTTCTCCTCCGAGCCGTTCATCGTCATCGGGAGCCCGCCGCGCTTCCTCGACATTGCGATGTTCATCGCGATGGACCCCCCAAAACACGACCGGCAACGGCAGGCTGTCCAGGGTGTGGTCGCACCGAAGAACCTGCGTGAGATGGAGGGCCTCATCCGCGAGCGGGTGGTAGACGTGCTCGACGCTCTGCCGCTTGGCGAACCGTTCAACTGGGTGCAGCACGTCTCGATCGAGCTAACCGCGCGCATGCTGGCCACGCTGCTGGACTTCCCGTTCGAGCAGCGGCGCAAGCTCGTCCAATGGTCCGATCTCGCCACCTCCATGGAGCAAGCCAACGGTGGGCCCTCGGACAACGACGAGATATTTCGCGGCATGGTCGATATGGCTAGAGGTCTCAGCGCTCACTGGCGGGACAAGGCAGCCCGGACAGCTGCCGGAGAGCTGCCCGGCTTCGATCTGATCACCATGTTGCAGAGCGACGAGAGCACCAAGGACCTGATCGATCGCCCGATGGAGTTCTTGGGCAACTTGGTATTGCTGATCGTGGGTGGCAACGATACGACCCGCAATTCCATGAGCGGTGGTGTTCTGGCGCTGAACGAGTTCCCTGACCAGTTTGAGAAGCTGAAGGCGAACCCCGAGCTGATCCCCAACATGGTCTCGGAGATCATCCGGTGGCAAACCCCGCTCGCGCATATGCGCCGGATCGCCAAGGCCGACACTGTGCTCAACGGGCAGTTCATCCGCAAGGGCGACAAGGTCCTGATGTGGTACGCCTCGGGCAACCGCGACGAGCGCGTGTTCGATCGGCCCGATGACCTGATTATCGATCGGGCCAACGCCCGTAACCACATCTCCTTCGGTTTCGGCGTGCACCGCTGTATGGGTAACCGGCTGGCCGAGATGCAGTTGCGGATCCTGTGGGAGGAGCTGCTTCCGCGGTTCGAGAACATCGAGGTCGTCGGTGAGCCCGAGTACGTGCAGTCCAACTTCGTGAGGGGGATCAGTAAGCTGATGGTCCGCCTCACCCCGAAAGGTGGCGCATGACCGTGCAGCGAGCGGTCATCGCGGGGGCCAGCCACGCGGGCACCCAGCTCGCCGCCAGTCTTCGCCGAGAAGGGTGGGACGGCGAAATCGTCCTCGTCGGCGATGAGTCGGCGTTGCCCTACCAGCGGCCCCCGCTGTCCAAGTCGTACCTGGCCGACAAATGCGAACTGGCCGAACTCGCGATCCGCAACTCGGATTTCTACGCCAAGCAGCGGATCCGACTCCTGGATGCGACGGTGGCGGCGGTCGACCGCTCGGCTGGTCATGTCGTGCTGAGTACCGGCGACGCACTGCCCTACGACAAGCTCGCGCTGTGCACTGGCGCCCGGCCTCGTCGGCTCCCCACCCCGGGAGCGGACCTGGCCGGAGTCTTCTACCTACGCACCGCCGCGGACGGCGAGATGATCCGAGAGGCCGCCGGCCCCGGGCGTCGGGCGGTGATCGTCGGCGGCGGCTACATCGGACTGGAGACAGCCGCCTCGTTGCGTGCACTGGGTCTGGAGGTCACCCTGCTCGAGGCGACCGGGCGCGTCCTTGAACGGGTCACCGCCCCGGAGGTATCGGAGTTCTTCGACCGGATCCACCGGGAGGAGGGCGTCAACATCCGGACGGGCACGCTGGTCGAGGCTCTGTCCGGCGACGGCAGGGTCCGCGAAGTAATCCTGGCCGGTGGCGAATCAATTCCCGCCGACCTCGTCATTGTCGGCATCGGCGTGGAGCCGAACACCGAGCTCGCCGCCACCGCGGGCCTGGTCGTCGACAACGGCGTCGTGATCGACGATCAGGCCCGGACTAGCGACCCCGACATCGTGGCCGCCGGGGACTGCGCCAGCCACGACATGGCCCGTTACGGCCGTCGCATCCGCCTGGAGTCCGTGCCGAGCGCGGCCGAGCAGGCCAAGGTCGCCGCCGCGACCGTCTGTGGGAAGTCCAAGAAGATAGCGGCCCTTCCATGGTTCTGGTCAGATCAATACGACCTCAAGCTCCAGATCGCCGGTCTCAACACCGGGTACGACGAGGTCGTCCTCAGCGGCGACCCGACCCGGGAGCGCGACTTCACCTGCTTCTACCTCCGTGCCGGCGAGCTTCTTGCCGCCGACTGCATCAACCGTCCCCGCGACTTCATGTTCAGCAAGCGGGTCATCACGCAGCAAGTCGCCGTCGAACGGGCCGAACTGGTGCTCGCCGGCTCGGACTGAGGTGCCGGCGGTGCGTAGGCGGTGGGAACGACGACGGCGGATGCGACGCGTGTCTTGGAGAGGTACTTCAGTGACAATTGCCATCCAGCCCCGCTGGCAAAGGAACGCTAGCGGCTGCCCGGCGGTCGCCTTGGCGCAGCGCATCAGGACCTAGTGGGGTTTCCCAACGAGCATGACGATTCTTTCCGGAGGAGCAGCGTCAGAAGTCGGTGCCTGTTCTGTTCTGTTCTGTTCTGACAATGAGGTTAGTTGAGGTTGACGGTGGCGGTATTTAGGGACGAGGACGAGGTCTATGCCTTCCTGGGCGGGATCTTTCGGCGGGGTTTGGAGAAGGAGGGTCTGGCGGACAAGCTCGCGAATTCGGGTGTGGTGTTGCGGGTGCATTACACAGATCCGGATGCGGTTGTGACGGTGGACATGCCGAACAAGGTGGTGGAGACCGGAGCGGCCAGTACCGCGGTGCCCAACGTGGAGTTGTTCATGTCGGCAGACACGGGGAACAAGTTCTGGTTGGGGAAGGTGAACTTGACGATGGCGATGGCCAAGGGAACGGTACGTGCGAAAGGTCCGGTGCCGAAGTTGATCAAGTTGATCCCGCAGGCCAAGAACCTGTTCCCCGAGTACCGGTTGATGCTGGAGAGCCAGAATCGGCAGGACCTCATCGATGCGTGACCCTCGCCTCACCGCGGGCTGTAGGGCGGGTGTGCGATGAGGAGCACGATGCAGGACGTTGCGTTGACTGTGCCCGCGATCGTGGCCCATGCTTCGGCAGTCCATGGCGATCGCGAGGTGCTGACTGCGCGCGGACCCCGGCAGATCTCTGGGGTGTCCTATCGCGAGGTGGGTGAGCGTGCGGCACGGTTGGCAAATGCTTTGCGCCAGATCGGCATCCGTGGAGATGAGCGTGTCGCGACGCTGCAATGGAGCAACCAGGAGCATCTGGACTGTTACGCGGCGGTGCCGTCGATGGGCGCGGTGCTGCATACGTTGAACCTGCGGCTGCCGCCGGAACAGCTGACGTGGATCGCCAATCATGCCGAGGATCGGGTGATCATCGTCGACAGTACGGTGCTTGCCCTTTTGGCGGCGGCGTTGCCGTCGATGACCTCGGTGCGCACGGTGCTAGTGACCGGAACCGGCGATCTTGCCGCGGTCGAGGGGTGCGGAAAGGACGTCCTACGGTACGACGATGTGGTGGCCGCCCAGTCGAGTACGTTCGAGTGGCCCGATGTCGATGAGCGGTCGGCTGCAGCGATGTGCTATACGAGCGGTACCACCGGGCACCCGAAAGGTGTTGTCTACAGCCATCGTTCGACGTGGTTGCACTCTCAGGCGGCGTGCACCTCGAATGCCTTGGGCATCGGTCATGACGACACGGTGTTGGCGATCGTTCCGATGTTCCACGCCAACGCGTGGGGGTTGCCGTATGCGGCGATGATGGCCGGCGCGCAGCTTCTGCTGCCTGACCGTTTCCTGCAGGCGGGGCCTTTGGTGGAGATGATCGAGGCGGTGCGGCCGACGATGGCGGGGGCGGTGCCGACAATCTGGACCGATGTTCTGCATTACTTGCGCGACAATCCTGGCCATGACGTGAGTTCGCTGAAGATGGTGGCCTGCGGTGGTTCGGCGGTTCCGCGGTCGTTGATGACCGCCTATGACGAGCTGGGCATCCGCATTGTGCAGGCTTGGGGGATGACTGAGACTTCCCCGCTGGCCTCGGTCGCTCTGCCGCGGAGTTCTGATACCCCGGAGAGGTCGCTTCACCTGCGCGCAACCCAAGGCCGGGTGGTGGCCGGTGTGCAGGCCCGCATCGTCGATGACAGCGGTGCAGAACAACCGTGGGACGGAAAATCGGTGGGGGAGATTCAAGTCCGCGGCCCGTGGATCACTCAGTCGTATTACGAGAATGACAGTCCGGCGGCGTCGCCGGACGGGTGGTTGCGTACCGGGGACGTCGGGACGATCAGCGCGGACGCGCTCATCGCGCTGACCGACCGCTCCAAGGATGTCATCAAGTCCGGGGGCGAATGGATCTCCTCGGTGGAATTGGAGAACGAGTTGGCCGCTCACCCTGCGGTGCGCACCGCCACGGTGATTGGAGTGCCCGACGACAAGTGGCAGGAACGGCCGCTGGCGGTGGTCGTCCTGGCTGCCGACCGCACCGCCACCGCGGCGGAGCTGACCGAATTTCTGCGTGCGCGGGTGGCCAAGTGGTGGCTACCGGAACGGTGGGCGTTCGTCACCGACATTCCGCTGACTTCCACTGGCAAGTTCGACAAGAAGAAGCTGCGCCGCCAGTTCGCCGACGGTGACCTCATCATCGAGACGCTGGCGTGAATCATCAATCCACTGCGACCGAAACACTGACGTTAAGGAGACACACATGAAGACACGTGCTGCAGTGCTGTGGGGCCTAGGAGAAAAGTGGGAAGTCGAGGACATCGAGTTGGATCCTCCCGGCCCCGATGAAGTGCTCGTCCAGCTGACCGCGACCGGGTTGTGCCATTCCGACGAACACCTCGTGACCGGCGACCTGCCCATTCCGCTGCCCGTCGTCGGTGGCCACGAGGGTGCCGGCACCGTGGTCGAAGTGGGTGCGGGTGTCGAGAACGTCGCCGAGGGCGATTCGGTGATCCTGACGTTCCTGCCGTCGTGCGGGCACTGTTCCTATTGCGCGCGGGGGATGGGGAACATGTGCGACTTGGGTGCCGCGCTCATGATGGGACCCCAGATCGACGGCACTTACCGTTTCCATGCCAGGGGTGAGGACGTCGGCCAGATGTGCCTGCTGGGCACGTTCTCGGAATACACCGTGGTCCCCAAGGCGTCTCTGGTCAAAATCGACCAGGGGACACCGCTGGACAAGGCGGCGTTGATCGGGTGTGGTGTGACGACCGGGTACGGGTCGGCGGTGCGCACCGGTGAGGTGCGTGCCGGGGATACCGTGGCGGTGATCGGAGCCGGTGGCATCGGCATGAATGCGATTCAGGGTGCCCGCATCGCGGGCGCGTTGAACATCGTGGCTGTCGATCCGGTGGCGTTCAAGCGTGAACAAGCCGGCGGTTTCGGTGCGACGCATGCCGTTGCCACGATCGACGAGGCCTGGTCACTGATCAGTGACATCACCCGCGGCAAACTCGCCGATGTCTGCGTCTTGACCACCGATGTCGCCGAAGGGTCCTACATCGGCGAGGCGCTGTCCTTGGTCGGTAAACGCGGCCGTGTGGTCGTTACCGCGATCGGGCACCCCGAAGACACCTCGATGTCGGGTTCACTGCTGGAATTGACGCTGTATGAAAAGCAGATCCGCGGCGCTCTGTACGGTTCTTCGAACGCCGCCCACGACATCCCGCGGCTCGTCGAGCTCTACAACGCCGGACACCTCAAGCTGGATGAGCTGATCACCCGTGAGTACACCCTCGATCAGATCAACGAAGGCTACGCGGATATGCGATCGGGCCGCAACATCCGAGGACTCATCCGATTCTGATAAAGCAGCCGAAGCGCGGGAGCGCGACCACGGGAGCAAGCGAGCTGAGTACAACGGTTGAGTGCTGCGCGTCTGTGGCTCTTACCGTTGACGTGTTGATGCAGGACTAGCGATCGAAAGTCAATGTGCCCCATCGCCATAGGCTGTCGAGATGCGCGGCTGAGGTTGGCTGCGGTCACGCGTGTTGGTGTTGGCACCTACTGTCAGCCGGGAAGCCGTGATGAAACGTAGCTTTTGACGAGTCTCAACAGTGCTACTGACAAGGAAGGAAGCGGCGATGACGAGGATTCAAGTTCCCTATCCCCATAGGAGGGGAGGGCACTGTGGTTCCGGTGCGCTTCGTGACCTTACTGAATGGGCCCAACTCGGATGGGGGACAGAAGCACTCAGTGAAGGATTGGTCTTCACCCTCGGCGGAGTCTTGGACTTCTCGTACGTCCGCTCTACGCAGTTGTTCCCCCAGGTGTACCTGGTAGGACGAGGAAGCGACCTGGAACAGGATTACCTCTCCCGGGTTGGCGCAAAGTTCGTCGTGCGATCGACCGATGACCCGGACGTGGGATGGGCATTTGTGACCGACGAAATCGACAAAGGTCGACCCGTCATGGTCTGGGCTGACATCGGCGAACTTCCTTACCTGCGCGTCCGATTGCACATGAGCCGTCACGACATTGTCATCACCGGATACGATGACGAACAACGGGTCGCCTATGTGGTCGATAATGACCGCGAGACAACCCAGACGGTGGCCTACGACGACCTACGCCGGGCGCGGTCCTCGGTCGGGTTTCCCACACCTACCCGGCACACCACATATCACGTCGACTGGCCAGAGCGAGTGCCAGACCTTGGGCCGATCGCGGCCGCTGCACTCGCCGCGAGCGCAGCGTTCATGCGCGGCGGTGCCGTAGGTGCGCCGCTACTGCGCATCGAGGCAGCTGAAGTCGAATCTTCCGGTTTGAAGGGTGTGCAGGACTTCGCCGATGACGTAGGGCATTGGCCAACGCTGTTCGATGACGATGCCCTGACCGCGGCATTGTTCGGGCTCGGGGCGTTCATCGAGAAAGCCGGTACCGGCGGCGGGCTCTTTCGTACGCTGCAGGCAGACGGTTGCCAGAACATCGCCGATCTCCTAGATGACGCCGCCACTGCCGAAGCGGCTGCCGCGGCCCGACATGCTTCCAAAGCGTGGTCTACGCTTGCGGCCGCAGCCACGGATGCCGGCACATCGCTACGGAGTCGTAGTCTAGCTGCGGCCAAAGTCGCCGCGACGATCCCGGACGCCGAAACGCGCCTCGTCGAAGCCCTCGAAACGGCCAGTCGATCCGTTGGCACTGTCGATACCGGCATCGAAGCTCATCTGAAAGGCTATCTGTGAGTGGCACTTCAAATCAATCGAGTTTCCTGAAGACTACTGGTTTCTCGATTGGCAGCATGACGATGTTCAGCGCTTCGCCCAGAACGCGGTCGGTGACGTTCGTGACCCTTGTGCAGAAGGCGAGGTTGACCGTCACCGCTGTGGGGGACAGGATTTGGTATGACCCCTATAGCACCGACGACGACCCCGAGCATTATCGGGCGAGCTATGCGGCGACAGCGTCGAGGGCGTATTGCGGGGCAGGACCAAATGGCTGATAGTGACGGAACTGGAAGGTGTACCGCAGCGATGATCTCGGCGGGCTAACGAGTCCTTTACATACTGTCTTCGGGCGATCAGCCCAGCCGACGTCGGCGCAGTTCTTCAGTCGCATGGTGGTCCATGCACTGCGTGGTCCTATTTAGGAGGATTTCGTCATCGACGAGCAAGCGGAAGAAGATTCGGCCATCGCGTGGTGGCATAACTTTCAGAATCGTGTTATCGCCGCCGACGGCGACTACCTCGATGCGCACCATCCGTGGTGCCTTGGTTGCGGCACAGACAATCCGCACGGTCATCGCCTGCGAGCGCGTCGGCGTGGCGACGGGGTGGGCGCCAGGCATATCTTCGACGGCCGACATCGCGGCGCACCCGGGATCGCACATGGCGGCGCAGTCATGACGGTTCTTGACGACACGGTGGGCATGCTGCTCTACGTCGTCGGTGAGATGGCCGTCACCCGTAAGCTCGACACCGAGTTCTTCGCGCCGGTATTGCTGGGGGTTCCCTACGAGGTCAGCGCGGAGCTCGTGTCCAGAACCGGCCGGAAACTCGAAGTGCGGACAGAATTGCGCGAGGAAGCCACCGGCCAGCTGGTCGCGTCCGCGTCCGGGTTATTCGTCGTCGTCACGCTGGATCACTTCACTAGCTCCATACAGAAGGCGTCGTCAATACGCTGCACTGCGCGACCACCCTGGGAAGGATGACTCAACCCGTAAATCTGCTCATTTTTCAACCGGCGCAGGCTGCTCAGGATTGAACCGGGGCCGACAGGGGGTTTGCTAAGCAAACGCGTACTCGACCACATCGTGGTGTACCAGCCTTCGGTAGCGTGACGCCGCAGCGTGTCGGCGAAAATACCGCCGGTCTCATCTGTTGTGGCCCGCCGGGGAGTTGATATCGACCTGGATGTGCGAAGCGGCCGGGTCAGGTTTCTGGCCGAGGGTATACAGGCCAAGACTGCCGAGAAAACCCGCACAATGCTCGATAAGCACTTCGGTCGATAGGTTTAGTTGTCCGTCTATCCAGCGACGGAGAATCTCGAACAGGCCCCCGACACCGTAGGTAGCGGCGAGATCTGCGACCTGAATCACCTCGCTGGGTATATCGAGATGCAGGCGGGCCTCTCTGAGGACGAGCTCCGCAAATTCGGACATCAGTTCGCTTCGCAGCTGCCGAAGCAGGGGTTCAGCGCCCGATTCGACAAACAATATGCGGGCCATGCTGGGATCGTTCTCGATCATCTGAACCAGGGCCTTTATCGGAGCGTAAGCGAGTTCTTGAGGAGCAACGGTGTCATCCGGTATCGCCTTGGTGATCACGGCTTGGAAGGTGGTGGAGATCTTGGTGAACATCGCACGCAGGAGCGCGTCTCTGTCGCGAAACTGCTGGTAGAAGTACCGGCTCGTCACTCCTGACTCCGTACACACAGCGGTCACGGTGCACGCGGCGGCTCCCTGCTTGCCCATGAGCGCGACCGCGGCGTCAATCAGCAGTGCGCGGCGCTGCGCATCGCGTTGAGTTGCGGACAGCCCGCCATAAACACGTGCTGGACTCATGCCCTACATTCTGGCAGTCTCATGTGACAAGGCCTAAAGTCAGATCACGCAACGGAGGAAGGACCCCGTCAAGATGCCGGAAGATCGAGCCTCGACCAAGAGCCGTGTATTGCCAAAACCCCGGCGCGTTCGTTTCCCCATGCCCACCTCCACGAAGCGGCGACACTTCGTGGATGGCGACCTGGTGATGAGCCATTTCATCTCGGTGCTTTCTGCGACCTTCCCGGAAGGGGAAGACTTCTTCATCCGCTCGGTCAAGTATTTCCAGAGTTCCATCGACGATCCCCAATTGCTGACAGCGGTCAAGGGTTTCATCGGGCAAGAGGCCACACACCGACACCAGCATCGGCTCCTCAACGAACGGCTCCAGGCCATGGGTTATCCGACCGCGCGGATCGACCGCCACGTCGCACGCCTGATCAAGCGATTGGAGCGGCGCTTTTCGCCAGAAATGCGGCTGTCGATGACCTCTGCATTGGAGCACTACACCGCGACGCTCGCTGAAATCATTCTCACCAGCGATGACGCGCAGAAGCTCATCGGACAGACAGAGGTTCGACCGATTCTGCTGTGGCATGCGTTCGAGGAGTCGGAGCACAAAGCCGTCGCCTTCGACGCCTATCGGCTGATTGGAGGCACCGAGCGCACCCGCGTACGGGGCATGCGGATCGCCTCTGCAATTCTGTTCGGCGAACTCATTCTGCAGACTGCGCTGTCGATGGCCTCTGACAAGGCCTCGTATAACCCGGTCACGTTGGTGCGTAGCCTACGTCGCTTCAGTCGCACCCCGATGTTCACCGCCGATGCGCTGCAGCGATTCCGTTCGTACAACCGCCCCGGCTTCCACCCTGATGATTGGGACAGCACCGCGGTCCTGGAGCGATGGAGCAAGGAACTGTTCGACCAAGACGGCTCACAGAAGGTCATCGCTCAGCCGGGGTAGCAAAAGTGCGTGAGGAGGGCGACGCAGAAAGACACTGTTTCTGCGTCGTTCCTCCAAACAATCGACAGCGCGCCTGTCGTCACGGATTGGATGCCCGGTGGCGGGTCAAGGCGACAGTCATACAGACAAGTGCAGTCGGCCTCGAAACTCACGGAAAGGTTAAGCCTCAGCCGCTGACGACGTAGCGTTGAGCCAAGGTTTCAGCCAGTCGGCTCGTGTGCGCGACCACTTCCTTTTCGGTCACCGCGAGCAAACCGGAGTGCCAGGCCGTGATGACTTCGACGAACCCCCCCACCGCAACCAAAGTGTCCATACGAAGGGCCGTCTCGTCGGCGTCTTCTCTGAGATGTGGCCGGCTTGCCTCGACGACCAACTGCGTTGCCTCCTGCAGCGCCACAGCGCGGCGATCTTGCAGCGGTGAGCTACCTACATGCTGAGCGAGGAGGATGTGCGCCCGGCCAGGATCGCGTGCGATCCGGTCGACCACGATGGCGATCGCCGCGGTGATGGTTTCGATCGGCGGCCGATCCACACGCTCGTCGAAGAGCGCGGAAACCTCGCCGAGCATGTCATTGCGAACGCCATCCCACGCTGCGACGAGAAGATCCTCGCGCGTCTTGAAGTCCTCGTAGAAGTATCGATCGTTGAGCCCTGTCCGGGCGCACACGCCGCGCATAGTCACTGCGGCCCAACCGCTCTCACTCCAAATCTCGGTCGCAGCCTCGATCAATTGCTGCCGTCGCTCTGCTCGACGCTCAGCACCGGTCCGACCACCCCAGCGCGTGTTTCTCGACCGCACATCAAACATCTTGACAAAACGTCGGGCTCACGACCAAACTGGTGGCATGCGACACCAATGGTGGCTGATGCCCCCAAATCAATGGTCTCCCGCACCGGAAATCAGTGTCGCGATCCGAAAGGCAAGCAGATGAGGTTCTTGCCGTTCGGTAGTTCACCAGGTAGAACCCACCGCGCCCACGCAGTAGTCACAGGCGCAGGGAGCGGTATCGGCCGCGCGTTCGCCGTTGAGCTTGCACGCCGAGGTGGACGTGTTGTGTGTGCGGACAAAGACCCCATCACTGCGAAAGAGTCGGCCGAGTTGGTGAGGCAGGCCGGCGGCGAGGGTTTCGACGTCGTATGCGACGTCACCGACCTTGAGCAGGTCCGTAACCTCGCTGATGCCAGTGAAGACTGGTTTGGCAAGGCGGCGAGCCTGGTGATCAACAACGCCGGAATCGGTGCGGGCGGCAATCGCATCGGCGCTACGTCGGTCGAGGACTGGAACGCTGCGATTTCTGTCAACCTTTGGGGTGTTATCTACGGGTGCGAGACTTTCGTTCCCCGGCTCCGGAGCAACGGCCGTGGCGGAGTGATCAATGTGGCGTCCGCCGCGAGTTTCGGCTCGGCGCCCCGAATGGGGGCATACAACGTGAGTAAGGCCGGAGTGCTCGCTCTGTCCGAGACCTTGGCGGCCGAACTGAGCGGTACTAACGTCAATGTCACAGTGCTTTGCCCCACCTTCGTCAAGACGAACATCGCCAAAAATCCTCAGATTGAGGAGTCGGCGGCGAAACTCGCGACCAACCTGATGAGGTGGACCGGCATTTCGCCGGATCAAGTGGCTCGAACGACCTTGAACGCGCACGATCGCGGACAAATCTATGTAGTGCCCCAACTGGACGCGAAAATTTTGTGGCAACTGAAAAGAGCTTTACCCGGTCAGTTTACGCGGGCGTTGGGGCTGGTGGAGCGCGTGGCCTCATGGAACGATCCAGCCGAACAGAGGGAGCAGTGAAATGGCGTTCGCATATAGCGACATGCTCGAGACGATCAAGAACAAGCAATGGGCTCTCGCCGATATCGATTGGGGCGCCCCTGGTGCGGAGTTGATCACCGACGAACAGCGTCCCAAACTCAAGCAATTCATGTCCGACGTGGTGTGGATTGAGCATGTCGGAGCGCGCGCCTTTGCTGCGATGGCCCCGAAGGCGCCCTTCGAAGCGCTCGGAGACATTTACCGTTACTTTCACGCCGAGGAGCAGCGTCACGCCAACGCCGAACTTGCTCTGATGCGTCGCTGGGGCATGATCGAGGAAGGCGAAAAGCCTGTACCGAATAAGAACATCCGTCTCGTGATCGAGTGGCTAGATCGGTACGCTGAGGCTCTTCCTCTGACTGTCATCGGCGCCGCGATTCCCGCACTGGAGACCGCGCTGGACGGGGCCCTGCTGAAATTTCTCCTTGATGAGGTCGACGACCCAATTTGCGGGGAAGTATTCAATAAGGTCAACAGCGACGAATCGCGGCACCTTGCAGTAGGTTTTCAAGTCCTGAATGACCTCGGCGCCAGTCCCATGCGAATCCATGCAATCCAAACGGTCGGCGCTGTGATGGACCCCCGTATTCTCACTGGCGCGTTGCTGTATATACCGCTTCTCACGCGCATGTTGATGAATCTCAACGCGATGGGGCTATCCGAAGAGAAGCTGTACAACGCGGTGACGCGATATGGCAATGTCGGGGACCGCAGTGAGCACACGCGGAGGGTGCCTGGATATCACATCTTGAAGGCCCACATGTCCTCCTCGATCAAGCGGTCCCAACCCCTTCACTTCGTTTCCCAGCGCTTAGGCAATGCGATCGACATCTTCCCCGTGCAAGTACTCGGGCGACCGCCTTCATGGACGGATGAACTGACCTATGAACCGGTCGCTAAATGACGGACACGGTAACGACTTTGATCGTCGGCGCCGGCTTCGCGGGTATCGGTACGGCGATGAGAATGCTTCAAGCGGGCGTTAACGACTTTGTCATCTTGGAGCGATCACATCGCGTCGGGGGCACCTGGCGTGACAACACTTACCCCGGCGCCGCCTGCGACATTCCGTCATTGCTGTACTCCTACTCGTTCGAGCCGAACCCAGGCTGGACTCGCGCATACTCGGGGAGCGCAGAGATCCTCGCCTATATCGACGCGATTGTCGCGAAATACGATCTTGGGAGGTTCATTCATTTCGGTGCGGACGTGAGTGCACTGGAATTCGACGAGGATGCCGGAGAGTGGGTTGTCGACACGACCGGCGGCAGGCGGTATCGGGGCCGTTCAGTCGTGATGGCTAGCGGACCACTTGCTGACGCCAGTTTCCCGGATATTCGTGGCATCGAGTCGTACGAGGGGAAAAAGATTCACAGTGCTCGGTGGGACCACTCCTATGACATGAGCGGTAAGAGGGTGGCGGTTATCGGGACCGGGGCGAGCGCTGTGCAGATCGTTCCCGAATTGGTCCAGTTGGCGGCGTCGGTCAAGGTGTTTCAGAGGACGCCCGGCTGGGTCCTACCGAGGGTGAATTTCCGGCATCCGGCCTGGGCGCGTTCGACTTTCAAGCGCATGCCGGCAACCGAACAGGCCCTACGAGGTGCGTGGTTTTGGGCGCATGAGGTCATGGCCGTGGGCATGGTTTGGGATACCGCTGCCACATCTGTCATCCAAGCGGCCGCGAAGGCGAATCTGCGTCGGCAGGTGAAGGATACCTGGTTGAGACGTCAGCTAACACCGCAGTTCAGACCTGGGTGCAAACGCATGCTTATGACTAACGACTATTACCCTGCTCTCCAGGCCGATAACTGCAAACTCGTCAGCTGGCCGATCGCCACACTGGCTCCGAACGGAATTCGAACCGCCGACGGCATCGAGCATGAGGTGGACTGCATAGTATTCGCGACAGGCTTCGATGTGTGTAAACGCGGTACGCCATTTCCGATCCTGGGGCGCGACGGGCGAAAACTCGAAGACGCGTGGTCTGAGGGGAGATTTGCCTACAAGAGCGTGAGTGTGGCCGGGTATCCGAATTTGTTCTTCACTTTCGGGCCTAATTCCGGTCCTGGCCACAACTCCGCTCTTCTATATATGGAGGCGGCAATCGATTACATCGTAAAAGCGATCGAGCTCTTGCGCGACCAAGGTAACGGAGTCCATACCCTGGATGTGAAAGAGAATAGCCAAAACGCGTACCACTCCAATATTCAGCGGCGGTTACGACGCACGACATGGAACTCGGGTTGCAGCAGCTGGTATTTAACAGAGGATGGCTATAACGGCACGATGTATCCGGGCTTTGCGACTCAGTTCACCAGGGAACTGTCCCGTCTGGATATGCGGGATTACGATATCACTCGGCGTGACGATGCTGACCTGAAGTTGACACAAACACGCTGAACTGCAGCAGCGGATAGGGTAAACATCAAAGCGCACGTGAGGAAGTAATGGGTTCTGAGTCTGGGCAGCACTACGAAATTGTAATAGTCGGAGCCGGGTTTTCTGGGATTGGTACAGCGATCAGCCTGTTGAAGGCCGGATTTGCGGACTTTCTTATAGTCGATGACGCCGATGGCGTCGGCGGTACATGGCACTGGAATACGTATCCGGGAATAGCGGTCGATATTCCGTCCTATAGTTACCAGTTCTCTTATGAGATGCGAACATCCTGGTCACGTACTTACGCTCACGGGGATGAGTTGAAGGCTTATGCAGAGCGGTGTGTAGAAAAATACGGACTCCAAAATTACATCCGGTTCAACACGACTGTGGACGAAGCCTGTTTCGACGAAGGCGCCGCACTATGGCGGCTGAGCTGCTCCTCTGGTCAGAATCTGACCGCGCGTTTTGTGATAAATTGCTCTGGCGTTCTCAGTCGGCCGAAGTGGCCTGATATTCCAGGAGTGCGCGACTTCGCCGGCGTGACGCTGCATACGGCCAGATGGGACCATACGAAAGATCTCACCGGTAAGCGGGTGGCGGTGATCGGGACTGGGGCATCTGCGGTGCAGCTGATTCCCGAAGTCGCGAAGATCGCATCAAGTCTGACGGTCTTCCAGCGAACGCCGATTTACTGCTTGCCGAAGCCGGATTTCTCCATACCGAGCTGGGCCGCGACAGTGATGCGGTTGGTGCCAGGGGCACAACTGATGACGCGCACTGCGAGTCAGGCGTTCGTCGAGTTCACATTTCCCATCGCAGCTCATTTTCACTCGTTGATCCCTGTGTCGGACCTCATGGAAGAGGCGGCGAAACGCTATATGCGTCGGGCGGTCGACGATCCGGTGACTCGAGACCAACTCATTCCTCGCTATTCGTTGGGTTGTAAGCGACCGAGTTTCCACAATTCCTATCTCGCAACGTACAACCGTCGCAATGTTTCGCTCGAGACCAGCGGCATCACCCATGTCGACCATGCCTCGGTTCACACTGAAGATGGCAAGAGTTATCCGATCGATGTCATGGTCTTGGCCACCGGGTTCAAAGTGATGGAGTCGGGCAATATGCCGACTTATGTGCTGAAGGGACGCGGTGGAGTGGAGCAGTCTGCCTGGTGGGATGAGCACCGCCTCCAAGCCTTCGAGGGTGTGAGCGTCCCAGGGTTCCCGAATCACTTCAATATCTTCGGTCCCTATGGTTACAACGGCTCCTCGTACTTCACACTCATCGAGGCGCAAAGTCGGCATATCGTCCGCTGTCTTCGTCGTGCGCGCACGCTGAAGGCTGATTACGTAGAGGTCAGACAGCAGGCGAACGATCGCTACTTCGGTGACATGGTTAGCCGCCGACATCGACAGGTTTTCTGGCAGCCGAGCTGTTCCAATGCCAACAGTTACTATTTCGACAAACACGGCGATGTTCCGTTGCGTCCGTCAACTACCCTGGAGACTTACTGGCGTAGCCGCACCTTCCGGCTCTCCGATTACCGATTTGAACGTCGCGCAGAATCCGTTGGCGCACGGTGACCAACACTGATGCGGCGGACCGGCGCCCCAGTCTTGCAAGTCATTTCGTGGCAATGACTTCGCGAAACACACTGCGTCCGCTGTCGCAACTCATCCCGTCGAGCGCCCACGGCCTCGCGGTGATGGATCGCGTACTCCGGATGGCGCTTGTGGGATCGCGGCCCCGCCGAAGCGTGGCGGTTCGCACAATAGATACCGAGTTCGCCGGGAATCAGATACGCGGGGATTGGATCACTTCTCCTGCAGTCGATCCACACGCGGTTCCGTTGCTCTACATTCATGGCGGCGCCTACTCCATGTGCTCACCGGCTACCCACCGCGGCCTGCTCGGTGAACTTGCCTCCGCGAGCGGTCGGCCCATCTTTGCGGTGAGGTATCGGCTAGCTCCACGCTATCCCTTTCCCGCTGCCGCCGACGATGCACTGAACGCATACCGCTGGCTCGTCACAGGGCAGCCTTCGGCTTCCGGCGAACGCGGTGTTGCGGTGGCCGGGGACTCGGCGGGCGGCCAGCTCACGATGGCCACCGCCCTTGGCGCACGTAGTGACGGACTGCCGCTGCCGGATTCGATGCTTCTCATGTCTCCGGTCCTGGATCTGACATGTGAACTCGCGAGGGCACGCGAACTTCGCCGCCGTGATCCTTTCGCCTCTGCTCGGTCCGCGGCCCGCGCTCTTGACCTGTACGTGGCTGGTGCAGATCACCGCAATGAGCGAATCAGCGTGCTCGACGCAGACCTCAGGTCCATGCCACCGATCCTGATTCAGGTAGGCGGAAGAGAAATGTTGATCGATGACTCGAGGCATCTTGCCGACCGCCTCCGATCGGCCGGATCAAGCGTTGAGATACAGGTGTACCGGGGACAGATCCACGTGTTCCAAGCCATGTTCCGAATCCTGCCCGAGGCTCGTGAGGCGATCCACCGCGCTGGAAACTTCCTGAAAGCTTCGGCCCACCGGTGAAAGTGTTGGGACCGTGGATGCTCCACTGCCACCGCGCCATCAACTGCTTCTTAGCTGTCTCATGACAGGCGGCTTTGCGAGGGATCCTCGAGGACACGATCCGTCGATAGTGATCATCGGGGCCGGCGTCGCGGGTATCGCCATGGCCCATCAGCTGAAGAGGGACGGATTCACCAACTTCACCATGGTGGAAAAGGCTGCAGACATCGGCGGCGTCTGGCGCGACAACACCTATCCAGGAGCGGCTTGCGACGTGCCGTCAGCGTTGTACTCACTCTCGGACAAGCCCAACACTCGTTGGTCGAGACGTTATGCAGAACAGCCCGAGATACTCCAATATCTTCGCCGACTCGTCCTGGCCGACGGAATGGACCTGCATTTGCGCACGCGGACCGAAGTCGTCGAGATGACCTTCGATGAACAGGCCGGCCGTTGGCGTTTGGTGACCGGATCCAGCGAGACGATCTGGTGCGATGTCGTGATTTCGGCCGTGGGGCAGCTCTCGCGACCTCATACGCCGAATATTGCCGGCGAAGACACCTTCGAGGGGCCGCGTTTTCATTCGGCGCGTTGGGACCATTCGGTATCGCTGCGCGGCAAGGAAGTAGCCGTCATCGGGACAGGCGCAAGCGCGATACAGTTTGTGCCACGGATCGCACACGAGGCACAGCGCGTAACGCTGTATCAGCGCACGGCGCCTTGGATTTTGCCGAAGTGGGACAGCAGGTACGGACGTCTTCACCAACAGCTGATTAAGGTTCTGCCGCTGTGGCTGCGTCTTGAGCGTTTCGCGGTATGGCTGATTTTTGAAGTGCTCGCAGTGACGTTGGTCGACGCGAAGCCCTTGTCACGCATTCTCGGCGCGGTCGCCCGCTACCACCTCCATCGGCAGGTTGCCGATCCAATGCTGCGCCGGCAACTCACGCCATCAGATGCGCCGGGGTGCAAGCGGGTGTTGTTCTCGAATGATTACTACCCCGCGATTGCCAACGGTGAAGTCTCGTTGGTGACCAACGCGGTTGCGAAGCTTTGCGACAAGGGAGTCGTGACCGACGATGGCGTACTCCATCGCGCGGATGTCGTCATTTACGGAACAGGTTTCCGCGCTACCGACTTCCTCGCCCCGATGCGTGTTCGCGGCTGGGGCGGAGTGACTCTGGACGAGGTGTGGGGGACGCAGGCGCACGCATACCTGGGCATTACAGTCCCGATGTTCCCGAATCTCTTTCTCCTCTATGGCCCGAACACGAATGTCGGTTCCGGGTCGATCATTTACATGATCGAGTCTCAGGTCCGCTATGTCGGTGCCCTCATCAAGATTTTGGCGAGTGACCCAGGGCGTACGGTCGACGTCAGGCCAGACATCGAGCAAAGCTACAACACACGATTGAGCCGGCGGCTGCGAAGGTCGGTGTGGGCGCTTTGCGCGAGCTGGTACACGACCTCGAGTGGCGCGATCCCGACGAACTGGCCTGGGCCTACATTTGCCTACCGGATCCTCACCCGCAAACCACGCAGTCACGATTATCTATTCAGGCACGTTGAACGCCTTCAGTTAGACGGCCCGAGTGAGAACCGCGCGAGGCTGCGCAGATGATCCGGGTCGCAGGCGGTGTCTAACATTTCACTGTTAACTGTTCGAATATTGACATTCAGCACATCTATGTAAACTATTACCAGATACCCGTGCAGCAGAGCGCCCAGGAGGCATCGTGGCTAATCAGCTTCTCGCAATCACGCGTCACCCCAAGGAGCGGTTGACGTCTGTCCTGTTGGCGCCCGCCCCCCGCGTCGTCGATGACAAATGGCGACAGTGGAGTCGGGACTGGAGAGTCCGGGAACTTGCGCCGGCCCCCGCCGGATCTGGGCTGAGAGCCGTCCTAGGGGACGCTGGACTCCCGTTGCTGGGGCACACTGTCGACTACATCCGATTTGGTTCAGAATTCAGTCGGGAGCGTTACGAACGTTTGGGCTCGGTGTCGTGGATGGGCGCATTCGGTACCAAAATGGTGGTCATCGCCGGTCCAGACGCAACGCGTGAGGCGTTCACAAGCGAAGCCAAGGCCTTTTCTCAAGATGGCTGGTCCTTCCTGATCGATGCTTTCTTCCATCGCGGGTTGATGCTCATGAGCTTCGACGAACATTTGATGCACCGGCGCATCATGCAGGAGGCGTTCACGCGTCCTCGCCTGACCGGATATGTCGGGCAGGTGGCCCCGTGCGTTCGCGCAGCCGTGCCCGCGTGGCCGACCGGTCCGTCGGTCCGGATCTACCCGTTGTTGAAGAATCTCACCCTCGATATTGCCACGGATGTCTTCATGGGTGGCCGCGGCAAGGACGAGAGCGCTGCTGTCAACGAGGCGTTCGTGTCCACTGTTCGCGCGGCGAGTTCCTTTGTGCGAGTTCCACTCCCGGGCACCAGGTTCCGCGCCGGCGTGCATGGGCGGCGCGTGTTGGAGGACTACTTCTCCCGACACCTGCCGGCCGCGCGTGCAGGCGAGACCGACGATCTATTCGCCGCCCTCTGCCAGGCGACCACAGAAGACGGTGAACGGTTCTCCGACGAGGATGTGATCAACCACATGATCTTTCTCATGATGGCCGCCCATGACACCTCCACGATCACCACCACTGCTGTCACCTACTTCCTCGCTAAACATCCTGAGTGGCAGGAGAAGGCAGCGGCGGAGGCGCGGTCCTTCGGTCACGATTCGCCAGATATCGACGAACTGGAGCGGATGACGGTCCTCGATCTGATCCTCAAAGAAGCTCTGCGTCTGCTGGCGCCCGTTCCGCTGGTGATGCGCAAGACCGTCCGCGATGTCGCCATCGACGGCTATCACATCCCCCGTGAAACCTTGTGCGCAATCACACCCGCCGTAAATCACTTCGACCGCAGAATATGGAGCGACCCGGACCGTTTCGATCCGTCGCGCTTCGATGAGCCCCGGCGCGAGGACCAACAGCACCGATTCGCCTGGGTGCCGTTCGGCGGGGGGGCGCACAAATGCATTGGGATGCAGTTCGGCACACTCGAGGTGAAGGCAATCCTGCACCAGATGTTGCGTACCTACACTTGGACGGTCCCAAACGACTATCACGTGCGTTGGGACAACACCTCGCTGCCCATTCCCGTGGACGGACTGCCTGTGACGTTGCGGCACCGATGAGCGGTGAGAACTCGCCTTACCTGGAGCCCACGGAGTTCCTCGATTGGCAACATGAATCGGTACGCGACTTCGTTGCATCGGCGACCCGCGGCGCGGTCGACGACACCACGAAGGCCATAGCCATCTTCACTGCGGTCCGCGACTCGATTTGGTATGACCCCTACACCGTGACCGATGACCCGCATGCGTATCGCGCCAGCACCATCGCAACTGCAGACCGCGCTTACTGCGTCCCGAAGGCGGTGCTCTTGACGGCGGCCTGCCGAGCAGCAGGCATCCCAGCGCGGCTGGGGTTCGCCGATGTCCGAAACCACCTTCAGACCGAGACATTGCGTGAGCGGATGGGCGGTACCGACGTCTTCGTCTACCACGGATACAGCCTCATGCATCTCTGCGGTGTCTGGGTCAAGGCAACTCCGGCGTTCAATCGCGAGCTATGCGCACGGTTCGGCGTCCCGCCAATTGATTTCGACGGGCGCACAGACGCCCTGCTGCACGGGTTCGCCGGTGACGGCACACAACACATGGAATATCTGAGGGATCGAGGCGCCTTCGACGATCTACCGCTGGCAGAGATCCTGCAAGCGCTCAGAACCCACTACGGGACGCTCATAGGCGATGCGAGTCGCCATCCAGACCTGTTCGCCTGAAGGGCCGATGCGTAATGCACAGCACGATGCAAGACGTCCAGCTCACAATCTCGGCAATTGTCCGCCATGCCGCCTCCATTCACGGAAACAGCGAGGTGATCACCCCCGACGGAATTGGATACCGAAGTATGTCCTACCGTAGCGTCCTGGGGCGAGCGGGCCGACTTGCCAATGCGTTGCGCGGGCTCGGAATAACGGCAGATCAACGGGTGGCCACTTTTCAGTGGAGTAACCAAGAACATCTCGAGGCCTACTGCGCGGTTCCCTCCATGGGCGCGGTGCTGCACACCCTCAACATTCGTTTGGCTCCAGAGCAACTCGCGTACATCGCCAACCATGCCAGCGATCAGATCATCCTGGTGGATGCGTCGGTTGCGCCATTGTTGGCTAGTGCGCTACCAGCGATGGAGTCGGTGCATACGGTCATCGCCACCGGGGGCGGCGACCTCGCTCCGCTGCAGCGATGCGGGAAGACGGTGTTGCGTTACGAGGAGATCCTGGCGCAGCAACCGGAGACTTTCGATTGGCCCGAGATCGATGAGCGTTCCGCCGCGGCCATGTGCTACACCAGCGGGACTACTGGAAATCCCAAAGGTGTTGTCTACAGCCACCGTTCGACCTACCTACATGCACTGACCGCCTGCACGTCGAACGCCCTGGCAGTGAGCGAGGCCGACCGTATCCTGGCCATTGTCCCGATGTTTCACGCCAATGCGTGGGGACTGATCTACGCGGCGTTGATGTCTGGTGCGGACTTGGTATTACCCGATCGCCATCTGCAAGCCGCGCCGCTGGTGTCGATCATCGAAGAGACTCAGCCGACTATCGCCGGTGCAGTGCCGACGATCTGGAACGATGTCGATCGATACCTGGAATCGAATCCCGCCCGGGACATCTCCTCACTTCGGCTGGTTGCCTGCGGGGGATCGGCAGTCCCCGTCTCGCTGATGCGGGCATTCGAAGACAAGTACAACGTGCCTATCGTGCAGGCATGGGGCATGACCGAAACCTCGCCGCTGGCTACCGTCGCACGCGCAGCGCACGGAGTAGGCGAGACCCGTGCGTGGGAGATGCGCGAAAGCCAGGGTCGGCCGATGTGCGGTGTCGAGATCCGGTTGCGTGACGACCACAAGAAGACAGTGCCGTGGGACGGTCGATCAGCGGGTGAAATACAGGCGCGAGGCCCGTGGATCACCGGCGCCTACTTCGGCGACGATGATCCGGACAAGTTCGACGGAGGGTGGCTGCGCACCGGCGACGTCGGCCGGATCGACCCGGACGGGTATCTCACGCTGACCGATCGTGCGAAGGACGTCATCAAGTCAGGTGGAGAATGGATCTCCTCAGTCGAGCTGGAAAACACGCTGATTGGTCACCCGGCGATCTACGAGGCTGCGGTGGTGGCAGTTCCCGACGACAAATGGCAGGAAAGACCGCTCGCCCTGGTCGTGGTTCACCGTGGAGCCGAGGTCGACATCGACCGACTGCGCGCGTTTCTGTTGGACAAGGTCGCCAAGTGGTGGATCCCGGAGCGGTGGAGCTTCGTGTCTGAGATTCCCCGAACAAGCGTCGGGAAATACGACAAGAAGGCCATACGCGCGCGTCACTCCGCCGGCGAGTATCAGATCGAAACGTCCTAAGAAATCAAACCCATTGATATTGAACAGCCGAGAGGGAATCCTGTGACAGCATCAATTTCTCCCTGGATGAGCGCCGAATTGCTCGAGCTTCGTGACCTTGCCGCGAAGTTCTTCTCGACCGAATTGGCCCCACATGCGCAACGTTTCGCAGACCAGCACCAAGTTGACCGAGAATTGTGGCACAAAGCCGGCGAACTAGGCCTGCTCTGCATGTCCATACCCGAAGAATACGGCGGGGGAGGCGGCACATTCGCGCACGAAGCCGTCGTACTCGAAGAGCAAGCCCGAGTCGGGGACAGCTCATGGGGCGCAGGGCTGCACAGCGGAATCGTCGCGCACTACATCCTCCAGTATGCGGCCGAAGAACTACGGAGGCAGTGGCTGCCCAAGATGGCCTCAGGCGAAATGATCGGTGCTATCGCCATGACGGAGCCAGGGACCGGTTCTGATCTGCAGAGTGTCAAGACCAAAGCAATTCTTGACGGTGACGAGTACGTGATCACCGGCGCAAAGACCTTCATCACCAACGGTCAGCAAGCCGACCTGATCATCGTCGTCGCCAAGACAGATCCAAGTCAGGGCGCCGCCGGCATCTCGCTGATCGTCGCCGAAGCCGATCGACCCGGATTCCGGCGCGGCAAGGTCCTCGACAAAATCGGCCAACGCGGACAAGACACCTCCGAGTTGTTCTTCGACGACGTAAGAGTGCCCCGCTCGCACCTCCTGGGCGAGACCGAGGGTCAGGGTTTCATTCAGCTGATGACGCAGCTACCTCAAGAGCGGCTCATCGTCGCGGTTGGGGCGGTCGCGGCGATGGAACTTGCCGTGGAGCAGACACTCAAATACACCCGTGAGCGGGAAGCGTTCGGACGGCCCGTCTTCGGCTTCCAGAACACGAAATTCATCTTGGCCGAAGCTGCAACCGAAACGCGCATCGCACGAGTATTTTTGGACTACTGCATCGACCTACACCTCGCGGGCCAACTCGACGTCCAGACCGTCGCCATGGCGAAATGGTGGACCACTGAGCGAGCGATGAAGGTGCTCGATGACTGTTTGCAGCTCCACGGCGGATATGGGTACATGACCGAGTACCCCATCTCGAGATTGTGGGTGGACCAGCGCGTGCAGAAAATCTACGCCGGCACAAATGAGGTGATGAAGGAAATCATCTCGCGTTCCCTATGACCCTGAACGATTAGCCACCTGCACATTACTCACCTGGGAGGATTGATGGCATCTACAGAGGTGCCATATCGCCACGAAATGGGTGGACATTGCGGATCGGGTGCCCTTCGGGAGTTGATACCAGATGCTCCTATCTTCAGGCAATGAGTTCTTCAGGCAATGAGTTCGTTGGTTCTTCTGCTGGGTTGGCGGAGGGCGTGGTAGATCTCGCGGGCGATGTACGCTTGATGCAGCGCATGATCTCGTTCTTGGTTTTGCCTTCGGCCAGGCGGTGAACGAAGTAGTCGCGGGTGGGCTGGTGACGGCGCATGCGCACCACCAGGATGACGTGCAGGGCACGGTTGGCGTCGCGATTGCCTCCCCAATTGAGCCGGTGGCGGATCGTTTTGCCGCTGGAGGCTTCCAGTGGGCTGACCCCGCAGAGTTTGGCGAAAGCGGCGTCGCTGCCGATCCGAGCGGGGTTGTCGCCGAGGGCGGTCAGCAGCGTGGCAGCGGTGTCGGGCCCGACGCTGTAGCTCGGGTGCGGCGGTGGCGGTGATGGTGTCGACGTGGCGTTCGAGTCGGGCGGCTGCGGTGTCGAGCTGGTGGCAACGTGCCGCCATCGACTTGATAGCAGTAAAGAAAGTTCTCACATCGCAGGCCAGCGGCGGTCAGGCGGGCGTTGGTCGCGCCTGCTGCCCGCGGCGTCTCGATGCGGCGAGGAGCGAGGACAGTCCTGGCTTGTCGTGGTGCCAGGATGCCGTGGCCGTTGAGATGTACAGCGCTCGTCGTCGTGTGCAAGCTTGTGTGGCGGCGGACGGAGGGCGAAGCGTAGCGAGCGGCGCGGACGGGAGCGCCAGCGGACGGGAGCAGAGGGAGTGTAGCGAAGCCCGCAGGTAGCCGCCGGTTCCTCGCGGGCTATGGCGGCCCGGGCTCCGCTGAGCATCAGTTGCGGGTCTGCGCCATGGCGATGGGACTCGTAGGATGGCGGTTGTGAGCGGGATGCTGGCGCAGCGTGCACGGCGAGAGGCCGAGACGCGACTGGTGGGGCAGCTGCGGCGGTTGGCGCATGTGCGGGGTGTCGCGACGACTGCCGAGCGGCTGAGTCGGCGGTTCGATGCCCAGACAGCGGACTCTTTGGTGGCAGCGGCGTGGCTGCACGATATCGGCTACGCACCGTCGTTGCGCCGGACCGGGTTTCATCCGCTCGATGGCGCAGAGTTTGCCCGGGCGGCGGGTTTTCGGGAGCTGGTCGCCTCCCTGGTGGCGTTCCATACTGGGGCGCACGCGGAAGCTGCCGAGCGCGGCTTGTCAGGTTTAGCGGCGTTCAGCGATCCGCCCAGCGATGTTCTGGATGTGTTGACCTTTTGCGATCTGACGACCGGGCCGGACGGGGCGCCGGTATCACCGCGAGATCGATTGATCGAGGTGTTGGGCCGCTATGGACCCGAGGACCCGGTGCACCGCGCGGTCGACGCGGGGCGCGACGAACTGTTGGCGGCGGTCCGACGGGTACGCGATTGGCTGTAAACCCAGCCGGTTAGCCGAGGTAGGGGCTGTCGCGGTGTTGCAGGTAGTGCTCGATGCGCAGTCGCATCGACGGGTGCATGTCCAGATTGGGGATGTCGTCGGGATCGGTCCAGGCGATGTCGGTGCTTTCGTGATCGATGGCCAGGGTACCGCCGAGAACCTTGGTGGTGAAGGACAGAGAGAACTGTTGGCGGACTTCGCCATCGGTGAACGCGACGACATGCTGCGGGTTGGTGTAGACACCGACAAGGCCGGTGACTTCAATGTCGAGCCCGGTTTCCTCTTTGACTTCCCGGACGGCGGTGTCGGCAATCGTTTCGCCGATGTCGTGTCCGCCGCCGGGTAGCGCCCACAGGGTGTTGTCGCGGCGTTTGATCAGCAGGATACGACCCTGTTCGTCGGTGACGATGGCCGAGGCTGACGGAACGACGCTGTTGGGCAGCGGGGCGTTGGGGTCGTTGTAGTAGTCGGTTCGCATAGGGTTCAGCCTTTCGCGCTGAGCGGTCTGGCGCGATCCCAGACCTGGGTGAAAGCGTCTTCGAGGGTGGCCCAGAGCCGTGGTTCGTGGTGGCGCGACAGCACAAGCACGGGGTTGTTGCGCCCGGGTGAGCCGTAGATGTGGAAGTTGACGATCATGGCGTCGTCGACCCGGAAGATCGACGTGTAGAGCGTGGTGTCGTGGGTGCGGATATCCAGCCCCGGGGTATCGGCATGCGGGGCGAGCAACTCCACGGACGTGCGGCAGCGGGCGATGACGGCCTCGCCGATGCCTTCCTCCTTGCCGCGCAGGATCGTGGTGGCAGTGTCAGGATCCCCGACGAGAAACCGCACCGCCACACCGCGGGCGGCGGCGTCGAGCAGAATGTCGAGGAAGCCGTCGAGGGTGTCAAACAGGAACGTGGCCGCCAGGACGAGGATGTCGATGCCGGTGGTGGCGTCGCCGAAATGCTGCTGCCACGTCGTGATCGGCAGCTGGGTGCGGCTGGCATACAGCGTCGCGGTGAACGGACCACCCAGCGACGTCGTCGCCAGCGCGCTCGCGGTAGGGGCAGGATACTGGTTGGGCCACAGGTTGTGCGGTGTGCAGCCAAGCAGCTTAGCGGCGCGGCGGGCGTTGTCCTCGCGGACGTTGTAGTCGATGTTGGCCAGCCAGCGGCGCACCGTCTTGATATCCACGCCCACCGCAGTGGCGAACCTCTGTGGGGAGAGTCCCTTGGCGTGCAGCCGTTGGGTGAGGCGATCGTTGGGGATCGTGGCGGCCTCGGCGTCGCCGTCCTGATCGCCCGTCGTCTCAGCGCACATCTTTCCGTGTCATCCCTGTCCATCCTCAGCGCGTGGTTCCTAGTTTGCCATGCGACTGCCGCCGCCCCGCGGCGGTGATGCCCGTCCGATGCCCACGGGCATGTCCCTGTCGTGTCCGAAATGTCTGCGGCAGTGTCGGCAATGCCTGCCAACGTCCCTCGCTACGTCCGCGATGTCCACGTGAACTGAGCCCAGCGCCGCAACGGGCGCAAACAGATCACGAAAGGAACAGCGGGACAATGCGTTTAAGAATCGACACATCAGGCACACGGTTCATCGTCACCCGAGCGGCCGAGCCGCGGCTGAACTTCGAGACCGGCAGCCCAAAAGTGGACACCGCCACCGGCGTGCCACTGTATGCCGCGCAGCTGTTGGCGTTGGATGACACCGGTGGTGAAGTGCTCAACGTCACCGTCGCCGGGGATCCGAAAGTGACAGTCACCCAACCTGTTTCAGTCGCGGGTCTGGTTGCTATCCCTTGGGCTCAAGGTGATCGCAGCGGCGTGGCGTTCCGTGCCGACGCCATCACCCCCACCAACCCCGCGGCTGCGCCGAGCGATCAAGCGTCCCGCGCGCAGAAATAACCCCATTTGCTGGGGCGCGGCGCTCGTGGGTGTCGCGCCCCAGCACGTGAGCTGCTATCGACCATTCACTCACCAGAGGGACGCCTGTCATGGCATCAAACTACAAAAACAGCAAGAACTCTCAATCCAACGACGACGACTGGATCACCGACCTCATCCTCTCACTGTTCAAAGCGGCCGGGTATCTGCTGTGGTGGGCGGTCCTGTTCCCGGCCATCAGCATCCCGATCATCGCCAGCGTGGCGATGGCCATTACCCATGGCTCACGCGCGGGTCTGATCATCGGTATTGCTTTCGCTGCCGCGTATGCGGGCTGGGCGTGGCTGGACCCGCGATCGTTTCACGGATGGGTCACCGAGCCGGTGCGGCGGCGCTGGTTGACCTGGTCGCGCTACACCCGCACCTGGCAATCGGTGTGCACCCTGCACGGCCTGACCGCCACACTTGGCGAACGCACCTTGGTGCCGACCTTGCAGTCGGTGCGCATCGGCAAGACGACCGACGTCCTGGCGCTGCGAGTGGTCACCGGCCACTCCCTGGCTGATTGGCACAAGCAATCCGAGGCGCTAGCCGCCGCCTGGCGTGCCGACCGGATCGCCATCCGCGCGACCGCGCCCGGAGAGCTACGCATCACCCTGATGCGCGGCGACGTGCTGGCCGACCCGATTGCCCTGCCCATGCCCACGACGGCGACTGCGGTGGATGTGGGGTCGGTGCGGGTCGGGATCACCGAAACCCGCCACTGGTGGCACCTACCTCTGCTTGGCCACCACCTGCTCGTGGCTGGCGCGACCGGCGCGGGGAAAGGTTCAGTGTTGTGGTCACTGATCGCTGGCCTCGCCCCCGCCGTGAAAACCGGACAAGTGCGGCTCTGCGTCATCGACCCGAAAGGCGGCATGGAACTGGGCGCCGGAGCACCCATGTTCACGGTGTTCACCCACGACGCCACTGGCACCACCCTGTACCTGCTGCGGCAACTAGTGGAGGTGATGCACGCCCGCGCCAATCGGTTACGGGGCAAGACGCGCATGCACACCCCGACTCCGACTGAGCCGTTATTCGTGGTGGTGATCGATGAGATCGCCGCGCTGACTGCGTATGTGACCGACCGCAAGGTGCGCAGCGAAATTGAACAGCTGTTGGGCCTGCTGCTCTCCCAAGGCCGGGCCGTCGGCATTTCGGTGGTGGCAGCGGTGCAAGATCCGGCCAAAGACACCCTGCCGGTGCGGCAGCTGTTTACCGTGCGAATCGGGTTGCGGTTGACCGAAGCCACCCAAACCACCATGGTTTTGGGCCAGGGCGCCCGCGACGCGGGGGCCGACTGCGATCACATCCCCGACACCACTCCCGGTGTGGGCTACATGATGATCGATGGCACGGCCCAACCGGTGCGGGTACGGGCATTTCACGTCGCCGACCACGACATCGCCACTCTGGCAGCACGATTCCGGCCACCTCGTGCCGCGACCCGAACCAACCAGTCCAACAGCGGGCGCACCGACACCGCCCGGGGTCAACGGTGACTACTGCAACGACAGCCCCCACGCTGGTGTTGCCCGGGGTTCCCGGCTCGATCGACACCAATGCGGTGGTGGATCAGATGGTGCGCCGCGCGTCCTCGACGGGGTTCGAATCGTGGTGGCGGCGCGCGGAATCTGTTGGCTTCTGCGCCCACCCCATCCAACTCAGAGGTACCGACGAGATAGGCCGCGATCGGGTGGTGTGGACACGGTGCAACAACCGCCGCGCACAGGTATGCCCATCGTGCTCAGACCTGTACGCCCGCGACACGTGGCAGCTCGTGCACGCTGGCACCGCCGGCGGCCACCACAACATCCCCGCAGCAGTGGCCGATCGTCCGCAGGTGTTCGTCACCCTCACCGCACCTAGCTACGGGCCTGTTCACGCCGCCGCGCGTGCAGGCGACAAGAAGCAGCGTGTGTGTCGCGACCACCACCACACTGGCGGCTACCGCCGATGCCCGCATGGAAAACCACTGTGGTGCAGCACAACCCACGGCGAAGGTGATATCTATGCGGGACAGCCGATCTGCGCGGACTGCTACGACTACACCGGGCATGTCCTGTTCACATGGCACCTGCCCGAACTGTGGCGACGCTTCACCATCACCCTGCGACGCACACTGCGCCGAGAGCTACGTGCTTCGGGCGCCGACCCGGATGCGGTGCAGGTCAGCTTCATCAAAGTCGTCGAACTGCAAGCCCGGCTCATCCCGCACATTCATGCCCTGATCCGCCTCGACCCGCCCGACAGCGATGACTCTGGCGGTCATGACTGGCATGCGCCCCTTGCGGCAACCGAACTGGCCACCATCATCCAACAGGCCGTTCGAACCGTGGCCGTGACGGTCACCGACTCATCCTCAAATACAGCGACACGGGTGATCAGGTTCGGCACACAAGTCGACACCCAACCCATCGACAACCGGCACGCCGGCACGGACGGCTCTGCTGTGCAGGAGGATTCACCACACGGCGGGGTTCTTCCAGGCCGCCGCGTAGCTCGCTACCTCGCGAAATACGTCACCAAATCCTTAGCTGACGTCGGGATCAGCGCGCGACGCATCTCCACCGAGGCCATCGCTGACCTCGATGTCTGCGACCACGTTCGGGCGATCCTGACCGCCATCAGCCAACTCGCCGATAAGGGACTGGCCGGTGTCGGTCGGTGGCTGCACACCCTGGGCTACCGGGGCCACATCACCAGCAAATCCCGCCGCTATTCCACCACGATGACCGCGCTGCGCGAACGTCGCGCGGCCTGGACCCGTGAACAACGTTTAAAAAGCACTGCGCACCAACATGATCTCGGCCTCGACTCCACCGATGGCGATGATCTGGTGGCATGGGAATTCGATCGTGCCGGCCCCACCAGCCTCGGCGACCGGACCCTCATCTACTCCGCGGCCGTCCAACACATCCACACCCGCCGCATCGGACTGATCGAAGTCCGTGGCCAAGCCCGCAATCAACAATGGGATCCGCCAGGGGGAAGCGATGGCTGACAGGTCCCGAGCAGCACGTGCTCGCTCCGGGTGTGACGCTCGTCCCGATGCGCCGACGGTGTCAGAGGGGGGTGTTGAAATTGTTGTGCCCAACCAATATCGACTTCCGTCCGAGGCCAACCGCGCGCTGGTACACGTGATAATGGCTGTGCGGGACCGGATGCTTGGATCAGGGAGGGGAGTGGCGTGAGCCTGAGGTTCGCCTTCTATGGCCGAGTGAGCACGGAGGACGCTCAAGACCCGGAGGCGAGCCGCAGCTGGCAGAAGCGGCGTGCCATGGACCTGATCACTCCGCACGGCGGATTCATCGCCGCCGACTACTTCGATGTGGGACAGAGCCGTTCACTGCCGTGGAAGCGCAGGCCAGAGGCGTCACGTCTGCTTGCTGATGTCGCTTGTCGGGACCGTAGCTTTGATGCCGTAGTGATTGGGGAACCCGCCCGTGCGTTCTACGGGCCGCAGTTTGCGCTCACCTTCCCTGTCCTCACGCACTACGGAGTTGGCCTGTGGGTACCCGAGGTCGGCGGAGCGGTCGATCCCGGCTCCGAGGCACACGACCTGGTGATGACTCTGTTCGGCGGCATGAGCAAGGGAGAGCGCGCTCGAATCCAGATGCGCGTCCGTACGGCGATGTCAGCACTCGCGCACGACACCGCCAGATATCTCGGTGGTCGACCACCCTACGGTTACCGGCTCGTCGATGCCGGCCCGCATCCAAACCCTGCCAAGGCCAATCTTGGGCAGCGGCTTCACCGCCTCGAACCCGACCCCGCGACATCTTCGGTCGTCGAGCGGATCTACCGCATGTACGCCGACGGAGCGGGCCTGCGCTATATCGCGCAACGGCTCACCGACGATGGTGTACCGTCACCGAGCCAGTACGACCCGGCACGGAATCGGCATCGTGACCCACGAGGATGGTCCCATTCGGCGATCCGCGCGATACTCGACAACCCGGCGTACCGCGGTATCCGTGTTTGGGGCAAGCAGGAGAAATACGAGGTTCTGGTCAACCCCGATGATGTCGCTGCGGGGTATGAGACTCGTATGCGGTGGCGTGATGAGGCCGACTGGATCGCACCAGAACGCCGCACGCATGAAGCGCTGATCCGTGACGAACTAGCGCAGGCTGTTCGTCTTCGGATGCAGGCGCGGCGGGGTCCCGGTCTTGTTTGCAGCAGAGAGTCAACAGTGCCATATGCACTGCGTGGGCTGCTGTTCTGTGCCGCATGTGGACGGCGGATGCAGGGCGCTGCCCGCGCCGGGAAGCGAACAACACGCATCCTCTACCGTTGTGAGCTCGGTAAGTCGCGTTCGGTACCCGCGGACCTGAGTGATCACCCGCGCACCGTCTACCTCCGTGAAGATGAGGTGACTGCGCGACTTGACGAATGGATCGCCACCCTGGCCGATCCGGCCGACTTGGCACGCGGGCAAGACGCGGACCCGGTAGCAGGGGCTGGCTACGCGGCCTTGCGGCGCCAGCTCAGCGAGGCGAATGCGAAGGTTGCTGCTCTGGTTACCGCCGTGGAGTCTGGTGTGGCCGTTGAGGATTTGACTGTTGCATTGCGCCGCCGCACCGCCGAGCGCGACGAGCTGAAGGTCCGTCTTGAGCAAGCGGAGCGACCTCGCGTCATGACTGCCGCACAAATCAGCGAGTTGGTTGAGGAATTGGGCGGGCTGTCAGCAGTGCTTGGTGAGGCAACCGGGGCGGAACGCGCTCAGGTATACGCAAGCCTGGGCCTGCGCCTCGACTACGACCCGCATCTTCAGCGAGTCACGGCGACTGCCGACTTAAGTCGTGTCGCCGGACGTGTCCGAGGGGGGACTTGAACCCCCACGCCCATTAATAGGGCACTAGCACCTCAAGCTAGCGCGTCTGCCATTCCGCCACTCGGACCGCCGCCAACCACGCAAGTTGGCAGCTAAGGCTATCGGATCGGTGAGCCCCGACCCAAACCCGCCGGACGGTGCCGGTGGTAGGAAAGGTGACTGTGACTGTTGCAACCGGTGACCGCACCGACCCGGCCGACGACATCGTCGACGTCGTCAGCAGACTGATCCGGTTCGACACCACCAACACCGGCGACCTCGCCACCACCAAAGGCGAAGCGGAGTGTGCCCGCTGGATCGCCGGTCAGCTCGAAGACGTCGGCTACCAGGTGGAATACCTGGAATCTGGTGCGCCCGGGCGCGCCAATGTATTCGCGCGCCTGGCCGGAGCCGACAGCTCCCGAGGCACCTTGATGATCCACGGCCATCTCGACGTCGTACCCGCGGCGGCCGCCGATTGGAGTGTGCACCCGTTCTCCGGCGCGGTCGAGGACGGCTACGTCTGGGGCCGCGGAGCCGTCGACATGAAGGACATGGTGGGCATGATGATCGTGGTGGCCCGCCAGTTCCGGCGCGCCGGGATTGTGCCGCCCCGCGATCTGGTGTTCGCGTTCGTCGCCGACGAGGAGCATGGCGGCAAATACGGCGCGCACTGGCTGGTTGACAATCGCCCGGATCTGTTCGACGGCGTCACCGAGGCGATCGGCGAGGTCGGCGGCTTCTCGTTGACGGTGCCGCGCCGCGACGGCGGGGAGCGCCGGCTCTACCTGATCGAGACAGCCGAAAAGGGCTTGCAGTGGATGCGATTGACGGCTCGGGGCCGGGCGGGTCACGGCTCGATGGTGCACGACCACAACGCGGTGACCATCCTCGCCGACGCGGTCGCGCGGCTGGGCCGTCACCAGTTCCCGCTGGTGCTGACTGATGCCGTCGTGCAGTTTTTGGACGCGGTCGGCGAGGAGACCGGGCACAGCTTCGACATCGATTCCCCCGACTTGGAGGGCGCGATCGACAAGTTGGGGCCGATTGCGCGCATCGTGAAGGCCACGCTGCGCGATACCGCCAACCCGACCATGCTCGACGCCGGCTACAAGGCCAACGTCGTGCCGGCGACGGCCGAAGCCGTCGTCGACTGCCGGGTGCTCCCCGGGCGACAAGCGGCGTTCGAAGCCGAGGTCGACGAGCTGATCGGTCCCGACGTGACCCGGGAATGGGTCGTTAGCCTGCCGTCCTACGAAACCGGCTTCGACGGTGATCTGGTCGACGCGATGAATTCGGCGCTGCTGGCGGTGGATCCCGAAGCCCGGACCGTTCCCTACATGCTGTCCGGCGGGACGGACGCGAAAGCCTTCGCGCGGTTGGGGATTCGCTGTTTTGGCTTCGCTCCGCTGCGCTTGCCGCCGGAATTGGATTTCACCGCGCTGTTCCACGGCGTTGACGAACGGGTACCCATCGACGCGCTGAGGTTCGGTACCGACGTGATGTTGCGCTTTTTGACAAACTGCTAGCCGGAAATCAAGCCGAAGAGACGAGAGGACTGACCATGATCGCACCGCCCGACCCCTATGCCACGCTGCCCAAGCTGCCGTCGTTTCACTTGCAATCGGCGTCGATCACCGACGGTCAACCGATGGCCAGCGCTCAAATCAGCGGCATCATGGGCGCCGGCGGCGAGGACGTCAGCCCCCAACTGAGCTGGTCGGGCTTCCCGGACGAGACTCGCAGTTTTGCGGTCACCGTGTATGACCCGGACGCGCCGACCCTGTCGGGGTTTTGGCACTGGGCGGTGGCCAACCTTCCCGCCGATGTCACCGAGTTGCCCGACGGCGTGGGGGACGGTCGTGAGTTGCCGGGAGGCGCGCTGACACTGGTCAACGATGCGGGCATGCGCCGCTATGTCGGTGCGGCCCCGCCGCCGGGGCATGGCCAGCACCGGTACTACGTCACGGTGCATGCGGTGAAGGTGGAGAAACTCGAGCTCAACGAGGACGCCAGCCCGGCGTTTCTCGGGTTCAACCTCTTCCAGAACGCCATCGCGCGCGCCGTCATCTACGGCACCTACGAGCAGCGCTAGCCGTCGCAGCATCGGCGCCGCTTCTAGCCTTGCGAACACCAGTGGTCACCGACAACGCGATGCGCGCGTGCGTGTTGGTGCTGCCCGGTGGCGAGGTGCGCAGCGAGCGGGCTTTCAAGCCCTGGCGATTGGCCAGCCTGCGGATGATGTTCGTGACGCGGGCATTACGGCGCCGGTTGGGGCGGCAGGTCGAGGTGCGCCAGGTGGCCTATCGCGTCTGCGGATGGAACAGCCCGCGCCTGGATCCGGTGCAGGATGCCAAGAAGGTGCTTGCCGACGTCCAGGCCCGGTTCCAGCCGCAACGAATTGCGCTGGTGGGCCACTCCATGGGCGGGCGGGTTGCGGCCCACTTGGCCGCCGGCGGGGGAGTCGGCGCAGTGGTGGCGCTTGCGCCGTGGTGGGCAGGGCAGGACGGTGACCTGATCCCGGCATCCACCCGGCTGCTGGTCGTGCACGGCACCGCCGACACCACGACCGACCCGGCCGATTCACACGCGCAAACCAGGCGGGCCTGCCGGCGCGGGCTGGATGCGCAATGGGTGGCTCTCGACGGAGTCGGCCACCACATGGTGCGCCGATGGCGCGAATGGCACCGGCTGACTACCGCGTTCGTCGCCGATCATTTGGCTGCCACAGCCAAGAGCTAGCAGATGAGGTGGTCGGGTTAGGGACGCGTCGCCGACCCGACCGCTTCGCTCAGCGACGCGAACCCCTCGCGGTGGAGGCGGCGGGCGATGCCGTCGTGAATGTGTTTGGCCCACAGCCCGCCCCCGTAAATGAAGCCGGTATAGCCCTGCAACAGCGAGGCACCGGCGGTGATCCGGTCCCAAGCGTCCTCGGCGGTTTCGATGCCGCCCACGCTGATCAGCACCAAACGGTCACCGACCCGGTGATGCAGCCGGCGCAGCACCTCGGTGGCGCGGCGTGCCAGCGGCGGCCCCGAAATGCCACCGGCGCCGAGGCCGGCCACGCCGGGTGTGGCCAGGCCGTCGCGCGACACCGTGGTGTTGGTGGCGACGATGCCGGCCAGACCGAGTTCGACGGCAAGGTCGGCGATGTCGTCGATGTCGGTGTCGGTCAGATCCGGCGCGATCTTCACGAGCACCGGGACCGACGTCTCGGCGAGCACCGCGGCCAGAATCGGTCGCAGCGACTCGACCGCCTGCAAGTCGCGCAGCCCGGGTGTGTTCGGTGAGCTGACGTTGACCACCAGATACGACGACAGCGCGCCGACCAACCGTGCGCTGGCCCGGTAGTCCTCGACGGCATGCTCGGGCGGGGTGGTCTTGGTCTTGCCGATGTTGACACCGATCGGCACGTCGGCGCGGTGGCGCGCCAGCCGCGCGGCGAGTTCGGCAGCGCCGTGGTTGTTGAAACCCATCCGGTTGAGCAGCGCGCGGTCGGCGGGTAGCCGAAACATTCGCGGGGCGGCATTGCCGGGTTGCGGGTGCGCGGTGACGGTGCCGATTTCGGCGTAGCCGAAACCCAGCGCACCCCAGGTCTTCAGGCCGGTGCCGTCCTTGTCGAAGCCGGCGGCCAGCCCGAGCGGTCCGGGGAAGCGCACGCCGAACACGGTGCTGGCCAGTACCGGGTCGGTCGGCCCCAGTGCCCGCCGAAGTCCTCGCCGCATCCCCGCGCCGAAGGTGGCGGTCCGCAATGCGGCGAACGCCAACGTGTGAATGCGTTCGGGAGGCACCAGGAACAGCATTCGGCGAAGCGCACCGTAGATCCGATGATCGTCGCCGCTTGCCGTCACAGTTCCGGCTGGCCCGCGGTGTCAACTGTGGTGTCAACGCGAGATTTCTTGCGGCGCAACAACACTCGCCTGCTACCGTCGGTGTAGAGCCGTACCCGGGTCAGCTCCCAGCCGCGATATTCGGCCTCGATGGACAGCCGGGTGGATGCACTGACCCGGGTCACATCCGGAGGCAGCCGCAACGGCGCCCACTCGTATTCGTCGGACATCTCGGCGTCCCAGCCCGCAGGCAACCGGCTGCGCTGTGCCGTGCTCAACGCGGGCCCGCCGCATGCTCGATGACCTGAACTCCGCCGCCAGACCCCGACACCACATACAACGTGCCTGAGGCATCGGCGAACGCGAGGGAGTTGGGCTGCTGCACGGTCGGGTAACGCACCTTTTCGACGGGTATTCCGGTGGACAGATCGTAACCAATAACCGTATTCGCCGCGGTCTGCGTCACCCAGGTCAATCCGCGCGACCCGGCCAGACCGTACGGGGCGTGGCGCACCGGATAGGCCTGACGCAGGATCAGCGGGTCGACACCGAAGACCAGCAACTGGCCGCCGCGGGTATCGGCGACCAGTATCCGGCCCAGCGGATCAGCCGCGATGGTGGTGGCCCCCTGGCCGGCCCGCAACGCCTGCCCAAGTGTGCCGTCGGCCTCGATCGTGGTGACGAGGGTCTGTGCTCGATCCAGAACCGCCACGGTATTGCCTTGCGCGGCAAGGGAATCGATTCGACCGACAATCTTGGTCCGGTTGCCGACCGCAGCTCTGGACGTTCCGGGTTCCGCAGCGGCCAGCCGGTAGACGGCACCGTCGGCGGTTGCCAACACCAGCGCGCTGTCGGCGCGGCGGGCGATCGTCGTGAAGTCGGTGCCTTCCGCGTCGGCAACGGCCACCCGGGCAACCCGGCCGGCGGCCAGATCGACGACGAAGTAGCCGCCGCGGGTGGCCACATAGGCGTTGCCGGCGCGGTCGCCGGTCAACGCGCTCGCCGGACCGGGCAAGTCGATGACCCGGGCCGGCTGGGGCCCGCTGTCGAATATCGCAATGTTGGCCGGTGCCGCGGGTTGGCCGGCTGCGATCAATACCGCCAGCGCAGCGGTGCGGTCATCGAAGATCGCCGCCTGAGCACGGCCCGGCAGCGGCCGCACGACGCCGGCCGGCGCGGCAGTGACCGGCGGAGAGTCAGCCGGCGCAGCGGGCGCGATCGTCGGTGGCGAGGCGTCGAATGACTCCGCCGAGCACCCGGCCACCAGCGTCAGGAAAAACAGCAGGCCAGCGGCTCGCCGGTGAACCGCCGGTTTACACATTGAGGCCAAGGGGTAACTTTCAGGTTATGCAGCGGGACGTGCCATCCGGGTCAGAGTCTAAGGAAGATTGTCGGGTTCAACCCGGCCTCGTCGCCCCGGGCGGGCGGGTCCCGGAGGGTATGGTCGCCGCATGACTCGCGCCGGCGACGATGCAGAGCGAAGCGATGAGGAGGAGCGGCGCGCATGACTGTCGCCGAAGACCGTCAGTTCGCCGATTCCGAGTTCGGCATCGAAGACATGTGGACAGGGGTCTTTTCGACCAAGATCTTGGCGAGTGGCTTTGGTCACGTCGGGGATGGACGCAGTTTCGCATTCCGTATCGAACGCCAGTCGCTGCTCGTCGAAATTTACCGGCCACGACTCAATGGCCCCGTCCCGCAGCCCGAGGACGTCGTGGCGACAGCGCGGCGGAGCGTGGTCGATATCGACGTCGCCGACGAGCGCAGTTTGGCCGCGGCGGTGCGTGACACGGTTGCGGCGGCCGCACCGCTATTGCACTAGTCCGGCTTACGCGTCCCGCACGGTGAGCAGCGGGCACACCAGGTACGGTCGTCGTCGTGACTGCGGCCCCGGCGATGTCTTGGTGGCAAGTCGTGGATTTGGCCGTGGTGCAGGGTCTCACCGAATTCCTTCCGGTGTCGTCGTCGGGGCATTTGGCGATTGTGTCGCGGCTGTTGTTCGGCGGGGATGCGGGCGCGTCGTTCACGGCCGTCACCCAACTGGGCACGGAGGCAGCCGTGGTGGTCTACTTCGCCCGCGACATCGTGCGCATCATCAAAGCGTGGCTTAACGGCCTGATCGTCACCGCACACCGCAACGCCGACTACCGGCTGGGCTGGTATGTGATCATCGGCACGATCCCGATCTGTGTGCTGGGCCTGGTGTTCACCGACCAGATCCGCTCGGGGGCGCGCAATCTCTGGGTGGTGGCGACGGCGCTGGTGGTGTTTTCAGCGGTGATCGCGGCCGCCGAGTATCTCGGCCGGCAGGTCCGCCACGTCGAACAGTTGACCTGGCGCGACGCCGTCGTGGTGGGTTGTGCGCAGACGCTGGCACTGATCCCCGGGGTCTCGCGGTCCGGCGCGACCATCAGCGCAGGGCTATTTATGGGACTCGACCGCGAGTTGGCCGCACGGTTCGGCTTCCTGCTGGCGATCCCGGCGGTCTTCGCCTCCGGGTTGTTCTCGCTGCCGGACGCCTTCCATCCGGTACACGAGGGGATGAGTGCCACCGGCGCGCAACTGTTGGTCGCCACCCTGATCGCGTTTGTCGTCGGGTTCGCCGCGGTGGCGTGGTTCCTCCGGTTTTTGGTGCGGCACAGCATGTATTGGTTTGTCGGCTACCGGGTGATCGCGGGGATCACTGTTCTGGCCCTGCTGGCGACGGGTGTGGTGAGTGCGATATGACCGTCATCCTGTTGCGGCACGGGCGGTCCACGTCCAACACCGCGCACATCCTGGCCGGCCGATCCGAGGGCGTCGACCTCGACGACAAGGGCCGCGAACAGTCTGCAGACCTGGTCGAGCGGATCGGCGACCTTCCGGTCCGGGCGGTGGTGTGCTCGCCGCTGCTGCGGTGCCTGCGCACCGTTGAACCACTTGCTGACGCACGGGATCTGGCACCGGTCGTCGACGAACGACTGTCCGAGGTCGACTACGGCGACTGGACCGGCCGCAAAATCGCCGACTTGACCAAAGAATCGCTGTGGAAGGTGGTGCAGGCCCAGCCGAGCGCCGCGGTGTTTCCCGGTGGTGAGGGACTGGCGCAGGTCCAGGCGCGTGCGGTAGCCGCCATCCGCGGGTATGACCGGCAACTGGCCGATCAGCATGGTGGCGATGCGCTGTGGCTGGCCTGCACCCACGGCGACGTCATCAAGGCGGTCGTCGCTGATGCGCTGGGCCTGCACTTGGACAGCTTCCAGCGGATCACCGCCGACCCGGCGTCGATGAGCGTGATCCGCTACACCGCGCTGCGCCCATTCGTGATACACGTCAACCACACCGGTCCGCGGCTGACGTCCGCGCTGGTGACGCCTGCATCGTCGGATGCGCAAACGCCGCCCGGTGATGCGGTGGTGGGTGGCTCCACCGAGTGAATCTCGCCGCAGCGGGTACTGCTGAGGCATTACGACGGTGCGGCAACAGCCGCTATTTTGGAGATGCCATGTCTCGCGCAATCCACGTCTTCCGGACTCCCGACCGGTTCGTCGCCGGGACCGTCGGCCAGCCCGGAAACCGCACCTTCTACCTGCAGGCAGTTCATGACGCCCGGGTGGTCTCGGTAGTGCTGGAGAAGCAACAGGTCGCGGTGCTCGCCGAGCGCATCGGCGCGCTATTGCTCGAGGTCAACCGCAGATTCGGGACACCGGTGCCGCCGGAGACCACCGACGTCGAGGACCTCAGCCCGCTGATCACGCCGGTCGACGCCGAGTTCAGGGTCGGCACCATGGGTTTGGGCTGGGATTCCGAAGCGCAGACCGTGGTGGTCGAATTGCTGGCGGTCACCGACACCGAGTTCGACGCATCGGTGGTGCTCGATGACACCGATGAGGGCCCTGACGCGGTGCGGGTGTTCCTGACGCCCGAGTCGGCGCGCCAATTCGCGACCCGCTCCAACCGTGTCATCTCCGCAGGGCGCCCGCCCTGCCCGTTGTGTGATGAACCGCTGGACCCTGAGGGACATATCTGTGCGCGCACCAACGGGTACCGGCGCAGCGCATTGCTCGGGTCTGACGATGACGCCGAGGACTGATGACCGTGAGGTGTTGCGTCGCGGCGAGCTGACGGTCCTCGGACGCATTCGCTCGGCGAGCAACGCCACCTTTCTGTGCGAGTCGACACTGGGTGAGCGCAGCGTGCACTGCGTCTACAAGCCGGTCGCCGGTGAACAGCCGCTGTGGGATTTTCCGGACGGCACCCTGGCCGGCCGAGAAGTCGGCGCGTACCTGATTTCCGAGCAGCTGGGCTGGAACATCGTGCCCTACACCATCATTCGACTCGGACCGGCCGGTCGCGGCATGCTGCAACTTTGGGTGGACCAACCCGGTGACACACCAGACACCGACCGCGAGCCTCGACCGGATCTGGTCGACCTGTTTCCGGCCGGCAAGCCGCCGGCGGGCTATCTGCCGGTGCTGCGCGCCTACGACTACGCCGGTGACGAAGTGGTGTTGATGCATGCCGACGACATCCGGTTGTGGCGGATGGCAGTGTTCGACGTGCTCGTCAACAACGCCGACCGCAAGGGCGGCCACGTCCTGCGTGACGTTGAGGGGTACGTGTACGGCGTCGACCACGGGGTCTGCCTGCACGTCGAGGACAAACTGCGCACGGTGCTGTGGGGCTGGGCCGGCAAGCCCGTCGACGACGGCACCCTCGATGCGCTGACCGGACTGGTCGACGCGCTGGACGACGGCCTCGGTGACGCGTTGGCCGCCCACATCACCGCTGCCGAAATCACCGCGCTACGGCGCCGCGCCCGAACGCTGCTGGACAACCCGGTGATGCCCAGTCCGGACCGGCACCGCCCGATTCCGTGGCCGGCTTTCTGAGCCAGTAGCGTGGTTCGACATGCCGCGTTCTTTCGAGTCGTCAGTAGATTTCCCGGACAGCGTCGACCAGATCTTTTCGACCTTCTGCGACGAGGAGTACTGGCAGGCGAGGGTGACCGCCACCGGTAACCCCAACGCCAAGCTCGACTCGCTGATCATCGACGCAGACGACTCCGTCACGGCGAACGTCAGCATCAGCTTCCTGGGCGAACGGCTGCCCAAGGCGATCACCAAGTTGACGGGCGGTGACCTCAAATTCTCGCAGACCCAGCGGTGGGGCCGTGACGGCGACCGGGTGCGCGGCGAGATCAACGTGGCCGTTTCCCGGCTACCGGCGTCGGGCCTCGGGAAGGCGTTGCTGGTGCCGGTGAGCAATGGCTCGCGGATGGACGTCACCACCACCGTCGAGGTCAAGATTCCGCTCGTCGGCGGCAAGTTCGAACGTTACGTCGGCAGCCTGCTCGACGACGACCTCAAGAACTTTCAGCGCTTCACCACCGAGTGGATTGCGGAAAAGTCCTGACCCTCGGCGATACTGGTCCGGGTGAGCCCAGAGCAGACTGACGCAGCGCTGGCCGCCGATTTGGCCGCCGACGCCGGGCAGCTGCTGCTGGCGGTGCGCGAGCAGGTCGGGTTCGACTATCCGTGGATGCTCGGCGATGCCGGTGATACCGGGGCCAACGCCCTGCTGCTGCGGCGACTGCACGCCGAGCGGCCCGGCGACGCGGTGCTATCCGAGGAAGCCCACGACGACCTGTCCCGGCTGCGCGCCGATCGGGTGTGGATCGTCGATCCACTCGACGGCACCCGCGAGTTCTCCACGCCCGGCCGAGACGATTGGGCCGTGCACGTCGCGTTGTGGCGCCGCGACGGCGGCCCGCACGGCGCGATCACCGACGCGGCAGTCGCGCTGCCCGCGATGGGCGAGCTGTATGCCAGCGACACCGTCAGCGCCGACACCTCGACACGGTCAGGCCCGATCCGGGTCACCGCCAGCTCCAACCGGCCACCGGCGGTGCTGTACCGGCTGGCCGAGCGGTTGGATATCGAACTGGTGCGGATCGGCTCGGCCGGCGCCAAAGCGATGTCGCTGGTGCGCGGCGACGCCGATGCCTACGTCCATGCCGGCGGCCAGTGGGAGTGGGATTCGGCGGCACCGGCGGGCGTGGTGCTGGCGGCGGGCATGCACGCGTCGCGGCTCGACGGCTCCGAGCTGATCTACAACCGGCCCGATCCCTACCTGCCGGACTTCCTGATGTGCCGGCCCGAGCTGGCCGACGTGCTGCTGGCGGCGATCGCAAGCGCGGCGTAGCCGGGTGTAGCGGGTCGCCGCCATCCAACGGCGGCGCCATCCGGCTGGCCGGCTGACCCAACGCCTCAGTGTCGCTTTACAGTCGAGGGTATGCAGTCCTGGCCCTGTCCACCGCCGCCGGCCTTGCCGGGCCGTGGTCCGGAGCTGCGGCTGTATGACACCTCCGATCGGCAGGTGCGACCGGTGGCAGCCGGGCGCACCGCCACCATGTACGTCTGCGGCATCACCCCCTACGACGCCACCCATCTCGGGCATGCCGCCACCTACCTGACGTTCGACCTGATTTATCGGCTGTGGCTGGACCTTGGGCACGACGTCCATTACGTGCAGAACGTCACCGATGTCGACGATCCGCTGTTTGAACGGGCCAACCGCGACGGCGTGGACTGGCGCGAGCTGGCCGCGCGCGAGGTCGGCCTGTTCCGCGACGACATGACCGCGCTGCGGGTGCTGCCGCCGCGCGAGTATGTCGCCGCCACCGAGGCCATCGACGAAGTGGTCGAGCTGGTCGAGAAGATGCTGGCCGCCGGGGCGGCCTACATCGTCGACGACCCTGACTACCCCGACGTCTATTTTCGCGCGGACGCCGCGCCGCAATTCGGCTACGAATCGGGTTACGACCGCGACACCATGCTGGGGTTGTTCGCCGAGCGCGGCGGCGACCCGGACCGGCCCGGCAAGGTCGACCAGCTCGACGCGCTGTTGTGGCGTGCGGCGCGGGCCGGAGAACCCAGTTGGCCGTCGCCGTTCGGCCCGGGCCGGCCGGGATGGCATGTGGAATGCGCCGCAATCGCACTCAGCCGCATCGGCACCGGCCTGGACATCCAGGGCGGCGGCACCGACCTGATCTTTCCGCATCACGAATTCACCGCCGCGCACGCCGAATGCGTCAGCGGCGAACGGCGATTCGCCCGCCACTATGTCCACGCCGGGATGATCGGCTGGGACGGGCAGAAGATGTCCAAGAGCCGCGGCAACCTGGTGCTGGTGTCGGCGCTGCGCAACCAAGGCGTCGAACCGTCGGCGATCCGGCTGGGCCTGCTGGCCGGTCACTACCGCGCCGACCGCTACTGGAACGCCCAGGTGCTGGACGAGGCCATCGCACGACTGGATCGGTGGCGTGCGGCTGCCGCGTTGCCGGCCGGCCCAGACGCCGCCGACACCATCGCCCGGCTGCGCCGCTACCTGGCCGACGACCTCGATACACCCAAAGCCCTTGCGGCCCTAGACGGTTGGGTCATCGACGCGCTCGACTACGGCGGCCACGACACGGATGCACCGCTGCTTGTGGCCACCGCGGTAGACGCGCTGCTCGGGGTGACGTTGTAGGTTCGGTCGCCCAGGCCCTGGAACAGCAGTGAGGCCACTGCCATAAGCGACCCGTGTGTACAATTGGCGCACAGGGGTGAATGGACATGGCAAGCACAGAACGGCTCCACTTCCGAGTGAGGGCCGATATGCAGGCGCGATTGCGCTCTGCAGCAGAGATGGAGCATGAGTCGCTGACTGAGTTCGTGTTGTCGGCAGCCGAGGAGCGGGCGGAGTCCGTGCTGTCTCGGCAGACGACGGTACCTGCCGACTTCTTCGATGTGATGTTCGATGCGCTGTCCGAGCCACCGCATCCTAATGAAGCAATGCGGCGGGTTGCGCGCTCGTCGCGGATCTCCCGGCACGCCTGAGCCGGGCCGGTGTTCGTCTGTGCTACCTACGGCGAACACCACTTTGCTGAGATGTTCGACTGTGGGCAGCCGACACTCAATGTGTGGCTCACCCGGCACGCAAAAACCGCACAGGCTAAGCGCACCGCCCAGGTATTCGTGTGGACCCAAGATGCCGACACTGCGGTGCTGGCGTACTTCACGCTGTCGGCACACGAAGTCGTGGCCGCAGACCTGCCACGTCGTCTCGCGCTGGGCATGCCGGAGCGCATCCCGGCGGTCCTGCTCGGCAAGCTCGCACTCGACAGGAGTCTGCATGGCCGGGGTTTCGGCGGGCAGCTGCTCTTCGACGCCTACCAACGCGTGTTGTCTGCAACGCGAACTGTCGCCGCTCGCTACCTCGTGGTTGACGCCATCGATGCCGCAGCTGTGGGCTTCTACGAGCACTACGGCTTCACCCGCGCGCCGGTCGAGGCCTCGATGCGGCTGGTCCGCAGGATCAAAGACGTCCAGGCTGACATCGATACCCCGTGAAGCTGACCGCGCCGTCGGTGGGACGCAGTATGTTCGTCGAGATTGACATCCGCGGCAGCGCGTAAAGGGGACCGGCCGGTAATGGGATCCGTACACGAGGTCATTGAAGCGTTCCGGAAAGCGCCGTCCAATTCCGAACGCGGCACCAAGTTCGAACAGTTGATGGTGCGCTACTTCGAGCTGGACCCGATGCTGTCTCAGCACTACGACGAGGTGTGGCGCTGGATCGATTGGCCGGGACGCAAGGGTAAACCCGACACCGGCATCGACCTGGTGGCCCGCGCGCGTGGCACCGGTGAATACACCGCAATCCAGTGCAAGTTCTACGAGCCCACCCACACCCTGAAAAAGGAAGACATCGACTCCTTCTTCACCGCATCGGGCAAGACGGGTTTCAGCAATCGGGTGATCATCTCGACCACCGACCGGTGGAGCCCCCACGCCGAGGATGCGTTGGACGGCCAGACAATCCCGGTGCAGCGGATCGGGTTGGCCGAGATCGCCGAGTCGCCAATCGACTGGGACATTGCCTGGCCGCAAGGACAGATTCAGGTGAGCCTGTCACCGGCCAAGCGCTACGGCCCCAGGCCGCATCAGCAGCAGGCGATCCAGGCGGTGTTCCGCGGATTCGGTATCGGCAACGACCGCGGCAAGCTGGTGATGGCGTGCGGAACCGGCAAGACCTTCACCGCGCTGAAGATCGCCGAACGCACCGCGCGGGACAAGGGCGACAGCGCACGGATTCTGTTTCTGGTGCCGTCGATTTCGCTGTTGAGCCAGACGCTGCGGGAATGGACGGCCCAGTGCGAGTTGGACCTGCGGGCGTTCGCGGTGTGCTCGGACACCAAGGTGTCGCGGTCGACCGAGGATTACAACGTGCACGACGTGCCGATTCCGGTCACCACCGATCCGCAGCGGCTTACGCACGACATGCAGCACCGCAAGCGTGCGCAGGGGTTGACGGTGGTGTTCTGCACGTACCAGTCTTTACCCGTTGTTGCACAGGCGCAGAGCCTCGGGCTCGACGAGTTCGACCTGGTGATCTGCGACGAGGCGCACCGCACCACCGGGGTAACGCTGGCCGGTGACGACGAGTCCAACTTCGTTCGGGTGCACGACGCTGACTATCTCAAAGCTGCTCGCCGGCTCTACATGACCGCCACGCCACGGATTTTCGACGACAACGTCAAGGACAAGGCGCAGCAGCATTCCGCTGAGTTGGTGTCGATGGACGACGAGCACACCTTTGGCCCGGAGTTTCATCGGCTGACCTTCGGTGAGGCTGTCGAGCGCGGCCTGCTCACCGACTACAAGGTGCTGGTGTTGACCATCGACGAGTCGGTGATCGCGCCTCGGCTTCAGCGGGATCTTGCCGCGCACGGTCATGAGTTCATGCTCGATGACGCGTCGAAGATCGTCGGATGCTGGAACGGGCTGGCCAAGCGCGCGGGAACCGCGCCCGACGGTACGAGCTTTGTTCCTGGTGAGTCACCGATGCGCCGGGCCGTCGCGTTCGCCCGCGACATCGTCACCTCCAAGCAGATCGCCGAGATGTTCCCCAAAGTGGTTGAGGCGTATCAGGGTCTGCTCGACGAAAGCGAAAACGACGGCCAGCGAGTCGACGACACCAACCGCGGTTTGAAATGCGCGGTCGAACACGTCGACGGGACCTTCAACGCGCTGGCCCGTGACGCCAAACTGGCCTGGTTGAAAGCTCCTGTTGCCGAAGACGAATGCCGCATCTTGTCCAACGCCCGGTGTCTGTCCGAGGGTGTGGACGTGCCCGCGCTCGATGCGGTGCTGTTCCTCAACCCCCGCAATTCGGTCGTCGACGTCGTGCAGTCGGTCGGCCGGGTGATGCGCAGGGCGCCGCACAAAGAATATGGCTACGTGATCTTGCCGGTGGCGGTGCCGGCCGGTCTCGAGCCGTCGGCTGCACTAGCCGACAACCGCAGGTTCAAGGTGGTCTGGCAGGTCCTCAATGCCTTGCGTTCCCACGACGAACGCTTCGACGCGATGGTCAACAGCCTCGCGCTCAACATGTCGTCGACCATGAAGAAAACCGGCGAAGGCACCAACCAGCTGCTCGGCGACCACATCGGGCCCACCACCGAGGAGCCTGTTGCTGCTGGAGGCGCTGCTGTCACCCAGATGGCGCTGTTCTCGCTGTCGAAGTGGCAGGAAGCGATCTATACCCGCATCGTCGACAAGGTCGGAACCCGCACGTACTGGGAGCAGTGGGCGGCCGACGTGTCCGACATCGCGGGCACGCTGACCACCCGCATCAAGGCGCTGCTCGACGGGGCGACGCTAGAAGTCGCGGGCGCATTCGATCAGTTCCTGGCGGGGCTGCGCGATAACCTCAACGATTCGATCACCCCAGACGATGCGATCAGCATGCTCTCGCAACACCTGATCACTCGGCCGGTGTTCGATGCCCTGTTCGCCGAGCACGACTTCACCTCGCACAACCCGGTGTCACAGACCATGCAGAACATGGTCGGCACACTCGGCGGCAGCGGCCTGGAAGCCGAAACCCAACGGTTGGAGGGGTTTTACGCCTCGGTGCGTCGCCGCGCCGCCGAGGTTACCAGTGCCGAGGGCAAGCAGCAGGTGATCGCCGAGCTGTACGAGAAATTCTTCCGCATCGGTTTCAAGAAGCAGGCCGAGGCACTCGGAATCGTCTACACGCCCACCGAAATCGTCGACTTCATTCTGCGGTCAGCAGACACCGTGATGCGCCACCACTTCGGCCGCGGGCTGACGGACGAAGGCGTGCACATTCTCGATGGGTTCGCCGGGACCGGGACGTTCATGACTCGGCTGCTGCAGTCCGGTCTGATCAAGGCCGACGATTTGGCCCGCAAGTATGCCAATGAGTTGCACGCCAACGAGATCATGCTGCTGGCGTACTACATCGCCGCGGTCAACATCGAAACCACCTACCACGCTCTGGCGGGCGCTGACAGCTACGAGTCGTTCACCGGCATCGCGTTGGCCGATACCTTCCAGATTTCCGAGGCCGGCGATTCCATGGACGCAATCATGTTCCCGTACAACAATGCTCGTATCCAGCGGCAGTTGGAGACGCCGATCAGTGTCATCGTTGGCAATCCGCCGTATTCAGTCGGGCAGACCAGCGCCAACGACCTTAACGCGAACGTGAAGTACCCGACGCTGGACGGCCGGATCGAGCAGACATACGCGAAACGGTCTACAGCGACCAACCAAAGGACCTTGTACGACTCTTACGTTCGTGCCTTCCGCTGGGCAACTGACCGTATCGGCGGCCATGGCCTCGTTGCCTTCGTTAGCAACGGCGGCTGGATTGACGGCAATAGTCATGATGGACTGCGACTTTCGTTAGTGGACGAGTCCTCAGCGATCTATGTCTACAACCTGCGGGGCAATCAACGTACAGCTGGCGAGCTTTCGCGAAAAGAAGGCGGCAAGGTCTTCGGCGGTGGCAGCCGCAACACCGTTGCCATTTTGATCGCAGTCAAGGACCCGGCACACACCGGATCGTGCGACATCTTCTACCACGACATCGGCGATTACTTGAGCCGGGAAGAAAAGCTGCGGATTGCCCGAGACAGCGAGTTGGACACTGTCGACTGGCAATCGATACTGCCCAACAGCTACGGCGACTGGATCAATCAGCGCGACACGGCGTTCGCGTCCTATCCGCCCATAGCCGCCAGAAAGAATACATCAGCGGCGCCACCGGTGTTTTCTGATCTCTCGTCCGGGGTTACGACTGCGCGAGACGCATGGGTATATAACTCTAGCCGAGCCAACCTCAGCGGAAATGTCACGCGGATGATCGACGCATACAACGGAAGTGTGTCGGCAGATACCTCTGTTTCATCGTCCGGTGACCCAGGCGACAGCGATCCGACAAGGATCAGTTGGAGCCGGGGACTCAGAAATGCCAGGAATCGAGAGCAAACCTTGGCGTTCGACCCGACCCATATCGTCCTGAGCGCATACCGGCCGTTCTTCAGACAGTATCTGTACTTCGATCGACTGATGAACGAGTACGTATATCAGCTTCCTCGGCTGTTTCCGCCGAACGCGCCACATACCCGAAATGTGGGCATATACCAGGTCGGTGAAGGATCAACAGTTCCGTTCTCGGTGCTCATGCTCGATGCGATCCCAAACGCGCATGTGACTGGCGCTGGGAGTTCGGGGCAGTTCTTCCCCCGCTGGACCTTCGTTAAGGCCGAGTCCCTTGATGACGAGCTAGATTTCAACGCCGCCGACACGGCAGATGTTGATGAGTACGGCTACCGCCGCGTCGACAACATCACCGACAACATCCTGAAGCTGTACCGCAATGCGGTCGGCGATCAGGTCACCAAGGACGACATCTTCTACTACGTCTACGGGCTGCTGCACGATCCGGCGTACCGCGAGACGTATGCGGCCGATCTCAAGAAGATGCTCCCACACATCCCGACACCGGAAACCCGCGAGCGCTTCGAGCAGCTGGCCACCGCTGGCCGCAGGCTCGCCGAACTGCACGCGGGATATGAGTCCGTCGACCCGTATCCCCTTGAGGTGCAACTGAAGCCGGGTGCCGATCCTACCGACCGCGAGACCTGGCGAGTGCAGAAGATGAGATGGTTGTCCAAGGCCGACCACTCCGCAATCGTCTACAACGGCAAGGTCACCATCGCGGGAATTCCGGGCGAGGCCGATCGATACATGCTCGGCTCACGCTCGGCACTCGGTTGGCTCATCGACCGCTACCGAGTCAGCACCGACAAGGCCTCCGGAATCGTGAACGATCCCAACGGTTGGTGCGACGAACACGACGATCCGACCTACATCGTCGACCTCATCAAGAAGATCACCACCGTCAGTGTCGAGACGATGAAGATCGTGGATACCCTGACCGAAAGCGTGAGTGCTTAGCAGTTCAGCACCAAGGAGTTTCGGTGCTTTCAACCCGACAAGGGAGTCGACCGTCGTACCCTGTGGCCATGCGTCCGTGCCGCTACGCCGTCGGCGTAATCGCCGTCATATCCGCTGGCGTTGCGGCGGCGGGATGCACCACAAAGATCACCGGAACGCCAGTGGCGGACACCACCAGCGGTCCGTTGACTTCGCAAACCACGACGTCAGAGGCGCCCACGCGCAAGCCAGTGGGTACGGCCGTGATGAAGGTAATGGGCGGCAGTGCCGTGGTGACGATCCGCTACCGGATCAACGAAGGTCCAGAGCAGACGGAGACCAATGTGACGCTGCCGTGGGAAAAGCGGTACACCGTGTACGACGAAGTCGAGTCGCAGGTATCCGCGGACGGTGGGGACACGGAACTGACCTGCACCATCATCATGGATGGCGACAAGTTGGTGTCCTTCAAGACCGAACCACGGCCCACATGTAGCTTCGCCTACTACGGCTAGCAGTCCTACGGCTAGTCGCCTTACCCGGTGATGACAGCTTCACCGGAGGCGCGGGGAACAGATGGTGGTAATGGATTTTCACCGATCCCGCCGGCCTACGCAGCGCTCGAAGCACCCGACGAGATCAGCGGTCGCGCGGTGACGTCGCAGCCCGGTCGATGCGCCGCGGCCGACAACACACCTGCCCAGGTGGTCACCTTGCGCATTCCGCTGTCGTGTGATCGCGTTCCTGTACAAGGACTCCGCGGTGTTACGTCGCTAACAGCGGCAGCGGTTGTCCGGCAGACACTGATAGCCGTTGGCGGCCCAGTTGCGGCCAGGCCTGCACGGCGCAAAACGGCGCGCACTGGTCCTGCGACGAGCGGGTCCCGACGTGCACGCAACACTGGGCCAGGCGTTCTTCGATCATGGTCGAGATGTCCATGAAGGGTTTGACGCTGATGCGCACGACCCGTTCACCGAGCAGTCGCCGCAGTTTGTGCCGTCTACCGGGCAAGGCGGTCGATGCCAGCGTCAGAAGGGTGGGCATGCCGAGGTCACAATTTTCGCAAATGCTGCGCCAGATCTCGCCGATCTGCGGGTGCGACAGCGAGGACTGCTCAGACAGCAGTCCTAGAAGTGATTCGCGCACCGCCAGGCGCAATTCTTGCGGTATCTCGGTGTCGGCGATGCGGTTTGCGACCAGGCCGAGCCTGTCTTTGAGAGTGTCGTGGCCGATGAGCGAGACCAGCGAGCGCCACTTGCCGGAATCGTCGCGCAGCAAGTAGCCGACAGAGCAGCAGTGTGGGTGCGAGCAGGGCAGCGCAGTCAGGTCTCGCCAGGTGACTAGATCGTTTGTCTGCGGCCCTAACCGGTCGAGCACACCGCTATGGGTGAGCCGATCGAGGGGTGCGATGGGGTTTGAGCGGCCCGATCCGAACTGCGGTTGAATCGACACTC